>DATFPL010000286.1:0-32350 GCA_035264845.1 Candidatus Limnocylindrales bacterium | reverse complement strand
CGCCGCAGCATGCGCCACGCCGACCTGACGTTCGGCGGCAGCCCGCGCGGCGGCGTCCGCGTCGACTTCCGCCAGCGGGTGAAGCTGTCGTTCCTCGGCGTCCCGGCGCTCTACGTCACGGTCGAGGATCTCGAGGGTCTTGCGGGGGCGCTGGCGGCCCGCGGCATTCCGGGCGAGGACGCGCGGAAGCGGTCCTAGCGGGATCCCTCAGTCGAGCGGGTTGCGGAGCGCCTCCTCGGCTTCGGTCGACAGCGTCGTCTCCGGAGCGTAGTGCGGTCAGCCCGGGCGGGCGGTTGCGGCGACGACGGCCCGCGTCAGGCGATCCGTGAGCAGCGCGTCCTCGAATGTCGACAGGACCTTCGCAGGATCGTTCGCCTCGACGGCATCGAGGAATGCCGCCGCCTGCACCTCGTAGGAATCGCGCTTCGCTTCGATCGTCTGCTCGCCGGCGCCATCGTCCATGGTCAGTCGCCACGTTGGCTTCGTCGCATCCGGGACCGTCGCGACGACGGTCCGCATGCCGTCGGCGAGGAACTCGATCGACACCCTGTTGGAGGCGAGGATCGAGGTGTTCGTGAAGCTGCCGATCGCCCCACCATCGAACCGGAGGATCGCTGTCGCGAGGTCCGCCATGTCGGCATCGGCGTGGACGGCGTGGGCGCGTCGCGTCGATTCCGCGGCGATGACGTTCGCCTCGCCGACGAGAAGCCGCGCGAAGTCGTACAGGTGGGTCGCCTGCTCGACGACCTGCCCGCCGCTCTCCGCCACGTGGCGCCACCACGGCGGCGGCGGCAGCTGTCCCGTCCAGCGAGCGAGGACGAGACGTGTCGGCTGCTTCGCGAGCCGCTCGCGGACGAGCGGCAGGAAGTCCAGGCCGCGCCAGTTGTAGCCGACGGCCACGACGAGCCCGCGGCCACGAAGCGCGGCGGCAACGCGTTCCGCGTCCGCGCCGACGGCCGCGAGCGGCTTCTCGGTCAGGAACGGGATGCCGCGCTCGACGAGCAGCTCGCAGGCCGCCGCCGCTCGATGCGGCGGCTGGCAGACGTAGACCGCATGCGGCCGCGCGTCGTCGAGCATCGCCGGCACGTCCGTGTACGACGCGCCGCCCCAGCGAGCGGCGACGGCAGCAGCGCGATCGGCGTCTCCGGAGACCGTCCCGACAAGCTCGGTACGCGCGAGGCGCTCGAGCGCGGCGAGATGGAGGGTCGTGATCCAGCCCGTACCGACGAGCCCGAGCCGGAGCCGCCCCGTCACGCCTTCCTGTCCATCCGGCCGAGTCTACCGGCCCGGGTCAGCGGCGCGAGGACCTCCTCGGTCTCGTCCAGCCCGATGAACCGGCCGCCCGGTTCGCGGCGCAGTGCCGCGACGGCGGCGATCGCGCCGGCAGCGATCGGACCGTAGACGTGGGGATACGGACTGCCCGGAACGTCGTACCGCCACGCGACGGCAAGCGTGTCGAGATCGATCGACAGGGCGACAAACGGCTGAGGATCCGCCGCGTAGTGGCGGTTCGCGGTAGCGATCAGCTCGTCCGCACCGTCGGTGCAATGCACGAAGCCTTCACTCGCGAGCGAGGCGGGCTCGATCGGCGCGGCGTCGTGGCGTGCCTCCCACGCCGCTCGCGGCATCAGGTGCCACGTCGTCCGCACGTCAGCGAACGGCAGGCTCGTCCACGGACTGCCACCGGCGGTCGAGGGACAGGTGGATCACGGTCGCCCGATCAGACGCGAGCGCCTGCCGGAGCGCGGGCTCGAACGCCTCGTCGGTCTCCACCCTGATGCCGCGCGCGCCGCACGCGCGCGCCACGGCGGCGAAGTCAATCGGCCCTAGGTCGGTCGCGACACTCTCGGCGCCGCGCCGATCCTGGTGCATCCGGATCGTCCCGTACCGCTCGTTGTCGAACGCGATGACGACGACTCTGGCGTGTTCGCGGACCGCGGTCTCGAGCTCCGCCATGGTCATCGCCAGGCCACCGTCGCCGACGAGCGCCACGACCGGACGGTCGCGATGGACGAGCGCGGCGGCGATCGCCGCGGGGAGTCCGTAGCCCATCGCCCCGGACGTCGGGCCGAGGAACGTGCCGGGGCGGCGGAACCGGAAGCCGCGCGCCGCCCAGCCACCAAAATTTCCCGCATCGGTCGTGACAATCCCCTGGTCGGGCAGCACCCGACGCAGCGTCGCGATCGTCCGGCCGGGGTGGACGCCTGGCCCGTCCCACATCCCTCCGTCGACGACGCTCGCGGCCTCCCATGCCGCGCGGTCCGCTTCGTTCGCGGATCGCCTTGCGTCGACGAGCTCCGCCAGCAGCACGGAGCCCTGGAGCCGCTGCACGGCGGCGCGGAGGAACGCGCGTGCGTCGGAACGGACCGCGACGTCAGGCGGGCGCAGACCGGCCGCTGACTCCCGCGGGGCGAGGTCGACGTGCGCCCAACGCGTCCGCTCCGCGGGCACGCGATAGCCGTAGCTCGTGATCTCGTTGAGGCGGCAGCCGAGGACGAGCATCGCGTCCGCGGTCTCGAGCCGGTCGCGGACGGTCGCCGGTGCGCCGTACCCCGCCATCCCGAGATAGAGCGGGTTGTCGTTCGAGATCACGTCGGCGCGGCGCCACGCT
This sequence comes from Candidatus Limnocylindrales bacterium, assembly GCA_035264845.1. Taxonomy (GTDB): domain Bacteria; phylum Chloroflexota; class Limnocylindria; order Limnocylindrales; family CSP1-4; genus JACDAV01. The sequence continues at coordinate 29,739 of DATFPL010000286.1, read as the reverse complement.
GCGACCACGGGGACATGCAGGAGCTCGGCGAGGCGCGTCAGGTCGCTCGATGTCCGCGCCCGAAGCACGCCGCCGCCGGCGACGATGACCGGGCGCGTGGCGGAGGCGAGCAGCTGAAGGACGGCGCGGATGTCGTCAACGTCGGCACGAGGTGACGCCGGTCGCGCGACATCCGCCGGTCGGTCGTCGCCAATCGGCTCGTCGAGCAGGTCCTCCGGCAGCGAGATCAGGACCGGGCCCGGACGCCCACCGACAGCCTGGCGGATGCCCTCCTCGACCGCGGTGCGTACGTCGGCAGCCGTCGACGGCTCTGCGGCCCACTTCGCAAGGCGCCCGAACGATTCGACCTGGTCGACCTCCTGGAACGCTTCGCGACCACGGACTGCACGCTCGACCTGGCCGATGAGCGCGAACATCGGTGTCGAGTTCTGGCGCGCGGTGTGGATTCCGATCGCGAGGTTCGCGGCACCGACGGCTCGCGTCGCGAGGCATGCCGCCGGCCGACCCGTCAGCTGCCCGTGCGCCTCGGCCATGAACGCGGCGGCTCCCTCGTGCCGCGTCGCAACGACGCTGATGCCAGCCTCCGTGAGGCCGTCGAGGAGCGGGAGGAAGCTCTCGCCCGGGACCGTGAATGCATGGCGGACGCCGGCGGCGCGGAGCGCGTCGGCGACGAACCGGCCCACCGTTCGCGGACCTGTCGTCGCAGCGGGCGCGGGAGGCTGGGCGGACGCATCGTCGGCGTCCCGCGTTTCGTCGGGCGCCGCCGCCGGCACGATGGTCTGCTCGCCGATCGCCTCCGGCGTCGCCGGCACGGGTTCAGGCGAGGGTGGCTCAGGTGTCGGCGTTTCCGGCGTCACGGTTGCCTGCTCAATGGCCGGCGAGTAGTGGTCGACGTCGAAGCCCGCGCTCGCCCCGGACTCATCGACAGCGGGCGCGACCCGGTTCTCCGCGGGCGCGACGTGGCCGTTCGATTCGGCCGCCTCCGTCAGGCCGTCTACACGCGCGGAGTCGTCGACGGGCGCGGAGTCGTCGCCGCTCGCCGTGTCGTCGACCGCGGCGGGTTCCGGCTCGCCGGCCGCCGCGGACTCGACCTGCGATTCGGTCAGCGCGTCGACATCGGACGTCGCGCCGGACTCGTGCGGCGCCATTCGCTCCGTGTCCACGCTCAGTACACCGCCGGCGTGCCGAGCGCGGACACGACGAGGCCGAGGACGACGACGATCGCCACGATGATCAGGAGGATGCGTCCGATTCGGGCGCCAGGCATCGCCGTCGTCACCGGTAGTTCTGGAACTGGATCGGGACCGACTCGTCGAGGTCGCGCAGTCGTGTCATCACCTTCTGGAGCTCGTCCTTGCTCTTGCCGGAGACCCGGACGGCGTCGCCCTGGATCTGCGACTTGACCTTCGGGAACTCGTCGCGGATCAGCTTCGACACCTTCTTCGCGGTGGTGTCGTCGAGGCCCTGGCGGAGCTTGATGACCTGCCGAACCTTGTTGCCGCCCGCCGGCTCGACCTTGCCCCAGTCGAAGATCTTCAGCGACAGGTTCCGCCGCACCGCCTTCGACTCGATCAGGTCCTTGACCGCCGCCGCCCGACTCTCGTCGTCGGTGAGGAGCGTGATGTCGTCCTTGCCCTGCGCCAGGTCGACCGTGACGCCCTTGAAGTCATAGCGCTGCTGGACCTCGCGCCGGACCTGGTCAAGGGCGTTGCGGAGCTCCTGCTCGTCGAACTCGCTGACGACGTCGAACGAGACGTCACCGGCCATCGTGGGGTCCTCCGTTTGCTCGGAGCCGGCGGTGTGGGCCGGATCGCCCGCTGTCGGGGCGGCGTGCGGCTCTGCATGGTAACCGGGTCGCGGCAGCAAGGGTGCCGGGCTCGCGCGGCGGCCGTGTCGCGCGCTACTTTGCGCCGAGTCGCTCGAGCAATCGCTCGCCGATCCGGTAGCTGCGGCCGCCGCCCATGACGAGCACAGCGTCTCCTGGCCGCACCTCTCCGGCCAGCCAGTCCGCCGTCGCCTCGACCGAACCTGGAGCGGCGATCGGGATGTCGGCGCGTCGAGCGGCGACGGCGGCCGCGAGCCCGTCCGCCGATGCGACGGTGATGTCCCGGTCGCGTCCCGCCCAGATGTCCGCGACCGCGACCGCATCCGCGGTCGACAGCGCGGCCGCGAAGTCGTCGAGAAGCGCGGCCGTCCGGTGATACGTCAGCGGCTCGTAGACGGCCCACACCCGCCGACCGGGCTCACGCTGGCGAACGGCGGCGATCGTCTCGCGGATCGCGGTGGGATGGTGACCGTAATCGTCGTAGACGACCACGCCGCCCGTGTCGCCCTTCCGCTCCAGGCGCCGCCCGACGCCGCCGAAGGTCGCGAGGCCGGCCACGATGGCCGCCGGTGTCATGCCGAGCGCCATCGCGGCCGCTGCCACGCCGAGCGCGTTCGCGGCGTTGTGGCGGCCTGCGGTGGCGAGCCGTGCCGCGACCGGGCCCGCGACGGGGTCGAGGCCATGGATCTCGATCGTCGTTCCCGCGGCGTCCGTCGCGGTGATCCGCGCGAGCAGCGCCGTCGCGGGGCCCGCGGCCGTCTCGTACTGCTCGCCGATGCCGCGCGCGTAGCCGCCCAACCGCTGCGGTGCCTGGTCGACGAGCGCCGTGGCGACGATCCGGCCCGGCCAGTCGCGCAGCCCGGCCGCGAGCTCCGCCGCGCCCGCATCCGCGACGTTGAGGATCGCGACCGGATCCCGGGCCGCGTCGCCGGCGCGTCGCAGCCACCGCTCAAAGGCAGCGACGACGGCGGCGCGATCGGCGAACACATCCGGGTGGTCCCATTCCGCGGACGTAACGACGGAGATTGCCGGTCGGTATGGATCGAAGTTGCCGGCGTACTCGTCAGCCTCGACGACGAACGCCGGTCCCCTGCCCCAGCGCGCCGTCGCCGCCACACCACCGGTCAATGCCGCCGGCAGCAGCGCGCCGACGAACGCCGACGGATCCGCGCCCGCGGCGACGAGCACGTGCACGAGCCAGCCCGCTGTCGTGCTCTTGCCGTGCGTGCCCGCGACGCCGACGAGCGTCCGCCCAACGGCCGCATCCGCGACGACCTGCTGCCACGCTTCGAGCGGGACGCCGGCGCGGCGTGCCGCTTCGAGCTCCGGGTGGTGCGGCGCGATCGCGGTGAGGGCCTTCGTGACCGCGAGCCGTTGCGGCGCCACGGCCTGCGTCACGTGGGACGGGTCGTGCTCCCACGAGAGGCGAATCGCTGCCGCTTCGAGCGCCGGGGTGTACGGCGACGGGCCGCCCGGATCGCAGCCGCTCAGCACACCGCCGGCGCGCGCCGCGAGGAGTGCCGCCGCTGAGGCGCCCGCGCCTGCGGCACCGACGACGTGGATGCGTTCCCCGGCGACGATTCGTCGCGCATCCCGTGCCGCCTCGAGGCCGGCCCCGACCGCCGTTGCGTCGCTGCTCACCGGGCCGCCCGTTCGATCAGCATCTCGAGCGCCGCCTCCGCGCTCGACAGCTTGTTCGCGGCGCGGTCGCCCGTCCAGAGATGCCGACGGACGTCGATCCCGGCCGGGTCCGCGACCGCGATGTACGTCAGCCCGACGGGCTTCGCGGAGGTCCCGCCGCCGGGTCCCGCGATGCCGGTCACGGACACCGCGAGCGAGGCGCGCAGCCGTTCGCGCGCGCCAGTCGCCATCGCACGCGCGACCTGCGCGCTGACCGCGCCGTGCGCGTCGAGAAGCGGAGCCGGGACTCCGAGCACGTCGCGCTTCGCGTCATCCGCGTACGAGACGATTCCGCCCAGGAAGTACCCGGACGATCCCGCGACGTCCGTGATCGCGCTCGCGACCAGGCCGCCGGTGCACGACTCGGCCGTCGCGACGGTCAGCGAGCGCCCGAGGCAGATGCCCTGGAGGCGTTCCGCGAGCGCCGCCAGCGGGTCGCCCGGCACGGGATCAGGTGCGCCGCGTCTTTTGCGGCGGCGTCGGCGGCGCGAACAGCCACGTCTCGGGAATTCCGGGCCTTCCGAGCGCACCGAGCGGCGTCCCGTTGACGGTGAAGAACGTGACGCCGGACGACCCGGTCCGGATCTCGATCGACCGCTGTGCGGTGAACGTCAGCGTCTTGCCGGCACGGAACGTCGCACCCGCCGCGCCGATGGAATCGACGACCCGGTCGTCGACCCAGACCTTGAGCCAGGCGGTGCCCTTGAGGTTCACGACGAGATTGACGCCCTTGTAGGCGACCGTGATCGTCCGGGTCAGGGCGACGGTCTTGCCCTCGGCGCTCGATGCCGTCACCGTCAGTGTCCACCGCCCCGTGACGAGATCGAATGGCGCGGCGAACGTGCCGTCGTCGGCGACCTTCGCGGTGACCTGCGGCGGCGCCGGCGGCGGGGCCGTCGACGGCGCAGCACCCGCGCCCGCGCCGCTTCCCTGCGCGGGCGGCGGTCCGACGTACTTCGCGCTGACGACGACCTTCGTCGCGTTTGTCGTCAGGCCCTGCACCGGACTGGCGCCGTTCTCGAACGTCGCACCGTCGGCGGGCTGATCGAGCCGCAGGGTCGGCGCCTCGAACACGAGGAACGGGACGCGGATCAGCACCTGCGCGGGATTCTCGGCCTGCTTGCCCGTGTCCGGGTCCGTCGCCGTGATGTCGAACTGGTTCTGCCCTCGCCGCAGGTCGACCTCGGCCGCCCATCGGCCGTCGGCGCCGGCGGACACGCGGTACGGCTGATCCCGCCCCGGCGTCGAGACCGAGATCGTCGCGCCGCCGATGGACGTCCCGTGGAGGACGTACGACTCGGTCGAATCCTCGACGGTCGTCACGGCGACGGCGGGATCCGTGACGGCGAGCGTCGGCGGCTTTGCGAACCGCAGCAGCTGGATCGCGAGGTAGACGCCGAACGCGAGCACCGCAACCGTGAGGAGCGCGGCCCACACCACCCCGGGCGAGAACGTCAGGCCCGGCCGAGGCGCGGCAAGTGCCTGCGGGACGACGATCGGCTCCGCCTCGCGCACGTCGCCCCGCTCACGCCGCCACTGCCGCAGGACATCCTCGGGATCGAGGCCCAGGTAAAGCGCGTAGTTGCGGAGGAAGCCCTTCGTGTAGACGGCACCGGGGAGCTCGCGGTAGTCCCCGCGCTCGAGCGCACCCAGGTAGCGAGCCCGGATCTTCGTGTCGCGCTCCGCGCGGTAGAGGTCGACGCCCTTGCGCTCACGAGCGGCGTAGAGCCGCTCCGGAAGCGACGGTGCGGCATCCGCGGCGATCGGCGCGCGGGGCGCATCGGCGCGCACGTCCGCGCGACCGCGGCTCGCGTGGTCCCTCGTCGTCATTCCTCGTCGCCCCCGTCGAGGTCCTCGCCGTCCGAGCCCTCATCGTCCCGGCGGAGAACCGGCCGGGCGTTCGATCCGTCGAACGCCCCGATATATCCGCGAGCCTCCAGCTGGTCGATGATCCGAGCGGCCCGCGCGTAGCCGATCTTCAGTCGTCGCTGGAGGAGCGACGCGGAGGCTCGATCGTACTCCCGAATCACGTCGACGGCATCGGGCAACAGGCGGTCCGCGTCCTCGTCGGCGAGATCGCTGACGTTCCCGACGCCGTCCTCGTCGCTCTCGATGATCGACAGGTCGTAATGCGGGTCGTCGATCTGGTCGCGCCAGTGATCGGTCACCCGGCCGATCTCCGCGTCGGACACGAACACACCCTGGAGCCGCATCGGCCGGGGCATGTCGGACGGCTGGTAGAGCATGTCGCCGCGCCCGATCAGATCCTCCGCGCCGGGCGCGTCGAGGATCGTGCGCGAGTCGATCTGCGACGCCATGGCGAACGCGATCCGGCTCGGGAAGTTCGCCTTGATGAGTCCCGTGACGACGTTGACCGACGGGCGCTGCGTCGCAAGGACCATGTGGATGCCCGTCGCGCGTGCCTTCTGGGCGAGCCGGACGATGGGGTCCTCGACGTTCTTGCCCTCGCGCATCATCAGGTCCGCCAGCTCGTCGATGACGATGACGATGTACGGCAGGCGATCCGCGTCGTCGACCCGCGTTTCGTTGTAGCCCTTGATGTTCCTGGCACTCGCACCCGCAAATCGGCGGTAGCGGCCCTCCATCTCGTTGACGGCCCACTTCAGCGCGGCCTTCGCGCGATCGGGCTCGGTGATCACCGGGATGAGCAGGTGCGGCAGCCCGTTGTACGACGCGAGCTCGACCCGCTTCAGGTCCATGAGGATCATCCGGACGTCGTCCGGCGTCGCCTCGCAGAGCAGGCTCGTGATGAGGGCATTGACCATGACGCTCTTGCCGGACCCCGTCGCGCCCGCGATGAGGAGGTGCGGCATCTTGGCGAGATCGACGGCCTGCCCCTTGCCGGCGACATCGCGCCCCAGGGCGAACGTCAACTTCGACCCGCCCGCCGCGACGTCGACCTCCTCGAGGATCCGGCGGAGGGCGACGATGTTGAACTCCTTGTTCGGGATCTCGATCCCGACCGCGCTCTTGCCGGGAATCGGCGCCTCGATCCGGAGCGACCGTGCCGCGAGCGCCATGGCGAGGTCGTCGGCGAGCGCCTCGATCCGGCTGACCTTGATGTCCGGCGCCGGCTGGACCTCGTACTGGGTGACGACGGGCCCGGCGTTGCGGGCGATGATGACGGCCGGGATGTTGAAGCCCGCGAGCTTCCGGACGATGATCTCCTCGTTCCGCTGGTGGTGAACCTCGGCTCCGCCGGGCTCGGTGGGGATCGCGATGTCGTCGAGGAGCTCGAGCGGCGGAAGCTCGTACTCGATCTCGTCGACCGTGTCGGGCGAGTCGGACGCGTCGGTGACCTCGTCGTCCTCCTCGTCCTCCTCGTCCTCCTCTTCCTCGTCGACCTCCTCCGCGAGGCGCCGGACGCGGACACGCTCGGCGACGAGCGTCCCTCCGGCGGCGCGGGCTGGTGCGAACGTCGCCGACGTCGGGCCCGCGCTCGGGACGGCGACGGGAAATGCGGTCTCGTCCGCGTCGCGGTCCCGACTCCACAGCCCGGTCTGACCCGCCGCCTCGCCGGCGGCGACGCGAATGCTCCGAAGGATTCCACCCGCACGCTCCATCACGGGACGGCCCGCGGGCTCCTCGTCCTCCGCATCCTCGTCTTCCTCGTCGTCGTCCTCGGGCTGTGACCGCTCGAGGATCGACCCGATACCGCGCACCGGACGGAACAGCGGCTCGAGGAGGACGCGCAGCGGCCGCTCCAGGGCGAGCGCCGCGAACGCGAGCATGAGCCCGATCAGGAGCACGAGCGCACCCGGCCGCGTGATGAGCGAACCCAGAACGTCGGCAAGGAAGGTCCCGATGCGGCCGCCGCCCTTGACGAGCGGCACGTACTCGAGGACGCCGAGAAACGCGACGTACGAGCCGGCCCCCGCGAGAATCCGGAGCTGCCAGCCGTCCGACACGCGGCCGCTCCACTCGACGTAGGCGCCGGCGACGATGAGGACGACCGGCAGCAGGAACCTCGCCGCGCCGAAGAACGGGATGACGGTCTGGCGCGCCCAGTCGGTGAGCGTGCCCTGCTCCGCCGGCAGGAAGACCATGATCAGCGTGACCGCGCCGAACACGAGCAGCGTGATCCCGACCAGTGACCGCAGGACCTCCGGCGGGACGTTCCACTCGGGCCACGTCCACGAGCTCTGCTTCCGACGCCGGCGGCGTCGGGTCGCCATCAGGCCACGCCTCAGACCTCGACGACGACCGGGAAGACCATCGGTCGTCGCTTCGTCTGCTCGTAGAGGTACTGCGAGACGCCGTCCTTGATCTGGCTCTTCAGAAGGGCGATCTCGCTGATGTGGTCGCCCGGGTTCTCGATCGACGACACGACGCGGTCCGCGGCGCCCTCGATGAGGGGGTCGCGCTCGTTGAGATGGGTGAAGCCGCGGGTGATGATCTCGGGCCGGCCGATGACCTGGCCGGTCTGCTTGTCGACCGTCACGACGATCATGAACATGCCGTCGTTGGCGAGCGCGCGGCGGTCGCGGAGCACGATCTCGCCGACGTCGCCGACCGACAGCCCGTCGACGAAGACGTAGCCGGCGGGGACGGGCTGCCCGCGACGGGCAGATCCGTCGGCGAGGATCTCGATCGGCGTGCCGTTCTCGATGATGAACACGTTCTCCGGCGCGACCCCGGTCTCGATCGCCAGCCGCCCGTGCTGGACCTGCATCCGGAACTCCCCGTGGATCGGGATGAAGTGCTTGGGCTTGGTGAGCCCGAGCATGAGCTTCAGCTCTTCCTGGCTCGCGTGTCCCGAGACGTGGGCGCGCTTGATCGTGTGATAGAAGACGTTCGCGCCGGCCTTGAACAGATTGTCGATCGTCCTGGCCACGTACTCCTCGTTGCCGGGGATCGGGCTGGCGCTGACGATGACGGTGTCGCCGGGCTGGATCTCGACGAACCGGTGGTCGCGGTTGGCCATTCGCGCGAGACCGGACATCGGCTCGCCCTGCGCGCCCGTCGTCGCGATGACGAGCTTGTCGTCCGGGACGTCCTTGATGTGGTCCTTGGCGACGATCCGCGACGGCTCGTGGGTCAGGTAGCCCAGATCGGTCGCAATCCGGAAGTTCTGCTCCATCGACCGGCCGATGACGGCGACCTGCCGGTCGAACGTCGCGGCGGCGTCGAGGACCTGCTGGATGCGGGCGATGTTGCTGGCGAACGTCGCGACGATGACGCGGCCGGTCAGCGGCTCCATGATCTCGCGGAAGGCCTCGCCGACGGTCCGCTCCGACGGTGTGTAGCCGGGGTTCTCCGCACGCGTGGAGTCCGACAGGAGGCAGACGACCCCTTCCGCGCCGAGGGCGGCCAGGATCGCGAAGTCGGACAGCTTGCCGTCGACCGGCGTGTGGTCGAACTTGAAGTCACCGGTGTGGACGACGACGCCGACGGGCGTCCGAAGCGCGATCCCCATCGCGTCGGGGATCGAGTGCCCGACGCGAAACGCGACGACGCCGAAGGGCCCCAGCTGCAGCTGGTCCCCGGGCTCGAGCGCGAGGAGCGGATTGTTGTGGAGCTTATGCTCCTTGATCTTGTTGCCGAGGAGCCCGCGGGCGAGCGTCGACGCATAGACGGGAACGCCGGGGAACTCGGGGAGGATGTACGGCAGCCCGCCGACGTGGTCCTCGTGGGCGTGGGTGATGAGGAAGGCGCGGACGTTCTTCTTCCTGTCGCGGAGATATGTGATGTCCGGGATCACGAGGTCGATGCCGAACATCTCCTCGTCCGGGAACATCAGCCCGCAGTCGACGATGACGATGTCGTCGGCGTACTCGAAGACGTACATGTTCTTGCCGATCTCCCCCACCCCGCCGAGCGGGATGATTCGGAGCGGCTCGTTGGGGGACGCCATCGATTCCGTGACGTTGCTCAGAGCTGGAAGAGGTTCGACTGCTCGGCGGGGTCCGCCGCGCCCCGGTCCGGCGCGATCTCGACGGCCAGCGGCGCTGATTCCCGTTGCGCAGGGGGTCCGTCGACGGGCGGATCGAGCGGCAGGTCCGCCGGCGCTGCGACGAACGGCGCGACGGCGACGACGGCGGCGTCGTCAGCGCGGGCGCGGCGCGCACGTGACGCCTGGAGCGCCGCCGGAACGCCCGCCATATCGACGCGTGACTGTTCAGCGACTGCGGTGGCGCGGAGTGCCGCGGCCGGATGGTAGAGCGCGTACACGGTCGCGTCCGTCGCGCCCGTCGCCGGATCCGCTGGACGGACGGTCCCGTGCGCCTCGGAGATCCGCGTGCCGGGCATGAACATGCCCATCGAGTACCGCCCGAGCGTCACGACGAGCGCGGGGTCCAGGGCAGCCAGCTGCCGCTCGAGATACGGGCGGCACGCCGCAATCTCGTCCGGCTGCGGGTCGCGGTTGTCGGGAGGCCGGCATTTGACGATGTTCGTGATGAACACCTCGTCGCGGCGCCACTGGATCGAGCGAAGCAGATCGACGAGGAAGTCGCCGGCCCGGCCCACGAAGGGGCGGCCCACCCGATCCTCGTTGAACCCCGGGCCCTCACCGACGAACACGACTTCCGTATCGGCGTGGCCCTCGCCGGGAACCGCATTCGTTCGGCCTTCGTGGAGACGGCAGGCGGTGCACGTCCTGACCTCCGCCGCGATAACCGCGAGCGCCGCGCGGCGCTCGGCGTGGGTCACGCTCCGCCCCCGCCCGCTGGCGTGGCGGCTCGGCGCGAAGCGGCGCGGACCCAGTCCCGCGCGACGAGCTGTTCGGCGAGCTCGACGGCGTTCGTCGCCGCGCCCTTGCGGAGGTTGTCGCTGACGACCCAGAACGCGATGCCGCGATCGTCGGGCATCGACGGGTCATGACGGACGCGCCCGACGAAGACATCGTCGTGACCGGCCGCGTCGGTCGCCAGCGGGTAGACGTGGCCCGCGGGGTCGTCGCGGACGACGACGCCCGGAACCGCGGCGAACAGCTTCCGTGCCCGCTCCGGCGTCAGCGGGTCCCGCGTCTCGACGTGGACGGCCTCGGAGTGGCTCACGAAGACCGGGATCCGGACGGCAGTGCAGGAGATCCGCAGCTCAGGCAGATGGAGGATCTTGCGGCTCTCGGTGACGACCTTCCACTCCTCCTTCGTGTAGCCGTTGTCGAGGAAGACATCGATCTCGGGGAGCGCGTTGAACGCGATCGGGTGCGGGTAGACCGAGGCAGTCTTCGGGTCGCCGGCGACGTGCGCGCGGATCTGGCCCTCGAGCTCCGCGATCGCATCCGCGCCCGTGCCCGAGACGGACTGATACGTGTCGACGACGACGCGCTCGATGCCGACGCTATCGCGCAGCGCCATCAGCACGGGCGCGAGCTGCATGGTCGAGCAGTTGGGGTTGGCGACGATGCCGTCGTGCCACTCGAGGTCGTCGGGGTTGACCTGGCTGACGACCAGCGGCACGTTTGGGTCCATCCGCCAGGCGCTCGAGTTGTCGATCACGGTCGCGCCGCGGGCGGCCGCTGCTGGCGCCAGTTCCTTCGAGACGTCGCCGCCGGCGGAGAAGAGGGCGATGTCGACGCCGTCGAAGGCTTCCGGGGCCGCCTCGACGATCTCGATCGTCCGCCCATCGACCGATACGGTCCGCCCGGCGGACCGCCCGGACGCGAGCAGCCGAAGCTCGCCGACCGGGAACTGCCGTTCGGTCAGGACCTGGATCATCGTCCGCCCGACGACGCCGGTGGCGCCGACGACGGCGACGGTGAGGGATCGGGGCGTCATCCGGGGCGTGACTCCGCTCTCTTGTCGCGTCGGCCGGGCACGGCGGGAGTATACCAGCGGGCCTCGTGCGGGCCGACGCGTCCTCGGGGGTCCTGGCGTCCCCGGGGACCGTCCCGCGCCTGGCGCTCTCGCGAAGCGACCAACGGGGCCGCCGAACCGGCGGCCAAGGACCGAACAGGTCGCAGGACGACCGAGAACGGCGGAATCAGCGTGCGGGGCAGCAAGTTCGAGCCGCCACCGCGCGCCCGCGCTCCTGGTTGGTCGTTGGACGACTGACACCGCGTCTCGCGCACGCCGTCTCGTGCCACGCCCGAACCGTAAAGCGTCGCGCTGCGTCGTCCTTGTCCTTTACGACGCGAAACGCCGCCACGTCGTCGAACCGTGCCGCGAAGTTGCGCCTCGCGCCGGGACGGACGCCTGTATTAGTTGGTCGGGATCCCGGTCTCGATGAGCCACCCAGTCGCGTCGGTCACAGGGGTATGCGTTGTCCGCGGTCCCGAGCGGGAAGACGATTCCAACAAGCTGCCGGGAATCGAACGACCCGCCGGGGATGCCGGCGGGTCGTTTGGGCAGCGGGTTCAGGGGGCGACGATCAGACAGGCTCCTTGGCGAGGTGGCGCTGCATGGCCGCCTTGCGGGAGAGGTTGATCCGGCCCTGGCGGTCCACTTCGGTCACGACGACCATCACCTCGTCGCCGACGGACACGACGTCCTCGACGGTCGGGACGTGGTAGTCGGCCAGCTCGCCGATCCGGACGAGGCCTTCCTTGCCCGGCATGATCTCGACGAACGCGCCGAAGCCCATGATCCGGGTGACCTTGCCCAGGTACAGCGCGCCGATCTCGACCTCGCGGGTGAGGCTGTTGATCCAGTCGATCGCCTTGCGGGCGTTCTCGCCGGAGACTGCCGCCACCTCGACGGTGCCATCGTCCTCGACGTTGATCTCCGTGCCGGTCTCTTCCTGGATCTTGCGGATCATCGATCCACCCTTGCCGATGATCTCGCGGATCTTCTCGGGGTTGATCTTGATCGTGGTGATGCGCGGCGCGAAGTCGCTCATCTCCTCGCGTGCGGACGGCAGGACCTCGAGCATCTTGTCGAGGATGAACAGGCGCGCCGTGTGAGCCTTGGCGAGGCCCTCGCGGATCACCCGCTCGTCGATGCCCTTGACCTTGATGTCCATCTGGAGCGCCGTGATGCCGTCGCGCGTCCCGGTGACCTTGAAGTCCATGTCACCGAACGCGTCCTCCTTGCCGAGGATGTCGGTGAGCACTGCGAACTTGCCGTCTGACTCGAGGACGAGACCCATCGCCGCGCCGGCGACCGGCGCCTTGATCGGCACGCCCGCGTCCATGAGGGCGAGCGTCGAACCGCACGTCGAGGCCATCGACGTCGAGCCGTTGGATGTGACGCACTCGGACACGAGGCGGATCGTGTACGGGAACTCGTCGTGCTCGGGGAGCACGGGGATGAGCGCCCGCTCGGCGAGATTGCCGTGGCCGATCTCGCGCCGTCCGGGGCCGCGCATCGGCTTGTTCTCACCGGTGCTGTACGGCGGCATGTTGTAGTGGTGGAGATACCGCTTCTCGGTCTCCGCGCTGATCGTGTCGATGCGCTGCACGTCGCTCGACGGACCGAGCGTCGCGATCGTCAGGGCCTGTGTCTCACCGCGAGTGAAGAGCCCCGAGCCGTGTGCGCGCGGCAGCAGGCCGACCTCGACGGAGATCGGCCGGATGTCGTCGAGGCCGCGGCCGTCCATTCGGATGCCGTCGGCGAGGACGAGCTCGCGAACCGTCTTCTTGTGGACGAGACCGAACAGACCCTTGCCGAGACGCGCGTCGCGCCGGGCCGCCTCGAGCTGCGCCTTCGGGTCCCCGCCATCGCGGTTTGCCCGGATGGAGGCGGCGATCCCGTCACGCAGCTTCGCGATGCGACCGGGCAGGTCGGCCGCGAACTGGCTGAGGAGCGAGGCGGTCGCCTCCGCGTCCGGAAGGGCGCGATGGTTCGACGGCGTCTCGATCCCGAAGAACCGGGCAAGGTCGCTCAGCTTGTACGACTCGGGCGAGCCGGGATACGCCTCACGGGCGATCACCAGCGTGTCGAAATAGCGTCCCGGCTCGAAGCGGAACCCGTCGCCGAGCGCCTCCTCGATGAAGCCGAGGTCGAACCCGACGTTGTGCCCCACGAGCGTCGCGTCGCCGGCAAACTTCAGGAGCTGCTGCGCGGCGTCCTTCGCGGATGGCGCGCCCTTGACGTCCTTGTCGGTGAGGCCGTGCATCTGGTGGCCGACGATCGGCCGGCCCGGATCGACGAGCGTCGACCAGCGGTCGGTGATCCTCCCGCCCTTGACCTTGACGGCGCCGATCTCGAGCAGGTCGGCGAGCTTGACGTCCGTGCCGGTCGTCTCGACGTCGACGACGACGAGCTCCTCGCCGGAATCGACGGCCTTGACGAAGTCGAGGACCGACGCCGTCGACGGCTCGATGAACGGCAGTCGCTTCGGCTTTCCGACGGCCTTCTGGAGCTCCTCCTGGACGTCGATCAGCGGCCGGATCGCGCGGTGAGCGAACAGGATCGCCTCCGCCATGACGTCCTCGGGCAGGATCTTCGCCCCGGCCTCGACCATCATGATCGCGTCGCGGGTGCCCGAGACGATCAGGTCGAGCTCCGACTCCTCGAGCTGGGTGACGGTCGGGTTGATGACGAACTCACCGCCGATCCGACCGACGCGGACCGCGCCGATCGGGCCCTGGAACGGGATCTCACTGATCGTCAGCGCGCAGGACGCGGCGATCGTGCCGATGACGTCAGGGTCGTTCTCCTGATCCGTCGAAAGGACGGTGATGACGATCTGGACATCGTCCTTGTAGCCCTCGGGGAAAAGCGGCCGAATCGGGCGGTCCGTCAGGCGGGCGGCGAGGATCGCGGCCTCCGACGGGCGCGACTCGCGCTTGATGAAGCCGCCCGGGATCTTGCCCGCGGCGTACATCCGCTCCTCGAAGTCGACGGTCAGCGGAAAGAAGTCGAGCCCGGGACGGGGCTCCGACCGGTTGGCGGTGCCGAGCACCATCGTGTCGCCGTAACGGACGGTGACGGAGCCGCCGGCAAGCCGCGCGAGCTTGCCGGTCTCGATGGTCAGCGGGCGACCACCAAGCTGGGTCTCGAAGACCTGGGACACGGGAATGGGATCCTCCTGACTTGTCGGTCGGAGGAGAGACCTTGCGGCCCGCAGGCGGACGCCGTTTCCGGGTGAACGCGAAAGGACCCCGGGATGTCCCGGGGTCGCAACCGATTGCCCTAGCGGCGCAGCCCCAGCCGTCCGATGACGGCGCGGTAGCGCGTGTTGTCCTTCTTCACCAGGTAGGCGAGAAGCCGACGGCGCTGACCGACGAGCTTGAGGAGGCCGCGACGCGAATGATTGTCCTTGGGAAAGCTACGGAGATGGTCCGTCAGGGCCTTGATCCGCTCCGTCAGGAGCGCGATCTGGACCTCCGGGGAACCCGTGTCGCCATCCTTCGTGGCGAACCCGGTCATGATCTCCTGCTTCTCTTCCCGCGCGAGCGGCACTCGGTCCTCCGACACGATTTCCTGTTCTTTGACTTCTGCTATGACCGACGAATGGTACCAGCGGAGGCTCGATCCGGCAACGCCGCGAGCTCCGGGCTGCCGAAGACGACGCGAACGCGAGCCGTCGAGTCGTCCCCGCCACGGTCGACGGTGACACCCGAGCCGTCGATCGTGAGAGTGACCCGGCGGCCGCGGATCGAGGCCGCGTACTCGCCGTCGGGTGGCAGCGCGACGGGCAGCGGAAACGCCATCCGTCCGTCGGGGTCGATATGGCCGACGACGGCATACGCCCTGCCGAGCAGCTCCGCGGCGGCCTCGAGATCGCCGGTCGCGACGAGCTTTCGGATGGTCGAGCTGCTGACCGACCGGCCGTCCACGAGGAGAGGCGGCACGACCTCGACCTCGTAACCGATCTCGCGGCCGAGCGCTGCGACGGCGTCGGGCGTCCCGCGGCGCTCGTGTCCGAAGGCCGATTCCGGCGTCATGACGAAGCCGGCGAGTTCGGCTCGTGAGGCAATGCTCCGCACGAACGCGTCGTACGGGGTGGTCCGGAGTCGGTCGTCGAAGTGCTCGACGACGAGGATCGCGATCCCGGCTTCGGCGATGCGCTCGAGTCGCTCGGCTGGGTCGAGGAGGAGCGGCGGCGCCTCGCCCTGGAGAACCGAGTCGGGGTGGGCGTCGAACGTCACGACGGCGGGCCTCGCCCGCCATTCGGCCGCGGCGTCGGCGAGCGCCGCGAGCAAATGAGCGTGTCCGCGATGGAGCCCGTCGAAGACGCCGACCGAGACCGCGATCCGTTCGTCGGGTCGGTCCAGGCCGCCGACACCGTGAACGACCCTGGGATCAGGCATCGTCGACCGCGGCCGGATCGGGGTCGATGTCGACCGTCGGGTCGAGCTCCGCGGCCTCGACGGCCGTCACGTCGAGTCGCGGCCGGGCCCGCGGCTCGACGAACACCTTGTCCGGAGCGAGGCGCTCGCCGCGGACAGCGGCGATCGCCAGCAGCTCGCCGCCGGGCCCGACCACCCGGTACCGAGCGTCGGCGTCACCGGCGAGCGGCGAGGGCGGCGTGACGAGTTGCCCGCGGGCCAGCGCCTCGACGTCGTCGGGCGCGACCTCGACCACCGGGAACGCCTCGAGCCCCGCGTCGACCGGCAGGAGGAGGGAGCGGAGCGCCTCGGGACTGGCCGCCGCGGCGTCGCGAACGACCTCGAGCGATGTCGCCGCGTCGAGCTCGAACGACCCGCTGGCCGTCCGCGTCAGCGCTCCGAGGTAGGCGCCGCTCCCCAGCGCGGCCCCGAGGTCGCGCGCGAGCGACCGGACATACGTGCTCGCGGAGCACTCGATCTCGAGAATCGCGATCGGCCGGTCGGCGTCCGCGGCGTCCCACGCTACGAGCTCCAGACGGTGGACTTCCACGTCGCGGGGCGTCAGCTGGACGGTCTGTCCCGCGCGCGCCAGCGCATACGCTCGCCTGCCACCGACCTTGATTGCGCTGTAGGCAGGCGGCGTCTGCGTGATCCGGCCGCGGAACCGCTCGAGCGCCCGCTCGACCACCTCGCGAGTCGGTGCCCGTCCATCGAGCGGCGTCAGCTCGCCCTCGAGGTCGTCCGTGGTCGACGTCGCCCCAAAGCAGACCGTCGCGCGGTACCGCTTTCGGTCGCCCAGGTGGTACTCGGCGACGCGCGTCGCGCGGCCCAGGAACAGCGGCAGGACGCCGGCGGCGAAGGGATCGAGGGTTCCGCCATGTCCGACGCGCTTCGTGGCGCTCAGGCGCCGGACGAGCGCGACGACATCGTGCGAAGTGGGCCCGGCAGGCTTGTCGACGACGAGGATGCCGTCCATGCCACGCCCCTCCGGATGGGAGCGGACCACGCTCAGCGGGCGAGCGCGGCGATCGAGCGCTCGGCCTCGGCGAGCACGGCATCGCGGGCGCGATCGATCGGCAGTGCGATCGTCGCGCCGGACGCCCGCGCGTGACCGCCGCCGCCGAACGCGCCCGTCAGGATCGTCGCGTCCACGCCGTCCGGCCGCGTCCGGACGCTCAGCCGCGTCCCGCCGTCGACTTCCTTGAAGACGATCGCGACGTCTGCCGATTCGGATTGGGCGAGCAGGTCGATGATTCCCTCGCTGTGGTTCGGCAGTGCGCCCGTCGCGACGAGGTCCTCGTCGAGCAGCGTCGTCCAGATCAGGCGCCCCTGGAGCCTGCTCTCGAGTCGCGCCAGGACGCGGCCGAACAGCCGCAGCTGGACCTCCGGCTTGGAGCGATAGAGGCGGCGCGAGATCTCGGACAGCGGCGCGCCGGCCTCGACGAGCGCGGCCGCGACACGGAGCGTCCGCGGCGTCGTGTTCGGGTGGGCGAAGGTGGCGGTGTCCATCACGAGCCCGGCCATGAGCGCGGTCGCCAGCGCGCCGTCGCCTGCGTCGAGCGGGAGTCCGAGCCGGATCGCGAGCAGTGCCGCCATCTCGCAGGTCGCAGCGCTCTGCGGCTCGATCCAGTCGGTCGGCCCGATCGCGTCGTTGGAGGCGTGGTGGTCGACGACGACACGCGGCAGCTCCGCGAACAGGACCGGGTGGCGCGCGGCGACGGCGCCGACGCGGTCGAACGATCCGCAGTCAGAGACGACGAGGAGGTCGTACCCGGCGTTCGGGTCGGGGTCGGTCCGGAACGCGTCCACCCCGGGCACGAAGTCGTAGAGCGGCGGGACGGGGTCCGTGCATACGGGCGTGGCGGCGCCACCCAGGGACTCGACGATGCGGCACACGGCGAGCGTGGCACCGACCGTGTCCGCGTCGGGATTCTCGTGACTCACCGCGAGCACACGCCGGCCCGCTGAGAGCCGGTCGACGACGGCCTGCGGCACGGTGGCGGCGTACTCCGCGAGCTCCGGCGTCACCGCTTCCTCCGTGGCCGATCCTGGCGCCCCGTCGCTCCGCCTCGATCGCCACGACGCTTCCGCGACGGACGAGGCACCTCCGCCGCGGCTGCGCCCAGTTCGTCCGCGGCATCGCCCTCGCGTGGCAGCCGCGGGACCGGCGTCGGGAGCGATTCCCCCGTCGCCAGCGGCTCGTCCGGGACATGGCCCTCCTCGAGCTCGTGGAGGAGCTGGAGAACCCGCGTCCCGCGCTCGGCCGTGTCGTCGAGGCGGACGTGGAACTCCGGGATGCGCCGCAGCCGGAGCCGCGTGCCGAGCTCGCGCCGCACGAACCCCATCGCGCGGCCCAGCGCCGCGACCGTCTCGTCGCGCTGGTCCTTCTCGCCAATGACGCTGACCCACACCCGCGCGTGCCGAAGATCCGGCGCGGTCTCGACGCGCGTCACCGTCGCAAACCCGATCCGCGGATCCGCGACGTCCTTGGCCAGGACATCCGTGATCTCCTGCCGCAGAAGCTCGTCGATCCGCTCAGTTCGCTGAGTCATTCATCCGCTCCCGAACCGAGGTTTCGCGAGCGCCGGGCGTCCAGCCGAAGGCGTCACCGAGCACCGCAGCGAGCGGACTCGAAGGTCCGTGAGCGAGGAGCGCAGGTGACAACGCACGGCTGGGCGTCCGGAGCCGCGACCCCCTTATGCGGAGGCCACGCGACTAACAGTTTGGGTGGTGAAGCACTCGATCACGTCGCCTTCCTGGATGTCGTTGAAGTTGGCGAGGCCGATGCCGCACTCGAAGTTGGCGGCCACTTCGCGAACGTCGTCACGGAACCGGCGCAGCGACTCGATGCGATCGGTCGCGATGACACGTCCGCCACGCCACACCCGCGCGCCGCCGCGAACGATTCGGCCGTCGGTGACGAACGAGCCCGCGATGACCGTGTTGCGGCCGACCTTGATCAGCTGCCTGACCTCGGCGCGACCTTCGATGACCTCGACGATCTCCGGCTCGAGGAGACCCTTGAGCGCCGCGTCGATGTCGTCGGTCAGCTTGTAGATGATGTCGTACAGGCGGACGTCGACACCCTCGGCCTCGGCGGCCCGGCGGGCCGTTTCGGTGATCCGGGTGTTGAAGCCGACGACGATCGCATTCGATGCCGTCGCGAGCATGATGTCGTTGTCGGTGATGTCTCCGGCGCCCTCGTGGAGGACGTTGATTCGGATCTCCTCCTGGTTGAGCTGCTCGAGCGCGTGGCTGATCGCACCCAGCGAGCCCGACACGTCGGCCTTGAGGATGATCCGGAGCTCCTTCGCCTGACCCGCCTGGATCTGGCTGTAGAGGTCCTCGAGCGTGGCACGACCGCTCGCGTCGCCCGCCTTGGCGGCCAGCGCGGCACGGCGCTGCTCGACCATCGTCCGGGCTTCCTTCTCGTCGGTCACGACGCGAAGGATGTCGCCCGCTTCGGGAACCTCGGACAGGCCGAGCACGACGACGGCGCTCGCAGGCCCGGCCTTCGCGACCCGCTTGCCCTTGTCGTTCTCGAGCGCCTTGACCTTGCCGAGGGTGCCGCCGACGACGATGACATCGCCCACGTTCAGGGTGCCGGTCTGGACGATCGCGGTTGCAATCGGGCCGCGGGCCTTGTCCATCTGCGCCTCGACGATCGTCGCGACTGCGGCGCGCTTCGGGTTCGCCTTCAGCTCCTGCAGGTCGGCGACGAGCAGGATCATCTCGAGGAGCTCGTTCAAGCCGACGCGTGTCCGCGCCGACACCGGAACGAGCGGCGTGTCGCCGCCGTACTCCTCGACGACGATGCCGGCGTCGGTGAGCTCGGTCTTGACCCGATCGGGGTTCGCGTCGGGCTTGTCGATCTTGTTGAGCGCGATGATGATCGGGACACGCGCCGCCTTGGCGTGGCTGATGGCCTCGAGGGTCTGCGGCATGACGCCGTCATCGGCCGCGACGACGACGATCGCAATGTCAGTCACGCGCGCCCCGCGGGCACGCATCGCCGTGAACGCCTCATGGCCCGGCGTGTCGAGGAACACCATCCGCTTGCCGTCGTGAACGACCTCGCTCGCGCCGATGTGCTGGGTGATGCCACCCCGCTCCCCCGCCGCGACCTCGGTCGTGCGGATCGCGTCGAGCAGGCTCGTCTTGCCGTGGTCGACGTGGCCCATGACAGTGACGATGGGTGCGCGCGCCTGGAGGAGCGACGGATCGTCCTCCTCGAACAGGACTTCCTTCGTCGCCTCGGGGACGTGACCGTTCGTCTCGCCGTCAGCGGCCGGGGTCGGCGCAGCGGCGACGGTCTCGGCGACCTCGTAGCCGAGCTCGCCGGCGACCAGTGACGCGGTGTCGCGGTCGATCAGCTGGTTGATCGTGGCGAAGATGCCGCTCTTGATGAGCTCGCGGATCACGTCCGCGGGGTTGACCGACAGCAGCTCGCCGAGCTCCTTGACCGTGATGGTTCCGGGCAGCTCGATGGCTCCGCGCTCACGCGGATCGAGGACCTGGACCTGCGACGGAACGCCGCTGCCGTCTCTTCGCGGCGGCTTGCGGGGACCGCGTCGGCCGCGGGTGCCGCTCCTACTTCGTGCCACCGACTCCTCCTTCGTTCGTCGTCATCGCCCCCGCCTCGAGTGCCTCTCGCAGCTCGGGTGGGAGCGGGCTCTCGAGCGCCCGACTCAGGGCGCCCCTTGAAATTCCTGTCACCCGGCAGTCGCCCTCACGGCAGAGGTACGCACCCCTCCCGGCGACGCGGCCGGTCTCGTCGATCACGATCCGTCGATCCGGTGTCCGGACCACGCGCAGCAGATCACGCTTCGGGCGGGACGTCCGACAGACGACGCACGACCGGCTCGGGACGCGGCGGACCTGTCCGGGCTGCCCGGCGCGCGCTACGACGACACCTCCCCGGTGCCGGCGGCGGCCTTGGTGGTGCGCCTCGCCTTGACGGCCGCCGCACCGTTGGTCCCGTTGGCGCCGTTCGTCGAGCCGTCCGCGATCGTGGTCGCGGCCTTCGTGCGCGACGCGGGCCGGGGTGCGACGTCGCTCGCGGTCTCCGGCGTGTCCCCCGCGTCCGCTGTCTCGCCGGCCGCAGAACTGGCCGCCGCCTTGGCACGCGACGCGCGCTTCGGCTTCGCCGCCGCGTCGGGTGCCGCCGGGTCCGCTCCCGCTGCGTCGCCCGCCGCCATCGCGACCGGCGCCTTCGTGGCACGCTTCGGCTTCGCCGCGGTGTCGGCCGTGGCCGCGACGGCGTCGGTTGCCGGCTCGGTCGCCGCCGCGGCCTCACCCGGCTCCGCCTGTGCGCGAGCCTCCGCTTCCGCGGCGGCCTTCGCCTCCGCGACCGAGACATCGCTGCGGATGTCGATCCGCCAGCCCGTGAGCCGCGCGGCGAGCCGCGCGTTCTGCCCTTCCCGCCCGATCGCGAGCGACAGCATCCGCTCCGGCACGGTCACATTCGCAATCCGCTTCTCCTCGTCGATGTCGACCGACAGGACCTGCGCCGGCGACAGCGCGTTGGCGACGAACACCCCCGCATCGTCGTTCCACGGGATGACGTCGATCTTCTCGCCGCCGAGCTCGGCGACGACCGCCTGGACACGCGCGCCGCGCTGCCCGACCGTCGCGCCCACGGGATCGAGCCCCTCCTGGCGCGAGGCGACCGCGACCTTCGACCGGCTGCCGGCCTCGCGCGCAATCGCCTTTATCTCCACCGTCCCGTTGTGGATCTCCGGCACCTCGAGCTCGAAGAGCCGCTTGAGGAATCCCTTGTGCGTCCGCGAGACGAAGATCTGCGGCCCCTTGGTCGAACGGCGAACCTCGAGGACGTACGCCTTCACGTTCTGACCGATGCGGTAGTGCTCGACGGCCGACTGCTCCGTCGTGGCGAGGATCGCCTCGACATTCTTGCCGACGTCGAGGATGATCGCGCGCGGCTCGACGCGGTTGACGGTGCCGTTGATCAGCTCGCCTTCGCGGCTCGCGAACTGGTCGAACACGACGTCGCGCTCGGCCTCGCGGAGACGCTGGAGGACGACCTGCTTCGCCGTCTGGGCACCGATCCGGCCGAACACGTCACCGTCGAGCTGCTCGGTCTCGACGAGGTCGCCGAGTCCGGCATCCGGCTTGTGGGCGCGGGCCTCCTCGACGGTGAACTCGGTCAGCGGGTCCTCGACCGCGGATACCGCGGTACGGGCGCGAAAGACGCGGATCTTCCCGGTCTCGGCATCGATCCGGACGTGGATGTCCTCGTCCCCGGCGACGCGACGGTAAGCGGACTGGATCGCGTCCTCGACGGTCCGGATCAGCTGCTCCCGCGGGACCTGCTTCTCGGCGTTCAGCTGGAGGAGGGCACCGACGAAATCTCGACTCACGATGCGCCTCCGACAAATTCAGTTCAGTTCCGGAGCTGCCGGTCCGAAAAAAAACGTGGGGGTCACCCACGTCACGGAGCGGCCGTTCAGTTGAGTGGAGTATACACCCGGAGGGGTGGACCCTCAAACGTGGACGAGGCGGCCTCGAGCGCGGCCACCGCGGCTCAGCGGGCGGCGACGGCCGGTCCAGGAGCCCCTCGTGCAGCGCCGTAGCGACGCTCGACGTAGGCATCGAGGATGCCCTTGAACTCGTCGATCAGGCCGTCGCCGCGGAGCGTCCGGTCGAGCCGGCCGTCGACGAAGACGGGCGCGACAGGTTCCTCGAACGTCCCCGGGAGCGAGATCCCGATGTCCGCGTGCTTCGACTCGCCCGGTCCGTTCACGACGCAGCCCATGACGGCGACGCGCATGTCCTCGACGCCGGGATAGCGCTCGCGCCAGGCGGGCATCGACTCGCGCAGGTAGTCCTGGACCTGCTGGGCGAGCTCCTGGAAGAACGTCGACGTCGTCCGCCCGCAGCCCGGGCACGCCGAGACCTGCGGCAGGAACGACCGGAGCCCCATCGACTGGAGGACCTGCTGCGCGACGCGGACCTCCTCCTCCCGCTCGCCGCCGGGAGCCGGGGTCAGCGAGACGCGGATGGTGTCACCGATGCCCTCGTCGAGGAGGATCGCGAGCCCCGCCGTCGACGCGACGATGCCCTTCATGCCGAGGCCAGCCTCGGTCAGACCGAGGTGGAGCGGGTAGTCGGACCTCGTGGCGAGGATGCGGTAGACGTCGACAAGGTCCCTGACGCCGGAGACCTTCGCCGACAGGATGATTCGGTCGTGGCGGAGGCCGGTCGTCTCGGCCAGCTCGGCCGAGCGCATCGCCGACTCGATCATCGCCTCGATCATCACGTCGCGCGCATCGCGCGGCATTGCAACCCGCGCGTTCGCGTCCATCAGCTCCGTCAGGAGCGCCTGGTCGAGCGATCCCCAGTTGACGCCGATCCGGACGGGCTTGTCGTTGTCGATCGCGACGCGGACGATCGTCTGGAAGTGCTCGTCGTGCCGCTTGGCACCCACGTTGCCGGGGTTGATCCGGTATTTCGCCAGCAGCCGCGCGGTCTCCGGGTACTCCACGAGGAGCTTGTGTCCGTTGTAGTGGAAGTCGCCGATGATCGGGACGTCGACGCCGAGTCCGTGGAGCTTGCGAACGATCTCCGGAACCGCCGCTGCCGCCTCTTCCGTGTTGACCGTGATCCGGACGAGCTGGCTGCCCGCATGGGCGAGGCGCGCGACCTGGATCGCGGTCGCGTCGGGATCGGCCGTGTCGGTGTTCGTCATCGACTGGACGACGATGGGATGGGCGCTGCCGACGAGGACGCCACCGACGTCGACGGACACGGTCGGACGGCGTCGCGGGCGCCGCGAATCAGGCGTTGCCATCAGCCGCCCTGGAGGCCGCGAACGATGTCGAAGCTCGTGATCCAGATCAGGAACGCGAACAGGAAGACGAAGCCGACGACATACGTCAGGCGTTCGGCCTGGACGCTGATCCGCCTGCCGAACAGCGATTTGAGGACCATGATCAGCATCCGGCCGCCGTCGAGCGGCGGGAACGGCAGGATGTTGACGAGGGCGAGGTTCGCCGACAGGATCCCGGCCACGTAGAGGGTCATGATCGGTCCCGCGTCGCGGAAGACCTCGCCGATCTGGATCGCGATCCCGACGGGGCCGGCGACCGGTGGCGCCTGGGTGGGGTTCCGGGCGACTGACCCGACGAGCTGCCCCAACCCGTCGACGATGAGCCCGAGGGAACCGCGCGTCGTGTCGGCGCCGATGCTGAGCGCCGTCGCGAGGTCGTGGCCCGTGTACTCACCCGGGAAGTACGCCTTGAACGGCTGGTCGGATCCCGAGATGCCGAGCGCGCCGGATGACGTGTCGCGCAGCTGAACGGGGACCTCGGCTCGGCGGCCGTCCGCGTGGGCGATCGTCAGCGTGACCGCCTGCCCGGCGTGCTCCTTGAGCCCGTCGATGATCGTCCGCCGGCCGTCCCACATGTACTCGAACCGCTCGCCATTGATGGCGATGACGGCATCGCCAGGCTGGAGTCCGGCCTTCTCCGCCGGGGAGTTCGGCGCGACCTCGAAGAACTGGAGGCCGACATACGGCGTCGCGACGAGGGCGACGGCGGTGAAGATGCCGAACGCGAGGACGACATTCATTGCCACGCCTGCGGCGAGGATCGTCAGGCGCTTCGCCAGCGAGGCGTTGACGAACGACCGCGGATCGTCGGTGTCGTCGCCGTCCTCTCCCTCGAGCTTGACGAACCCGCCGATCGGCAGCCAGTTCAGCGTGTAGATCGTCTCGCCGGCCGACCGCAGCACCCTCGCGCGTGGCGGGAAGCCGATTCCGAACTCGAGGACGCGAACGCCCGCCAGCCGCGCCGTGACGAAGTGGCCGAGCTCGTGGATGACGACGAGCGACCCGAGGACGAGGAGGAAGAGAACGACGGTCACGATCGTGTCCGCCTGACCGCTGAGCAGCGCCGCACCGACCGCGCCGACGACGACGAACAGAAAACTACGGCCGTTCACGCCGACGCCACCACGCCGGTCGCGAACGCCGCCCGCACCTCGCGGTCGAGAGCCTCGAGCTCGGAAACGTCGGGGTCGCCGGCTCCTGCCCCGAACCGCGCGACGGCGGCTTCCAGCACCCGCGGGATGCCGGTGAACTCGAGCGTTCCGGCGAGGAACCGCTCGACCGCCACCTCGTCGGCCGCAATGAGCGCGGCAGACGCCCTGGGACCGCCACGACCGGCGCCGCGCGCGATGTCGAGGGCCGGGAAGCGGGCCGTGTCGGGCGCCGCGAAGTCCAGTCGGCCGGCGGCAATGAGGTCGGCCGCCGCCGCCGGCGAGGGATGTCGGTCTGGGTAAGTCAGGGCGTACTGGATCGGGAGTCGCATGTCCGGGGTGCCCAGCTGGGCCTTGAGGGAGCCGTCGACGAACCGGACGGCGGAGTGGACGACGCTCTGCGGATGGATGACCACCTCGATCGCGTCGTACTCGACATCGTACAGCCAGTGCGCCTCGATGACCTCCAGGCCCTTGTTCGCGAGGGTCGCCGAATCGATCGTGATCTTGGCGCCCATGCTCCACGTCGGGTGGCGGAGAGCCATCTCCGGCGTGACGGTCGCCAAGTCCGACGGACCCTCGCGGAACGGCCCACCGGATGCTGTCAAGACGAGGCCGGCGATCGCGGCCGTCGCCTCGCCGGCGAGACACTGCCAGATCGCGGAATGCTCGGAATCGATCGGCCGTAGCCACGCGAGTGGTGAGCGCAGGGCGGCCGGCTCCGCTGCGCTCGCGAGTCGACGCGCAAGTGGCATGACCAGGTGCCCGCCGGCGACCAGCGTCTCCTTGTTGGCCGTCGCCACGATCTTGCCCGCCTCGAGGGCGGCGATGACGGGCCGCAGGCTGACGATCCCCGACGTACCGACGACCACCATGTCGACGTCCGAGCGCGTTGCCAGCGAGACGAGGGCGTCCTCGCCGGAGACAACGGCGACGCCCGGCACATCGAGCGTGCCCGCGGCTCGATGATCCGAAATGGCGACGACGGCCGGCACGAACCGCCGGGCCTGCTCCTCGACTAGCCCCTGATTCCGCCCACCCGCGATCGCCACGACCCGGAACCGGTCGCGGAGCCCGTCGAGGACGTCGAGCGCCTGCCGCCCGATCGAGCCGGTCGACCCGAGGACCGCGACGCCGAGCGGCGACGCGTCAGCGGTACGCGACGACGACATACAGCGTCAGCACGGGCGCGGCGAACAGAAAGGAGTCGATCCGATCGAGGACGCCACCGTGCCCCGGAACGAGCGTCCCGCTGTCCTTGGCCGCGGCGGCGCGCTTGACCATCGACTCCGCGAGGTCGCCCGCCTGCGCCGCAAAGCCGATCAACGGCCCGAGCACGACGGCCCCGAGCGGTGGCTGACCAAGGCCCGCGAGGATGGCGGCCACGACCATCGTCGCCGCAATGAGGCCGCCGACGAGACCGGCATAGGTCTTCGACGGCGAGATGTGCGTCATGAATTTTCGGCGCCCGAACCGCCGCCCTGCGAAATACGCCCCCGTGTCGTAGGACCAGACGCCGAGGATGAGGAGGGCGATCCAGCCCCGCTCGGCACCGAGCCCGACGAGCGGCGCGCCGACGGGCACGGGTGGTGCGACGTGACCCAGGCGCACGACGAACGACAGGAGCGCGACCCACGCGACGCCGAACAGCGTCGCAATCCAGGCCGTCAGACCATCACGCGGCTCCGTCCGGTTCAGCGCGACCCCGCCGATCGCGAGGACCCCGGCGGCCGCGAGGAGCACGGTGCCGTACCGGACGACGTCGGGTGCCCCGGCGTCGAGCACCGACGCCACGGCGAGGGCGACGCCGAGCAAAGGGACCGTCGGGTATCCGGCCGCGGCGAGGAGCGTGAACGCCTCGACCGCAGCGAGCGCGGCCAGAACGGCGACGAGGGCGACGATCCACGGGCCGCCGAGTGCAACGACCACGACGAGCGCGGGCACGAGGACGCCCGCGGTAATGACCCTCTGGCGGAGCACCTGGGGCGAGCCGTCAGCGCCCGAAGCGTCGCGTGCGGCGAGCGAACTCGAGAAGCGCGGCGTCGAATGCCTCCGCGCCGAAGTCGGGCCACAGCACGTCGCTGGAGTAGAACTCCGCGTATGCCGACTGCCAGATGAGGAAGTTCGACAGCCGCTGCTCGCCCCCGGTACGGATGACGAGGTCAGGGTCCGGCAGCCCCGCCGTGTACAAGGCCGCCGAGATCGTCCTCTCGTCGACCTCCTCCGGGCGGATGCCGCGTTCGATCAGGCGGCGGAACGCGTCGACGAGCTCGGTCCGTCCCGCGTAGTTGAAGGCGACGTTCAGGAGCAGCCGTCGGCCGTCGGACGTCTCGTCGAGCGCCTCGCCGATCGAGCGTCGCGTCGCCTCGGGCAGCTCGTCGAGCCGGCCGAGGAGTTTCACCCGCACGCCCTGGGCACGCAGCTCCGCCGTCTCACTCCGGATCGCGTGCTCGAGGAGCGCGAACAGCCCCGTGACCTCGTCGTCGGAGCGGGCCCAGTTCTCGCGGCTGAACGCGTAGAGGGACAGAACCGGGACGCCGCGCCGCACCACGTGGCGGAGGAGCGTGCGGATTGCCTCGACCCCCGCCGCGTGGCCCTCGAGCTCGGCGCGGCCGTGATTGCGGGCCCAGCGCCGGTTGCCGTCCATGATGATCGCGACGTGCCGCGGGAGCTCGTGAGGCGCGACGAGCGGCTCCAGGTCCGGAGTGGGCGATGCGGCTTCGGCGGGCGCGGTGTCCGGCCCGGCGCCGTGAGCGATCGGCGGTGCGTCGGTGGGGCGAGCGAGCGGTGCCCGGGCCACTAGACCTCCAGGACCTCCTGTTCCTTCGTCGCCCCGAGGCGGTCGACCTCGCCGATGAACCGGTCTGTCGTCCGCTGGAGGGTGTCGAGCTGCCGCCGCGCGTCGTCTGTGCCGACGGAGCCGTCGCGCTCTTCCTTCTTCAGCACGTCGGCGGCGTCTCGGCGAACGTTTCGAATCTCGACCCGTGCCTCTTCCATCCGCTTGTGGACGACCCGGACGAGGTCCTTGCGACGCTCCTCCGTGAGCGGCGGGATGTTGAGTCGGACGACCGTCCCGTCGACGTTGGGCGTCAGGCCGATGTCGCTCTTGATGATCGCCTTCTCGATCGCCCCGAGGACGCTGCGATCCCACGGCTGGATGACGATCTGGTGCGCTTCGGGGACGCTGATGCCGGCCAGCTGGTTGAGCGGCGTCTCCGTGCCGTAGTAGTCGACGTGGATTCGCTCGACGAGCGACGTCGACGCGCGACCCGTGCGGATGGCCTGGAAGTCACGCTGCATCGCCTCGACGGCGCGGCCCATCCGGTGTTCGGCGTTGCTCAGGACCTCGGCGCTCATGCGCGGACACCTCCGACGGGCGAACCGGTGATCAGCGTCCCGACGGGCTCGCCCATCGCGACCCTCGTGATGTTGTCGGGCCGGTTGAGATCGAAGACGACGATCGGGAGATCGTTCTCCATGCAGAGCGAGACCGCGGCGGCGTCGAGGACCTTGAGCTGGTCGCGGAGAAGATCGGCGTACTCGAGCTGCTCGAACCGCGTCGCGCCCGGGTTGATCAGCGGATCGGCGTCGTAGACGCCGTCGACCTTCGTCGCCTTGAGCAGCACCTCGGCCTGGACCTCGACGGCGCGCAGCGCGGCTGCGGTGTCGGTCGTGAAGTACGGGTTGCCGGTCCCGGCGACGAACAGCGTGACGCGGCCCTTCTCCATGTGCCGCACCGCGCGGCGTCGGATGTACGGCTCGGCGACCTCGTTCATCCCGATCGCGCTCATGACGCGCGTCTGCACCCCGGCGCGCTCGAGGGCGTCCTGCAGCGCGAGGCCGTTCATGACGGTCGCCAGCATCCCGATGTAGTCGCCTGTCGCCCGGTCCATCCCGGTCGCGGCTGCCGCGAGGCCGCGGAAGATGTTGCCGCCGCCGACGACGATGCCGATCTGCACGCCGAGTCGATGGACCTCGGCAACCTGCCGTGCCACGAACGCGCAGAACCCTGGGTCGACGCCGTACTGACGATCCCCGAGCAGCGCCTCGCCGGACAGCTTCAGCAGGATGCGCCGGTAGCGCAGCCCTTCGCCGTCCCGCCCGCGAGCGGCGTGGGAACCATCGCTCACAGCTCCTCCCCGAGCGCGTAGCGAGTGAAGCGGCGGACGCGAATGTTCTCGCCGATGGTCGAGATCCGCTCGGTGATGAGATCGCGCACCGACCGCTCCTCGTCGCGGAAGGGCTGGTCGAGGAGGCAGACCTCCTTGTACCACTTCTTCAGCTGGCCCTCGACGATCTGCGGCCGCAGGTTCTCCGGCTTCTTCTGGACGGCTTCGCTCGCCTCCAGCTCGCGCCGCTTGGCCTCGAGCTCGGTCGCCGGGATCGAGTCGACGTCGACGTAGCGCGGCGACATCCCGGCGACCTGCACCGCCAGGTCGCGGACCAGCTTCTGAAACTCGTCCGTGCGGGCCACGAAGTCCGTCTCGCAGTTGACCTCGACGAGCACGCCGACCCGGCCGCCGGTGTGGATGTAACTCGAGACGAGCCCCTCGCGGGCGTCGCGCCCGGCCTTCTTCGCGGCGGCGGCAAGCCCGCGCTCGCGCAGCAGCGCGACCGCGCGGTCGACGTCGCCCGACGACTCCTCGAGCGCGCGCTTGCAGTCCATGAACCCTGCGCCGGTGCGCTCGCGGAGCTCCTTGACTGCGTCCGCGGTGATGGTGGTCATGCTGGTTGCGTGCTCCTGTGGCTCCTCGCGCGCCTGTGCGCGCGCGACGTTGTTCGGGTAGATCGATGAACCCGACCCGCGGTCCGCGACGACGGGTTACGGGGTCGCCTGGGCCTCCTCGGCCTGTTCCGCGGCCTCGCGGGCGAGCTCCGCTGCGATCTCGTCCGCGGATGCCTCCGTCGGCTCGGCGACCGCCGCCTCGGCGCGCGCCGCGCGGGCCCCGGGCAGGAGCTCGTCGTCCTCTTCGAGGTCGGGCTCGAAGGTCAGCGCGCCACCACCGGCGAGCGCGGCGGCGTACGCGTCGGACGCGGCAGCTTCCTCGTACTCGGGTTC
>DATFPL010000285.1:0-13956 GCA_035264845.1 Candidatus Limnocylindrales bacterium | reverse complement strand
GAGGTTTCGCACGTCCTCGGCGCAATGGGCTACCCGGATGAGGAGGCGCGCGGCGCGCTTCGGATGTCGCTCGGGCGAACGACGACGGAGGCGGACATCGCCACCGCTTCCGATGCCATCCCGCGCACGATCGCGTCGATGCGGATGGGATCGGCGGCCGTCGCGGCCGATCCGCTCGGGCAGGGGACCGGAGTCACGGCGTGACGCGAATCCTCGTCGCGATGTCCGGTGGAGTCGACTCGTCCGTTGCCGCGGCGCTTCTCCACGAGCAGGGGCACAACGTTGTCGGCGTCTGGATGCGACTCCATGACGTCGCCGACACGTATTCCGAGTTCAGGAAGAGCTGCTGCTCACTGGACGCCGCCGACGATGCGCGCCGCGTCGCGGCGCAGCTCGGGATCCCGTTCTACGTCATGAACCTCGAGCGCGAGTTCGACGCCGGCGTCCTCCAGCCGTTCCTCGACGCGTACCTCGACGGGCGGACGCCGAGCCCGTGCATCGACTGCAACACCTACGTCAAGTTCGGCGCGCTGCTCGGCCGCGCTCGGCACCTCTACGAGTGCGACGCCGTCGCGACCGGGCACTACGCGCGGCGGGTCGACGCCGCGAACGGCGACGCACAACTCCTGCGCGCCCGAGACCGCGACAAGGACCAGACGTACTTCCTCTACGGGCTCCGGCAGGACCAGCTCGCGCACGCCCGGTTCCCGCTCGGGGAGCTGACGAAGCCGGAGGTCCGCGACGTCGCGCGATCGCTGGGCCTCGCGACCGCGGACAAGCCGGAGAGTCAGGAGATCTGCTTCGTGCCCGGCGGCGACTATCGTGACGCGCTTCGCGAGCGCGCCGGCTGGCAGCCGCAGCCCGGGCCGCTCCTCGACGCCGACGGGACGCGGGTGGGGGAGCATGCCGGCTCCGCCGGCTACACCGTAGGACAGCGGCAGGGCCTCGGCGTCGCGCTGGGTGCCCCGCGCTACGTCTCGCGGATCGACGCGCGCTCGAACACGATCCAGCTCGGTCGCCGGGAGGACCTCGAGACGCGGACGTTCGGCGTCGAGCGGATGACGTTCGTCGCCGACTCGCCACCGGCCCACGACGGCTTCCGCGCGTCGGTTCGGATCCGTCACCGGACGGCGCCTGTCTCGGCCTGGGTTCGGCCCGCGACGCACAGCGAGCCGGTCCGCGGCGGCCGCTGGGTCGTCGAGACCGACGATCCGGTGTGGGCGGCCGCGCCGGGGCAGGCGTGCGTCATGGACGACGGCGACGTCGTCCTCGGCGGGGGTCGCATCCTCCAGTCCTGACGCGTCGGCCGCCGACCGTCGCTCCGTCCCTATACTCGCCACGTGACGATCGGTCCGGCGCCCGTTCTCGCCGTTCTGCTCGGCGTGTTCCACACGGCGCTGTTCGTCCTCGTTCGCGGCAGCGCGGGCGGTCAGCTGCCACTCCTCTTCGTCGCGGCCACGCTCGGGGCGTGGGCCGGCGACGCCATCGGCGGGAGGCTCGGCATCGACATCCTGCGGATCGGGGACTTCCGCCTCGTCACTGCGTCAGCCGTCGCCTGGCTTGGTCTCGGGATCGTCGCGGTCGTCGCGATCCTCGGGCCGGAGCGTCGCGCGGTGATTCGGCGATGAGCGGCCGTCGCGGCGACGCGCCGTCGATCGCCGAGCGCCTCGTCCCCGAGGCATTCGAGGGTGCGAATCACTCCCCGGACGTGTCGGCGTTCATCCGCGGGCTGACGACCGGCGCGCTCGTCGGGGCGGCCATCGCGGGCTCGGCGCTGTGGACCCGGTACCGACGCCGCCACGAGGGGTCGCAGCGAGCCGAGACCGGTGACGCCGTGGAGGCCGACGCGCCCGTCGAGTGACGGCAGCGGCCCCGTCCTCGGGCGCCCGCTCCCGTTCGGTACCATTGCCGACGATGGGGACCCCCGGATTCGAACGTGATCCGCGGATCGTCAGCCTGCCTTCGGCGGCGATCCGCGAGCGCTTCGTCGAGTTCTTCGCCGAGCGCGGCCACGCTGTGGTCCCGAGCGCCTCGCTCGTCCCGGCGGGCGACCAGACGCTCCTCTTCACGAACTCCGGGATGGTCCAGTTCAAGGACGTCTTCACCGGCGCGGAGAAGCGGTCGTACAACCGGGCCGTCGATTACCAGCGCGTCCTGCGGGTGGCCGGCAAGCACAACGACTTCGAGGAGGTGGGCCGGACGAGCCGGCACAACACCTTCTTCGAGATGCTCGGCAACTGGAGCTTCGGCGACTACTTCAAGCGCGAGGCAATCCACTTTGCCTGGGACTTCCTGACCAAGGACCTGAAGATCCCGGGGGAGCGGCTCGCCGCGACGACCTACACCCACGACGACGTCGCCTGGAACATCTGGCGCGACGAGATCGGCCTGCCATCGGACCGGATGGCGAAGTGGGGCGACGTCGACAACGGCGACGACAACAACTTCTGGCGCATGGCGGACACCGGGCCGTGCGGGCCGTGCAGCGAGATCCACTTCGACCGCGGCGCGCACCTCAGCGAGGGACCGCACTGCGTCCCGGATCACAGCGAGCACTGCCCGCGCTGGCTCGAGATCTGGAATCTCGTCTTCATGGAGTTCGACCAGCGACCGGAGGGACGGACGCCGCTGCCGTTCACCAGCGTCGACACCGGGATGAGCCTCGAGCGTCTCGCGTCGGTGCTCCAGCAGGTCCCGTCGAACTTCGACACGGATCTCTTCCTGCCGATCCACGCGCGGATGCGCGAATTGCTGGGTCACGATCCTGACGACTTCGAGGCCGAGCGGTTCAGCTACCAGGTCATCGCCGACCACTCGCGCGCGGTGACGTTCCTGATTGCCGACGGCGTGCTCCCGTCGAACGAGGGACGCGGCTACGTCCTCCGCAAGCTCGTCCGCCGCGCGGTCCGCCACGGCCGGCTGCTCGGCCGGAAGGAGCCGTTCCTCGCCGAGACCGCGAAGGTCGTCATCGACGTCATGAAGCCGGCCTATCCGTTCCTCGTGGAGCGACGAGACGAGGTCCTCGGCGCGCTCCTGCGCGAGGAGTCGCAGTTCGGGCGGACGCTCGACGCCGGCACGATCCACCTCGAGGAGGCGCTCATTGCGCTGACGTCGGCCGAGCGCGTCGTCGGCCGCCGCCCCGAGCAGCTCCCCGCCGACGCGCCGCGACTCCCGGGCGATGTCTCGTTCCGGCTTCACGACACCTACGGATTCCCGATCGACCTGACCATCGAGCTGGCGGCCGAGTACGGCGTCGCGGTCGACCGCGGTGGCTTCGACGAGGCGCTCGCCGAGCAGCGACAGCGAAGCCGTGGCGGCCGCAAGGCTGAGCTGTCGCGCCACGCCGAGCAGACATCGCTCTACCAGCGGATCCAGGCGGCCGCCGGCGACACGACGTTCGTCGGCTACGAGACGACCCGCCTCGACGATGCCCGAATCGTCGCGATCCTGCGCGACGGGATCGAGTACGAGGAGCTCGAGGCCAAGGGCGACGCGGAGCTGCGAACGGAGGCGGGCGCCGGCGCGGAGATCGTCCTGGATCGCACTCCGTTTTACGCGGAAGGTGGCGGCCAGATCGGCGATCGCGGCGTGTTGCGCGGGCGAGACGGCGCCGTGCTGTTCGAGGTCGAGGACACCCAGAAGCCGGTCGGCGGCCTGATCGTCCACGGCGGGACGCTACGAGGGCGGGTCGCCGTCGGCGAGACGCTGGTGGCGGAGGTCGACGCCGAGCGGCGCGCCCACACGATGCGCAATCACACCGGCACACACCTGCTGCACCGGGCGCTGCGCAACGTCGTCGGGGAGCGCGCGCGACAGGCGGGTTCGCTCGTCACGCCCGACTACCTGCGCTTCGACTTCCCGTTCGAGCGAGCGCTGAGCGACGATGAGAAGCGGGCGATCGAGGACGAGGTCCGGGGCGTCGTCCGCGACGACCGGCCGGTCACTGTGGCGTACCTGTCGATGGCGGCGGCGATCGAGGGCGGCGCCGACGCGTTCTTCGACGAGAAGTACGGCGAGACGGTCCGGACGATTCGTGTCCAGGACTACAGCTTCGAGCTGTGCGGCGGGACCCACTGCCGAGCGAGCGGCGAGATCGGCAGCTTCTTCATCACCGGCGAGCGGAGCATCGGTTCCGGGACGCGGCGGATCGAGGCCGTCACGGGCGCGGGCGCGGACGCGTACGTCGCCGCGCGCCTTCGGCTGCTCGAGGAGGTCGCGGATCTGACTGGCGCGCGGACGATCGATGCGATCCCGGAGCGGATCCGCGACCTGCAGGAGCGTGCGCGCAAGCGTGGGACGACGACACCCGGCGCGGCTGGCTCGACGCCGCGCGCGCTCGTCGACGCAGCGACGGAGATCGCCCCGGGCGTCAGGCTCGTCGCGCACGCGGGGCCGTATGACTCGGTCGATGAGCTGAAGGCCGCGGCGAAGGACGTGCGGGGCATTCTCGGTTCCGGCGTCATCGCCATGGCGATGGACGCCGACGAGCCGCAGCTCGTCGTGACCGTCAGCGACGACCTCGTCGGGCGCGGCATCGCGGCGAGCGATCTCGTCCGTGCCGCGATCGCGAGCATCGACGGGAAGGGCGGCGGGCGGGCGGAGATGGCACAGGGCAAGGGAACACGGCGCGACGGCCTCGCGGCGGCACTGGGGAGCATCTCGGACCGGCTGCGGAATGGCTCGGGCGGCTAGCGAGCCGCGCCTCGGGTTCTGGCGGCGGTTCTGGCAGCGGGACGGCGAGCCGGCACTCGCCGCCTGCACGGCGCTCGACGTCGGCACGGAGTTCGCCAAGGCGCTGGTGTTCGAGATCGACGACGCCGGTCACGGCACGGTGCGCGGCGTCGGCCGGAAGCGGCAGGGGCTGTCGCACATGCAGTCGGGCACCGTCGCCGACATCGCGGCAGTCGTCGACAACTGCTCGGTCGCGCTCCAGGAAGCCGAGGAGATGGCCGGCTTCCGGCCGCGCGACGTCGTCATCGGCATCGCCGGCGAGCTCGTCAAGGGCTTCACGACGACGCACAGTCAGGAGCGCAAGAAGCCGGACATCCCGATCACCGAAGCCGAGCTCCAGAGGCTGATCGACGGCGTCCAGCGCGAGGCGCTTCGCGAGGCCGAGCGGGCGATCACGTGGGAGACAGGCCTGCCGCACGTCGACGTCCGACTCGTCCACGCCGCAGTGACCGGTGCATCCATCGACGGCTACGCGCTCACGAATCCGGTCGGCTTCCAGGGCCGCCACGTCAGGATCGGCATCTTCAACGCGTTCGCTCCGCTCGTCCATCTGGGCGCCCTCGAGAGCGTCGCGTCGCAGCTCGACCTCGACCTCGTCGAGGTCGTCGCGGAGCCGTACGCCGTCGCCCGCGTCCTCGGCTCGGAGCAGGTCCGCCAGGCTGGCGCGCTGTTCGTCGACGTGGGGGGCGGGACGACGGACGTCGCGCTCGTCCGGCAGGGCGGCATCGAGGGGACGCGGATGTTCGCGCTCGGCGGCCGCGCGTTCACGAAGAGCCTCGCCGACCGGCTCGACCTGCCGTTCCCGCGCGCCGAGTCGCTCAAGGTCGACTACGCCCGTGGGCTGCCGGTCGACGACCGCGACACGATCGCCGGCATCGTCGCCGACGACGTCGCGGTGTGGGCAGCCGGGGTGGAGCTCGTGATGGAGGAGCTCGCTGCCGGGGACCTGCTGCCGGGTCGGGTGCACATCTGCGGCGGCGGCTCGCGGCTGCCGGAAATTCCCGCGGCGCTCGCCGACGAGGGGTTCTGGAAGCGCCTGCCGTTCGCGCGGCCGCCGGAGGTCACCGTCATGTCTCCGGACCAGGTCGAGACGATCGACGACGCCACGAATCTGCTCGTCGACCAGCAGGACGTGACGCCGCTCGGCCTGGCCTACCAGGCGATCGAGCTGCAGACGACCGAGGCGCCCCTCGACGTCGCGCTACGCCGCGTCCTGCGAGCGATGAAGGTTTGACCATGGGCTCTGTCGTCTACATCGACGTCGACGACGAGATCACGTCGGCGGCCGCGCGCATCCGCGGATCAGCGGATGGGCCCGTCGCGCTCGTCGTGCCGCATGGCTCGCGGGTCGCGACCTCGCGGATCAACTTCCGGCTGCTCGCGCGCGAGGCGCAGTCGCGCGGTCGGCGACTCTCGATCGTCGCGGGCGACGGCGCAACGCGTGCGCTCGCGGCGTCGGCGGGCTTGCCCGTGTTCGGGTCGGTGGGAGAGTACGAGGGAGCCGCGGCGCCCGACGGCGCGGACGCGGATGACGTCGACGTCCTCGCTCCGGCATCGCGGCCGCGACCGAACAGGACGCCGGCAGCGTCGCCGTCGTCAGGCGTCGTCGCGGCCCCGCTGCCGCCGCGCGGAGGACGCATCGCCGCCACCGCTGTCGCCGCGGCTGCGGTGCCGGAGGCACAAACCGTCGCGCTGCCACTCCCGGCACGCGCCGCCCGATGGCCGCAGACCATCGTGCTCCCCGCAGACCGCCGGACGATCGCCGGTGTCGCGGTTGCGGTCGCCGTCGTCGTCCTCGGGTTGGCCGCGTTCCTCCTCCTGCCATCCGCGTCCATCGCCATCACGCCGCGCGAAGAGCCGATGACGCCATTGAGCGTGACCGTGCGCGCCGACCCGGATGCGGCCTCGCCCGACGCCGCCGCCGGCGTCGTCCCCGCCAAGCGCCTGTCGTTCGATCTCGCGGCGAGTGACACGTTCGCCGTCATGGGCCGCCGCGTCGACGAGGCGAAGGCGACGGGGCGCGTCACGTTTCGAAGCAAGGACTACCTCCGCGAGAACCGCATCGTCTCCGGATCGATCGTGTCGACGACGGCGAGCGTCAAGTTCAGGACCACGGCGACAGTCGTCGTCCCGCGCGCGCAGATCGTCGGCTTCGTCATCGTCCCGGGCACGGCGAGCGTCGGCGTCGAGGCCGTTCAGCCCGGAACCGAGGGCAACGTGGAGCCGAACGCGATCACCGTCATCCCCCGCGACGATGACCCGCTGTTCCTCGACGTGCGCAACCGCGAACCGACGACCGGTGGCAAGCACGACGAGTTCCCGAAGGTCGATCAGGCCGACGTTGACGCCGCGATCGCGCAGCTGACGAAGGAGCTCGGGCAGGACTTCGACACGCTCATCGCCGAACCGTCGCGGGTGCCGGCCGGAACGACCGTATTCCGCGAGACGCGCGCGATCGGTGACGCGCAGCCCACGACTGACACCGCCGCGCTCATCGGGCAGGAGGTCGAGTCGTTCGAGCTCGAGGTTCGGTCGACGGGGACGGTCGTCGGCGTCGAAGACCAGGCGATCCGCGCTCTGGCGGCGGATCGGCTCCGCGCAACGGTGGACGCGGAACATCGTGTCGTCGACGGATCCGTCGCCGTCGAGGTTGGCGGCGCGACTGTGAGCGGCGAGGCGGTCACCCTTCAGGTGACCGCGACCGGCAAGCGCGCGCGGGTCGTCGACGCGAACGCGATTGCGGCGCGGATCAAGGGGCGACCGATCGCGCAGGCTCGCTCGATCCTCGCCGAATACGGCGACGTGCGGATCGGCGTGTGGCCCGACTGGGTGACCTCCATTCCGACGATCGATGCCCGCATCGACCTGCGCGTTGCGTCGCCCAGTGGCGAGGCGGCAACGCCGACCGCGGCGCCGTCGGCGCCGTGACGAGCATCCTTGGGATCGACCTCGGCGAGCGCCGGATGGGCGTTGCGATCGCCGACTCGGACGGCGGGCGAGCGATGCCGCTGGCGACGCTGAAGCGCCGGGCCAACGACAACCCGGAGCGGCGGGTCGACGCCGATGCACGATTGCTCGCGACGCTCGTGGAGGAGCATGCCGCGTCGGAGATCGTCGTCGGGCTGCCGCTCGAGGCGTCCGGAGCCGAGGGTCCGCAGGCGTCGCTGACGCGCGCCTGGGCTGACGCGATCGGCACGACGCTGCCCGTACCGATTACGCTCCGTGACGAGCGGCTGACGAGTCATCTGGCCGAGCAACGTGTCGGCCCGATGAAACGTGGGCGGTCCGGCGGTCCGCCCACGCGAACTCAGCGCGAGGCGTACCGTGCGCGGATCGATCGCGAGGCCGCGGCGATCATCCTCCAGGATGAGCTCGACGCTCGGCACGCCGCGGCCGGAGATCGCCACAGTCCGGGGAAGTCACGCTGAATCGCATGGAGTGCAACGGATGACGATCCGCGACGGGGGGCGACCGCGCGACGATCGGACCGATACGGACCCGTACGACACGCGACGCGACGGCGACGCGGGTCGCGACGGCGACCCGGTCGACGCCCTCCCTCGACGCGGCCACGAGCCGCTCGACGACGCGCCGCGACTGGCGAGCGACCCCCGCCGTCGCGTGAACGCGCCGCCATACGACGAGCGAGCGCGGTACGACACCGCGTGGCCCGAGCACGACCCGCGCGCAGCCTATGCCCCGGCGTATCGCACGAGGCAGGGCGGCAGCGGGGTCGGCGGGTTCCTCCGCTTCCTGATCTTCGCCCTCGTTCTCGCCGCGATCGTGCTGCTCGTCCTCGTCACCGCGCTTCGCCCGATCGTGCGCGGCGCGATCGTCGGCTGGGCCGGTGAGAATCCAGCCGCCCTGCGTCTCCCGTTCGTCGCCGACCTCGTTCGCGAGGACCTGGGCCCGGCGCTCGACCGGCCGGCGAGCGCGGACTCATCGAGCGTGCCATTCACGGTCAATCCCGGCGACACCGCGACGACGATCGCGGATCGCCTCGCAGATCAGAAGCTCGTCAGCGACCGGCGCGCCTTCCTCTTCATCGCGATCGAAAAGGACCTCACGACCAAGCTCAACGCGGGCGACTACAGCCTGCGCCGCAACATGACGCCGAACGAGCTCGTCACGACGCTCCTCGCCGCGCCGACGCTCGTCTACGTCGACATCCCGCTCCGCGAAAGCCTCCGGCTCGAGCAGGTCACCGCGAAGCTGCAGACCTTGCCGCTGAACATGGACGTCAAGGACTTCTACGAGCTGGCGAAGCACCCGCCGGATTCACTCGTCGAAGAGCACCCGTGGCTCAAGGAGCTGGGGCTGCCCTCCGGCACGTCACTCGAGGGCTTCCTGTACCCCGCGACGTATCGCGTGCTGCCCGATGCGACCCCCGAGCAGCTCGTCGGGATGATGCTCGACAAGTTCTACAAGGAGGTCGGCAAGGACCGGCTCGCCGTCCCGAAGGCGCGCGGTCTGACGTTCTACCAGGTCATGACGCTCGCCTCGATCGTCGAACACGAAGCCGTCCTCGACGAGGAGCGGCCCCTCATCGCCGGCGTCTACCAGAATCGTCTGAATGCGAAGGGCGCGACGTCGATCCTGAACGCGGACCCTGTCGTGTTCTACGCGCTGGACACGATCGAGCTCGACAAGATGGATTTCACCGACTGGAAGAAGTTCACGTTCTGGAAGCCGCCGGGCGTCGGCCTCAACGAGGTACAGCTGCCCGCGAAGCTCGCGGGCTACCAGTCATACCAACGCCGCGGATTGCCGCCTGGCCCCATCTGTACGCCGAGCCTGAAGTCGCTCGATGCGGCGCTCAAGCCGAACACGAAGGCCGGGTACTTCTACTTCCTCGCGATCCCGAACGGGGATGGCGCCCACGCGTTCGCGAAGAACATCACGCAGCACAACGCGAACAAGAAGAAGTACGGCTATGCCTGATCGGGTGACGGCCGCGGCCGGCACGGTGCCGTGGCCCGAGCCCGTCGATTTCGCCGCGCCGCCGACGCGCGCCGACGTGGAACGCTGGCGCGACGCGGACCGCTCCGCGCGGCCGGCACGACTCGCCCAACTCCGCGCCCGGTTCGCCGCGGCGGGCGTCGACGCGTACTTCGGCGTCCGACGCGAGAACATCCGGTACCTGACCGGCTTCGAGCTCGGCGAGGGCGAGGACAAGGTCGCGGGGGTCTCGGGACAGTTCCTCGTCGGCGGCGAGGAGGTCGCGCTGCTCGCCGACAGCCGGTACAGCATCCAGGCGAAGCGCGAGGCGCCGGAGACCCGGCTCGCCGAGGTCTACGGCAATCTTCCGGAGCGCTGGCCCGACATCGTCGAGTCAGTCGGCGCGCGTCGAGTCGCCGTCGAGGCCGGCTTCGTCAGCCACGCCGTCTGGGAGCGGCTCGCAGCGGCCGCGCCGGACGTGGAGCTGGTCCCGGTCGAGGGCTGGGTCGAGGAGGACCGCGCGACCAAGGAGCCGGCGGAGGTCGAGCGGATCGCCGCGGCGTGCGCCGTCGCGGACCGCGCCCTGGCGACGCTCCTGCCACGGATCCGCCTCGGCATCCCGGAACGCGATCTCGCGCTCGACCTCGAGTGGCTGATGCGAACCGGGGGCGCAGAGGCCCTCGCGTTCGACGTCGCCTGCCTCGCGGGCGCGCAGGCGGCGCTGCCGCACGGCTCGTCCGGCGACCGGAAGGTCGCGACGGGCGAGGTCCTGCTGTTCGACTTTGGGGCCCAGGTCGCGGGCTACCGGAGCGACATGACGCGGACGTTGTTCGTCGGCGAGCCGAGTGCCCGCGACCGCGATGTGTACGAGCTTGTCGCGAACGCACAGGCGGACGCGATCGAGGCGCTCGAGGCGTCGCTCGCCGATCGCGGGGGCGACGGGACCCTCCCGACGGGCCGGGCGATCGACGCCGTGGCGCGTGACGTCATCGAGGCCGGTGGCCACGGCGAGCATTTCGGGCACGGGACGGGACACGGGATCGGGCTGGCGACCCACGAGGTACCCAGCCTGGGCCGCACGGCCCCGGACGTGCCGCTACCGAGCCCGACCGTCTTCTCCGTCGAGCCCGGGATCTACATCGAGGACGAGATGGGCGTCCGAATCGAGGACCTCGTCGTCCTCGATGCCGCCCGGCGCCGCGTCGATCGGTTGACGCGCTTCCCGCGCGAGGTCCTCGTCGTCGGGACGTGACGCGGCGGACCGGCGCTAGTCGCGGCTCTCGATCGTGGCGACGTCTGCCTCGTTGCCCTCCGGGTCGGCAAGGAACCAACCCGCGGGCGCGTCGGCATCGCTCACCACGCGGCCGCCGGCCGCGATCGCGGCCGCGACCCGTTCCTCCGCCTGCTCGACCGGCACCCAGACGGCGACGTGCATCCGGTTGCGCTGCTCGCGCGGCGCGTCCATCTGCTGGAACCAGACGCCGGGCCCGCGGCGGCGCGGGTCGACGAGATCGCGGTCCGCGCTGTCGGCCCGGTACTCGTAGCCGAGGAGTGCGCGCCAGAACGGCATGACCGCGGGGATGTCGAGGGCATCGATGACGATCGGACCGACGGCCTGGAGGGCGGTCGTGTCGGCGGCCAGACCCAGGTCGCGGGCGACACCGGCGATCCGGCCCGCGAGCTCGACGTCGCGGCGGCTCATGCCGTAATAGTCGTCGCTCGTCGTCAGCAGCCGAACCGTCACGCCGTCGGGTCGGACGTCGACGTCGGGCTGATGGTCCTGGACCCCTGCCAGCCGGGCGATCGCCGCGACGAGCCGCGCCGCGGTCTCGAACGAGGTTGTCCGGTAGAACGCGCAGGCGCCGTCGCCCACGACGCGCCAGTCGGCAGTGCCGGCGGCGTCACGGAACGCGCTGGCCGGGATGGGCTCGATCGCAACGTGCGTATCCGTCATCGGCTGACTGTACCCAAGCGGGATCCGGCGCGGCCTCGGCTACAATGGCCGCCACCCGAAAACCGTCGCCCTGCGGCATCGCGCCCGGCGACCTCGCGCCCCAGGAGCCCTCGACCCATGATCAGCACCGGCGAGCTGCGCAAGGGCGTCGCCATCGAGCTCGATGGCGACCTCTGGCAGATCCTCGACTACCACCATATCAAGATGGGCCGCGGGTCGGCCCAGGTCCGCATCACGCTCCGGAACATCAAGCGCGGCCAGACGATCGAGCGCTCGTTCCAGGCCGGGACGAAGTGGCCGCGCGCGTCGATGGAGCGCCGCCCCGTCCAGTTCCTCTACGGCGACGGCAGCGACTTCAACTTCATGGACAACGACACGTACGACCAGTTCTCGCTGACACGCGAACAGCTCGGTGAGGCGGCGAACTACCTGACCGATGGGATGACGCTCGACCGGACGAGCTACCAGGGCGAGACGATCGGTGTCGAGCTCCCGGTTACCGTCGACCTCCGGGTCACGGACACCGAGCCGGGCTTCGCCGGCGACACGCAGTCGGGCGCCCGGAAGCCGGCGACGACGGAGACCGGGCTGGTCGTCCAGGTCCCGATCTTCGTCAACGAGGGCGACACGATCCGCGTCGACACGCGGACAGGGGAGTACCAGACCCGGGTCTGACGGTCAGGCGGGGAGGCGCGGAATGAGCGTCGCGCCGATCGCGAACGCAGCCCCGATGTAGAGGTTGACGCGAAGCAGCGCCGGCCGGTACGTCCTGCTCAGCGCGCCATCGGCGCGATGCCCGAGCCGCGCGCGGATCGCCCTGAGCGGCGCCGTCCAGTCGCCGTCGCTCGATGCAACGACCTGGCTCTCGATCGTGGCGACCACCGTTTCCGCGCGCAGGCGCTCAGGGGAGCCGGCGGCGCCAACCGCCCGTGCCGCCGCGCCGAGCGTGCCGAGATCGATCGATCGACCGTCCATCCAGTCGACCCATGCGCGCTGGGCCGTCTTCGTGAATCCCTCGAGCGGCGAGTCGTCCGGCAGCGCCTCGATCGCGGTTCGCGCCGCCTCGAGGTCCCCGGTCCACGCAATCACGTCGACCCTTGCCGCGCCGCCATCCGTCGGCTCGGGGTGCGCGCCGAGCCACGCCTGGGCCGCTTTCACCGACGTCGGAAGCGTCCCCCCGCGGGTGGCGACGAAGTCGGCCTGCTCCTGCCGCCGCAGCCAGTACAGCGCCTCGAGCGCGTGTCGCTGCCGCGGCGGGAATGCGATGAACCCCGCCTCGGTGGCGACGAGCGCGAAGACGCCGACGCCGACGACGACAGGGCCCGGGCCGGGCAACGCAACGCGCTCAGCGATCGACTGCGCGGTCAGCGCACCAGTCAGCCCCGCGAGCCACGCGACGGCCGACGTGACGTCGATGCCGGCGATCGCGCGGTCGCCGAGCATTCGCGCGCTCAGGTTCCCGACCCGCCTCGACCCGGGGGCGCCTGGCGGATTCAGGTGGTGCGGTGGTTGCGGCCCGCGGTCGCCCCTCGCGACAGCCACACTCCCCAGACCGATCGCGACGACGCCGCCGACGAACGACGGGAGGGCCGGCGCTGCCGCAAAGGCCGCGGCGAACGTCGCCGGGTCGAGGAGCCGCGCCGCCGCCAGGGCCGTCCACGGGATGGCGGCGCCGACGGCCACGAGGCCCGCGAGTCGCCAGTGGCGCCTCGCCGCGAGCCTGTATGTGACGAGCGCACCGAGACCGAAGAACGGCACGATGAGCCACGGCTCCGGCCATCCCATCAGGATCGCCGCGCCGACGGTGCATCCCGTGACGAAGGCCGTCGCGGACGTCCATCGCTTGCCGGGCCGGTGCCCGGCGTAGATCCCGGCCACGCCGATCGCCAGCAGCGCGATGAACGCGAGGAAAAGCACGAGCGTGGCGAGCGCGAGCGCGACGAGGTACTGCACGATGGCGACGATAGCCGCCAGATACACGGTCGCGACGGCCGGCACGTACCGGTCACGGAGCGGACGATCGGCATCACGGAACGCGAGACGCGCCCTCGCCGGGCGAGGGACGGCTATCGTCGTTCCGTGCACTCGCATCAGCTCCCGACGACGTGAACCGCACCGACCCGCCGGAGTGGGCGCTGCCGGCGTGGGACGACGTTCCCGCGGCGTCGCCCGGACGCGCCGCGGCCGCTCCGCCCTCGACGGTGCCGCCGCCGCGGCCCGTCGCGACGCCACCGGGGACCTTCGGGCTCAGGATCCTCGCCGTCAGCGAGGTCACGAAGGCGGTCAAGGGCGCGGTCCAGGCCGACGAGCGGCTCCGCGACCTGTGGGTCGAG
>DATFPL010000284.1:0-5078 GCA_035264845.1 Candidatus Limnocylindrales bacterium | reverse complement strand
TCGGTGCGCAGATCGCCACCGGCGACACGCCGCGCGAACGGTCCGTGGCGCTCGACGCTGCACGCGCATTCGTGACCGCAGGAGCGACGGACGTCGTCCTCGGCGTCCCGGCGCGGCTCGGACCCGACGGGCTGGCCCTGGTCGCCCGCGAGATCGTCGCGCCGCTTCGGGAGTCGACGGGCTGACGCGCGGACGTGCGGGGCTGCCAGCTTGCGGCAAGATGAAGCGATGACCGACGGCGAAACTCGCGAGGACGAGGACGAGGCCGAGCGCCGGCCGCCGCTGCCGCCCGACCCCGAGGCATACGACTCGCCTCGCGCGGCGGCGGCGCGTGCACGCGGGCTCTCGGCGCCATACATCGCCGGCGGCCGCGACCCGGATCCGAAGCGTGGAGTCCGCGAGGAGCGGTTCTACGGCCGGATCCTCATCGCCATGGTCGCGATCATCGTGCTGGCCGGTTTCGTCCTCGGGATCGTCGCCGTGCTCCTGAACCTGCCCGGCACGGAGTGACCGCGCTCGGCGCACCACCCTCCGCGACGATCGACGCCGCGACGTGGGACCGCGCCACGGACGAGCT
This sequence comes from Candidatus Limnocylindrales bacterium, assembly GCA_035264845.1. Taxonomy (GTDB): domain Bacteria; phylum Chloroflexota; class Limnocylindria; order Limnocylindrales; family CSP1-4; genus JACDAV01. The sequence continues at coordinate 4,501 of DATFPL010000284.1, read as the reverse complement.
GGTCACGACGCTCCGCGAGCTCATCCGCATCCCATCGGTGAACCCACCCGATCCGCCGGGCGGCGAGCTGCGCGCCGCGAACCACATCGCGTCGGTGCTGGCCGAGGCGGGTCTCCGGCCGGAGGTCGTCGAACCGTTCCCTGGTCGCGGCTCCGTGGCCGCCCGGATCCGCGGCGACGGCACCGGCGGCGAACCGTTGCTGCTCCTGTCACACCTCGACGTCGTGCCCGCGCTCGCGGACGGCTGGACGCACGACCCCTTCGCCGCGGACCTCGCGGAGGGGTACGTCTGGGGTCGCGGCGCAGTCGACATGAAGGGCATGATCGCGTCGGAGCTCCAGGTTCTCCGGCTCCTCGCCGCCGAGATGCGCGCTGCCGGCCGCGACCCCGCGACAGACCCACACCCCGGCCTCACCCGGGACGTCCTCTTCGCCGCGACGGCCGATGAGGAGGCGGGCGGCGTCCAGGGGATCGGCTGGATCGTCGACCATCGGCCGGAGTTGCTGCGGGCGGCGGGTGCGATCAACGAATGTGGCGGTGTGTCCGTGACCGTCGCGGGGCGACGGCTCTACCCGATCCAGGTGGCGGAGAAGGGGTTCGCGGTCTACAGGATGGTCGTCCGCGGGACTGGCGGCCACGGGTCGATGCCGCGGGACGACAACGCGATCGTGCTCGCGGCGGAGGTAGTGCGGCGGCTCGCGGTTCCCGGGCCGGTCCTCGTGACGGCGGTCATGAAGCGGTTCCTCGAGGCGGCCGCGGCCGCGCTCCCCGCCCGCGCCGGCGACGCGCTTCGGTTCGCCGCGGACGGCCGCGGCGACGCCGACGCGGCGCTCGACCGCGTGTGCGACCCGATGTACGCGCGCGCCCTGCGCGCGCTCCTCCGCGACACCATCTCGCCTGACGTGATCCACGCGGGCGTGAAGTACAACGTCATCCCGGGTCTCGCCGAGCTCCACGTCGACTGCCGCGTCCTCCCCGGCACGACGGAGCCCGACATCCGAGCGGAGATCCTCCGGCGCCTCGGCCCCGACCTCGCCCCGCGGTGTGACGTGGAGCTGATCATCTTCGGCCCGCCCGTCGAATCACCCGCAGACTCGCCGCTTTACGCGGTCCTCGATGCCACGCTCCGCGACCACGACACGCAGGGTGTCCCGCTTCCCGTCATGGCGCCGTTCGCGACGGATGCCAAGCACACGGCGAAGCTCGGCATTCCGACATACGGCTTCTCACCGCTCCGCCTCGCGCCGGAGGAACGGTTCCTCGAGCGCTTCCACGGCACCGACGAGCGGGTCGCCGTAGACGCGCTTCGGTGGGGGCTGCCGGTGCTCTACGACGCCGTTCGGCGGTTCTGCGGCTGAGCGTTCACCGCGGCTCGGGCGGTCCGCCCTCGTCGCCGGGCATGACGATCACCGTCTCGTCGCACCGCTTGCAGCGGAAGATCTGCCGCCGGCCCCACGATCGCTCCGGGTCGTGCGACGCCGAATCGTGGTGCTGGACCTGCTCCATCGGCGACCAGGATCCATCGTTGTGACGGTGCTCGATGCGGTACTGCATCTCGATGAAACGGCTCTGGTCCATGAAGTCCTCGTGGTCCTCGTGCGCGGCGGTGGGCCGCATTGTGCACCGGCGGCGGCCGCTCCGCGGACCCGGGACCGGTCAGGCCTTGGTGCCGCGGATGAGCCGGCCGCGGCGTGAGATCGCGTGCGTCGCGAGGGCGGCGACGCCCATCGCGATGAGCGCGCGCTCGGGCGTCGGCATCGGACGCACCGCGGTCAGGAACTGGTCGGCACGGGCGCGATCGACGACCCGGAGGATCGCCTGACCGCGCTGTGTCAGCCAGAGCGTCCGTTGCCGGCGGTCCTCGGTCTCCGCGCGGCGCTCGACGAGCCGCCGACGGACGAGGCCGTCGATGAGCCGGCTCGTCGCCGACGGCGAGCGGCCGATGGCGTCGGCAAGGTCCGCGACCGTGGTCGTGCGGCCGTCGGCGAGGACGTACAGCGCCGCCAGCTGCGTGAACCCGAGGCGCAGCTCGCCGAGCTGCGAGGCGAACCCGATGACGAGCTCGCGCCACAGCGCGCGGCCCATCGCGACGCGCTCCGAGATCTGCCGAACGTTCTGGATGCGGCTGCCGGCGGCGAGAACCGGGGCCGACAGATCGGCCTCGAACCTCCGCGCGATGGCGCGGCGTGGCGGGGTCCGAGGCGAGCGGCCCGGGGACCTTGGGCGATCGTTGCTCATCGGCGGAGGGTAGCCCCAGCACGAGGTACGTGCAAACACGCACTCTTTTCACGCTCAACGGCGGCCTTCGAGGCGACAATCGGACGGTCCCCAAGCAGTCCGTCGGAGCTCATGAGCCAGTTCGCATTCGTTTTCCCCGGGCAGGGTTCGCAGTCCGTCGGCATGGGCCGCGCACTCGCCGAGTCATCGGCGGCGGCCTCGGCCGTCTACGCGGAAGCGGATGACGCGCTGGGTGAGCCGATCAGCCGCCTTGCCTGGGACGGCCCGGGTGAGACGCTCGATCGCACGGAGAACGCCCAGCCCGCACTCCTCGCGACGTCGATCGCGTATCTCGAGGCGCTACGCGAGCGATGGTCCGTCGCCGGCGTCGTAGCGGAGCCCGCGTTCGCGGCCGGGCATTCGATGGGCCAGTACTCCGCCCTCGTCGCGGCTGGGGTCGTGCCGCTCCGCGATGCCATCCGCCTCGTCCGCGAACGCGGGATCCGGATGCAGGCATCGGGCACCGGCCGCGACGGCGCGATGGCCGCGATCATCGGCCTCGACGACGCGCAGCTTCCGGAGCTCGTGGCGGAGGCGTCGACGATCGGCACGTTCGGCGTCGCGAACCGCAACGCACCGGGACAGGTCGTCGTCTCCGGCGAGCGACCGGCGATCGAGGCCGCGGCGGAGATCGCAAAGCGGCTTGGTGCGCGGAAGGCGATCGTCCTGCCGGTGTCCGTCGCGGCGCACTCGCCCCTCATGCGCGCCGCCGCGGACGCGATGCGCACCGTCCTCGCCGACGTCGCGTTCGCCGACCCGAAGCCGCCGCTCCTCGCGAATGCCGACGCACGGCCACTCACGACGGGCGACGCGTGCCGCACGGAGCTCGTCGAGCATCTGACGGCGGGCGTCGACTGGGTCGCGGCGGTCGAGCGCATGACCGCGGCCGGCGTTACGGCGTTCGTCGAGGTCGGCCCCGGTCGTGTTCTCACCGGGCTGATCAAGCGAATCGCCCCCGACGCGGAAGCACTCCCCCTCGACGATGCGGGGGCGCCCGATCGTCTCGGCGTCCCCTTCCTCGCCACCCCCGCCTGACACCGCGGCCCCGGCCGCGCTTCCAAGGAGCCACAACCCGTGCGCAAGCCCGACTACAACCGCCGCGTCGCCGTCACCGGCCTCGGCGTCGTCAGCCCAGTGGGCAACGACAAGGACACTGCCTGGTCCAACCTCATGCGCGGCCAGTCGGGGATCGCCGAGATCACGCGATTCGACGTCTCGCGCTACGAGCAGAAGGCCGCCGGCGAGGTCCGCGACTTCGACGCCGCGAAGTGGATGGATCCCAAGGCCGCGCGACGAAGCGAGTCGAGCCTGCATTTCGGCGTCGCGGCGGCCACGCAGGCACTCGCCGATTCGGGCTTCGAGATCACCGACGAGAACCGGACCGAGGTCGGGGTGGTGTTCGGTTCGGGGGCCGGCGGCCAGGCGCTGATGATCGACAGCTACGCGACGCTTCACGACAAGGGCCCGAATCGCGTCCCGCCGACGTTCATCGCCAACGCGCTCGTCGACTCGTGCTCGGGGATGATCGCCATCGAGACCGGCGCCATCGGCCACAACGTCTGCATCGTGTCGGCGTGCGCGACGGGAACGCACAACGTCGCCGAGGGCGCCGAAGCGATCCGGCGTGGCGACTGCATCGCCGTCATCTCCGGCTCGACCGAGGCGCCACTGCTCGAGGTCGCGCACGCCGGGTTCGGCAACATGCGCGGTCTCGGCAACCCGCGACCGGGCGAGCCGATCACGAGCGTTTCGCGCCCGTTCGACAAGACGCGCGACGGCTTCGTCCTGGGCGAAGGCGCGGGCTCCCTCATGCTCGAGGACCTCGAGCTGGCGAAGGCGCGCGGCGCGCGGATCTACGCCGAGGTCGTCGGCTACGGCTCGGCAGCCGACGGCTGGGACATGATCCAGCCGGTCGAGGGCGGCGCGGGTTCGGCACGGGCCATGAAGATGGCGCTCGAGCGCCGCGGCGTCCCCGCCGACGAGGTCGACCTGATCAACCCGCACGGGACGTCGACGCCGCTCGGCGACAAGCGCGAGGCGGACGCGATCTGGACCGTGTTCGGTGATCGCGCCGCGGCGTCCGCGCACAGCATCGCGATCAGCGGCACGAAGTCGATGACCGGCCACATGATGGGCGGCGCGGGCGCGTTCGAGGCATTCGCGACGGTCCTGTCGGTGGCCGAGCAGTGCGTCCCGCCGACGATCAACTTCCGGGACTCGGACCC
>DATFPL010000283.1:0-13032 GCA_035264845.1 Candidatus Limnocylindrales bacterium | reverse complement strand
GCGGGAAGGTCTCCGCGGACCAGTTGCTGAGCGCGTAGACCGCCACCGCGCGCGCCCGCAGATCCCGCAGCACCTCGACCGTCCCCGGGATCGCCTCGCCGAGCGTCTCCGGCCACCGATCCCAGTACGCGGCAATCAGCTCGCGCCGCTCCGGATGCTCCGCCGCGAGCGCCTCGATGGCCTCCTTCCACGGCCGACCCGCATCCTGGCGCCCGTTCCATTCGGCCGTCGTCACCTCGCCAAGGAAGGCCTCCATCTCGGCCTCGTCCTCGAACAACGTCCGGTACAGGTAGCGCGGATTCCAGTCGATGAGGACGCCACCCAGATCGAAGACGACGGCGGTCGGGCGCGGCGGCGGCAGGAGAGACCCTCCGAAGCGGAACGGCGCGGGGAAGGATAGCGGGTCCCACCGAGATCTCATCCGAACGGATGGGTTGCCGTGGCCGTTCCCGCTCTGCTACACATCCGTCCGTGCCTCGCACCCGTCACGCCAGGCCCGCTCTCTTGGCCGTGCTTGGCGCGGCACTCCTCGGGATCGCACCCCTCCAGGGCGTCGACTTGAGGCTGTTCGGTGCGGCCGACTCCGCTCGTGCAGCGTTGCCGCCAAGCACCGCAGCTCGTCCCCACCGCCCCGTGCCGGACGCCGACACCGTCCACGCACGAAAGACCGCTCGGCCAACCGCGCCGTCGCCCAGGACCCTGAAGGGGTACCAGTGGCCGCTCGTTCGCGGTCGCCTGACGCAGCGATACGGCGTCAGCTCCTTCGGCTCGGCCGTCGTGGGTGGGAGGCCATTCCACGACGGGATCGACCTCGCCACGTTCTGTGGCGACCGAATCGTCGCGGCGCACGCCGGCGTCGTCATTGCGGCGGGCCGCCACTTCGACGATTACATCGGCTGGCAGGGCAACCTGGCTAGGTACAAGGCGAACCTCGACAGGAAGGGCGCGTGGTCGATCCTGCCGATCGTGCTCGTCATCGACGATGGGAACGGGTACCGAAGCGTGTACGCCCACTTCGAGAGCCTCGCGGTGAAGCGCGGCGACCACGTTCGCGCCGGGCAGTTCATCGGCCGGGAAGGCGCCACGGGTCACGCCTCCGGGTGCCACCTCCACTACGGGCTGTTCAGCCCATGGGAGACGAAGCTGTTCGGCCTGAAGCGGAGCGTCGCGGAACGCCTCAAGCTGCCGGGGATCTACACGGCGCGGATCAACCCGCTGCTCGTGATGCCCTGGCGCCTCGCACCGCCACCGAAGCGGCGGTAGCTCGGGCGACTGACGGCTAGAGCCGGCGGTAGCGCCTCGCGATGAGCGACCAGGCGGGGAGCCGCGCGAGGGCGTCGCTCAGGCGCATTGACGTGCCGCCGTCGCGTGCCTCGATGGCGAGCAGCGTGTCGGTCGCCGTCGCGTCGGCCGGGCGGGCGTCGACCGTCGCGAGGTCGATCGCCACACGGCCGGCTTCGGCCGCGCCGAGCGAAGTGACTCGGCGCGCGGGGAACGCGCCTTCCTCGTAGTCGGCACGGATCTCCGCCTCCGCGCGCCAGCGCGGGCGACGCAGGAGGATCGCCCGCCACGCATCGGCGACTTCGGCCGACACGCGGCCGTCACCGGGCCGCGCATCGCCGTCGCGCGCCACGTCCTCGCCGCGGACCCACAGCGCGGCCTGGTGGAGCAGCGCGTACTCGTCGAGGTCCGCGTACTCGGTCAGTCGCTCGGCCGGCGACCCGTCGCCGAAGATCGCGCGGATCGACGTCGCAAACACCTCCGCGAGGTCGAGGTCGATCGCCCGGACCGTTCGGTGGAAGTAGACCTGCAGATACATGAACAGCCGCGCCGTCAGGAACATCTCGAGCGCACCGAGGCCCGGCTCGTACAGCGTCAGGCCGCGGTCCGAGATGAACGAGTACCGCCGCAGCCGCTCGACGTCGACCGGCCCGACCGCGACGCCAGTGACGTACGCGTCGCGCCGAACGTAGTCGAGGTTGTCGACCGTGAACACGCCGGACAGCAGCGGCTGGAGCCACCGAACCCATTGCGGCATGTCCGCGTCGGCGAGCGCAGGCTTCGAGACGAGGAACGAGACCCAGCGCGGATCGATCGACTCGCCCCCACCGAAGGCGTCACGCGCTGGCTCGATCCCCGGCGCGCGCCGGAGCGAGCCGATCAACGCGCCCAGCTCCCGCTCGATGATCAGCTGCGAGAGGTCCTCGTGCGACAGCCGCTTGCCGGCGGCCCGGCGCGTATCCGCGGGTGCCTCCCACTGCGACAGCCAGTGCTCGTCGAAGAAGTGGGCGAACGGCCCGTGGCCCACGTCGTGGAGGAGTCCCGCGATCCGCAGCGTCTCGACGACGAGCGCCTCCGACGGCGGCGCGACGCACGCCCCGGCCGCGCTCAACGTCGCCCGCAGGCTCGGGTAGAGGGCCCGCCCCCACAGCCCCGCCTCGTGCATGACGCCCAGCCCGTGGGTGAACCGCGAGTGCTCCGCGGTCGGGAACACCCACCGCGCGCTCTGGAGCTGGCTTACCCGCCGCAGCCGCTGAACCCAGGCCGCGTCGACGATGTCCTGCTCGACCGCGTCCTCGTCCGGCAGCCCGACACCGCGCGCGTCCGCGCCGGCGATCCGCTTCGTCAGCTCGAGGTAGCCGTGGATCGGGTCGCTGATGAGGTTGACCGCGCGGAACGGGTGTCGTGAGAGTGCCACCTCAGCCGCCGTACCGCGCGAGCGCTCGCCGATGCGTGGCCGCGACGTCGTCGCGCAACGCGGGCGGCGAAACGACCTCCACCTCGTCGCCCCACGACAGCACCCAGAGCCGAATCTCGATCGTTCCGGCGACTGTCGCGCGCCACGTCAGCGACCCGTCCGCCTCCACGGCGACCGTCTGCGTTGGATGCCACGTCGCCTCCTGGACGCGGGCCGCGACGCCTGGCGCGAACCGCAGCACGACCTCCGCGGGCGGCTGGTCCGCGATGATGTCCCACGCCCGCCCGAACATCGCCTCGATCTCGCCCGGCTCCGGTGGCTCGAACGTCGCGGGCGTCATGGCGACGTCCCGGATGCGCTCGATCTTGAATGTGCGAAGCCCCTTTCGGCCCTCGTCGAAGCCGATGAGGTAGAGCGCGTGCGTCTGGAGCGACGGCTCGATGAGGTACGGGCGAACGGTCGCGCGGCGCCGCTCAGCGCCTGGCCCGTACCGCGCCGGGTCGTAGTCGACCGTCACCACGCGGCGTTCTGCCCACGCGCGGGTGAGGAGGTGGACGTGGCGGCTGAACGTCTCGTCGCGCGGCCGCCGCGAGAGGACATCGAGGGTGCGCTCGACGTGCTCGGCGAGCGCGGTCGGCAGCCCGTTCTCGAGCTTCTCGAACGCCGCCGCCAGGTCGGGGTCGTACTTGTCGGCGTAGCGGACCATGAGCCGCGCCGACAGGAAGACCGCCATCGCCTCCGAGAGCGTGAGCTTCAGCGGCGGCAGGAAGCCCTCGCCGATGACGCCCCACGTGCCGCCGTCCGACCACGTGGCGACGCCGATCTCGCCCTCGATCGCGCGTAGGTCCCGGTAGACCGTCCGCACGGACATGTCGACGCGCCGAGCGATCTCCTCCACCCGGATCCCGTCGGGATGCGCGCGCAAAACCGCGATCACGCGCCCGAGCCGGGCGAGGCGATCGCGCTTGCCGGTCCGTCCCTCCTCCTCCACGACGCCCTCGCTGTCAGCCGGCCGGCGGAACGATGGGATGAGGCCGGTCCCGCTCGGTCGCGATCATCGTCGCCCGAAGGCGGCCTTGCAGCCCGCCCTTGACGATGTCGCCGGCGTCGCCGTTGACGCTGCCGCTCACCTGACCGAGCTCGCCGTCGACGAAGACCCAGTAGTCGAGCTCGCCGCGCCACCGAGCGAGGTCCGCGGACCCGACGAGCCATCGGACCTGCGGGAACGCCGCGCGGAACGTCGGTCCGTCGATCGCCACCCGGCAGTGTCGTGCCCGCGCACCCTCGAAGAACGACACCCCGTGCATCTCCGCGACGGCGCGCGTGCCCGCGGGGAGCGCGATTGCGAGGACCTGCGCGTCCAGGTTCTCATCCGCAACCGCGGCTACCCGCGCCGCTTGCCAGCCGCCGCTCGGCGTGCGCGTCCAGGCGGACGAGCCGACACTTGCCGCTCCGTACTGCCCCAGCTCGCCGCTCGTCGCGACGTACGCGAGCCATCGGAAGTCGGCCGCGGACCGCACGCCCCGGACGTCGACAGTGCCCAGGGTCGTGCGGTCGACGTCGCCGGTGAGCACGAGATCGACCCGCGCGGTGCGGCCGACCGCGAGCGCGACGTCGCACAGCGGCGGCTCCCGGTCCGCGTCCACGGGCCCGAACCGTGAGTCCGATGTCGGCCGGTCGCGAAGCGCGACGTCGTTGCCGATCGCCGCGGCCGCGAACACGGTCCCGACGACCGCCGTCAGCGCGATCGCGATGAGCGATCCCCGTGCGAACCGCGCCCGTCGGAGCGACGCCTCGCCGAGGGACCGCCGCGCGAGGCCGAGGCCGCTGAAGAGGCTCGTGCCGACGAGCGCGAGCAGCCATGGATACGCGGCCTCGAGCGACGGGAGCAGCGTCTGCGGGCCGCGGGCGAGGAGCTGGTTGAGGAGCCCGCCGATCGATGGCGCGAGGACGAGCAGCGACGCGAGCCCCAGCCAGACGAGCGCAGCGAACGCCCGATCACCGCGTGCCACGGGCGGCCAGGCGACTCCGATCAATGCGACGAGGATCGGGATACCGGCGGCAATACCGACGAGCAAGTCGATCGGGCCGCCCGGGTGGTAGGCGAGCACGACGAGCCCCGCGGTCGCCGTCCACGCGACGAACAGGGCGAGCGCGATGAGGCGGAGCTCGAACGTCCGGACTCGCACGCCGGCAGTCTACCGGGCAGGCCTTCCAGCTCCGCGATGGGCGCGGGCCGCACTCCCGCAAACGGCAGGCGCAAGTACCGGTAACCACCGGACCTGCGGGTCATCGCCCCCGCGCAACACTCGTCGGACGATCCGGTCCTCATCACCCATCCGCCGGGGGCGGAAGACCAGGGGTCACGAAGGCTCGAAACATGGCAGGACAGTCGCGGCGAGGGACTCGCGGACGCGGACGGCCGGCAAGGCGCGTCACGTCAGCGGTGCTCGCAGCGGCCTCCGCGATGACCGCGCCGATCGTCCCGACGGCACCTCGGCGGCTCGAGCTGTCGATGCGGCCCGAGACGCGGGCGACATACAGGATGCTGGTCCTGCGAGGGCTCGCACCCGACGAAGCGGCGAACCTCACGGCCTACGTCTGCGGCATCCACGTCGAAACGCAGCCGTGGAAGCTCAACGAAGTGAATCGACTCCTCTTCCTCCGCGAGCTCCATCTCGCGGGACGGTTCGGAGCCCAGGACGGAACGGCCGACCTGACCTGAATCGCTCGACAATCGAATAGACCGGCTTCGGCGGCGTTCTCCCTCCTCCCGCCACCGAGGTCAACCCCCGAAGCGGCGCCTAACCTCCTCCAGGCGCCGCTTCGGATTCACGGCGCCGCCGGTACGATCCGCGGGTGCCACGGCCCTTCGTCTCGCTCCTGACCGACTTCGGGCTGCGCGATCCGTCGGCCGCGATCTGTCGCGGCGTCGTCCTCGGGATCGCGCCCGACGCCGAGATCGTCGACATCAGCCACGAAGTAAGGAAGTACCGCGTTCGTGACGGGGCACTCCTCCTGTGGTGCGCGCTGCCGTACCTGCCCATTGGATCGCACGTCGCGGTCGTCGACCCCGGCGTGGGAACGGAACGACGGGGCGTCGCGATCCGCGTCGCGCGCGGCGATCACCTCGTCGGGCCGGACAACGGGCTCCTTCTCATGGCCGCGGACCGGCTGGGCGGGGTTGTCGAGGGGGTCGAGCTCGAGGCGCCGGAGTACCGGCTGCCGGTGATCTCGTCGAGCTTCCACGGCCGCGACATCTTCGCCCCCGCGGCTGCGCATCTCGCGCTCGGCGTCGCGATCGCGAGGCTGGGACCCGCGGTCGATCCCGCGACGCTCGTCCGTCTCCGGTTTCCCGAACCTCGAGTCCGCGACGGTGCCCTCGACAGCCACGTCATCTATGTCGACACCTTCGGCAACGTCAAGCTCACTGCGCTCGCAACGGATCTCCGCACCGCACTCGGGCCGATGGTCGCCGGCACCGGTCTGGACGTCGAGGTGGGGGAGCGGCGGCTCGGCGTTCCGTGGCAGACAACGTTCGGCAACGTCTCCCCCGGGGAGCCGCTCGTCTACGAGGACTCGTACGGCCGGCTCTGCCTCGCCGTCAACCAGGGGGACGCCGCGGCGATGCTCGGCCTGACCGAAGACGCCGCGGTTCGGATCCGCCGGCGCGCGGACTGAGCGTTCGCCGGGCACCTGCGCGACGCTCGGGTACACTCCCCGCGTTCGTCGGGCCAGAGGGAGATGTTCACGATGCGCGTCACGTTCAGAGCGGCGGCCTTCGTTCTCGTTGCCGTCATGCTCGCCGGCTGCTCCGGTGTCGCCACGTCGCCGAGCGCTCCGGCCGTCGCCGCGACTAGTCCCTCGGCCTCACCGAGCACGGCCGCGTCGCCCTCGCCGTCGCCAGATCCGTGCGCGAAGGAGAGCCTCAAGCTCACGGCCGCCGGCAAGCTCACGATCGGGACGGACAATCCGGCCTACCCGCCATATTTCGACCCCGACCCCGCAGACCCTGCGTGGGAGCTCGGCAATCCGAAGAACGGCAAGGGCTTCGAGAGCGCCGTCGCGTACGCGGTCGCCGACAAGCTGGGCTTTTCGAAGGACGACGTCGCGTGGGTCGTCGTCCCGTTCGACAACTCGTACAAGCCGGGCCGGAAGCCGTTCGACTTCGACATCAACCAGGTGTCGTTTACCGCCGAGCGCGCACAAAGCGTCGATATGTCCGAGGGTTACTACTTCGTGAGCCAGTCCGTCGTCGCGCTCAAGGGCACGCCGCTCGCGTCGGCGACGACGGTCGCGGCGATGAAGGGCTTCAAGTTCGGCGCGCAGGTCGGGACGACGAGCTACGACACGATCGTGAACACGATCAAGCCGGACAAGCAGCCCTCCGTCTACGACACGAACGACAAGGCGGTCCAGGCGTTGAAGGTCAAGCAGATCGACGGTCTCGTCGTCGACCTGCCGACGGCGTTCTACGTCACCGCAGCGCAGCTGGAGAATGCGGTCATCGTCGGCCAGTTCCCCGCGCCGTCGGGCGCCGACGCCGAGCACTTCAGCCTCGTCCTCGAGAAGGGCAGTTCGCTGACGTCGTGTGTCAACGCCGCGATCGGGGCGCTGAAGACGGACGGCACGCTCGATACGATCACCACGGAGTGGCTGTCCGACAAGGCGAGCGCGCCGGTCATTCAGCCGTAGGCCGCTTGCAGCGTTGTCCGGCGCCGCTCGGCCGCATCTGACCGAGCCCGTCGGCATCCCTGGCGGCGACGAGCGGTCGCAGCGTCGCGCCGGGGGACCTGATCGCGATGTCTGGCGGTCCGTCTCGATCGCCGTCGTCAGCTCGGTCGTCTTCTTCGGGTTCGTCGGCTGGTTCGTCGTCAACGCGCCCGGGTGGGCGGAGGTGCAGCGCTCGTTCCTCGACGCCCGCATCTTCTGGGCCGCACTGCCCGCGACGATCAGCGGATTCGTCACGAACATCCAGCTGTTCGTCATCGCCGAGGTCCTGATCCTCGCCCTCGGGCTCGTCATCGCTGTCGTCCGGAGCCTGCCGGGCCCGGTGTTCTTCCCGCTCCGGTTCGTCGCGACGCTCTACGTCGACATCTTCCGGGCGCTGCCGGGCCTGCTCGTCATCTACGTCCTCGGTTTCGGGATCCCTGGCCTCGCGATCGCCGGCCTGCCGGTCGATCCATTCCCGTACGCCGTCCTGACCCTGACCCTCATCTACTCGGCATACGTGTCGGAGGTCTACCGGGCGGGCATCGAATCCGTGCATCCCAGCCAGGACGCGGCCGCGCGGTCGCTCGGCCTGACGCGTTTCCAGGCGCTCCGCTTCGTGATCGTCCCGCAGGCCGTTCGGCGCGTGATCCCGCCGCTCCTCAACGATTTCATCGGCCTCCAGAAGGACACCGTTCTCGTGTCGCTGATCGGCGTCGTCGAGATCTTTCGGACGTCGCAGATCAAGAACGCCGCCACGTTCAACTTCACGCCGTACATGGACGTCGCGCTCGTGTTCATCGTCATCACCATCCCGCTGGCCCGGCTGACGGACTGGCTCGTCGCGCGCGAGCGGCGCGGGCGAGCGACGGGCGGCGTGCGGTGACCATCGCGCTCGAGATTGCCGATCTCCACAAGTCGTTCGGCTCGCTCGAGGTGCTCCGCGGGATCGACCTGACGGTCGCAGAGCATGAAGTCGTTTGCCTGATCGGGGCATCGGGATCGGGCAAGTCGACACTCCTGCGGTGCGTCAACCTGCTCGAGCCGATCGATGCCGGCCGGATCGTCGTCGCGGGCGTCGAGATCACCGCGCGCGGCGTCGACGTCGACACGATCCGGCGGCGGATCGGGATCGTGTTCCAGGCGTTCAACCTCTTTCCGCACATGTCGGTGCTCGCGAACGTGACGCTGGCCCCGCGCAAGGTGCTCCGGCAGTCGCGGGTGGACGCCGAGCGCGAGGCGGATGCGCTGCTCGAGCGGTTCGGTCTGGCCGACAAGAGGCTCGACTACCCGGACCGGCTATCCGGCGGGCAGCAGCAGCGCGTGGCGATCGTGCGCGCGCTCGCGATGCGGCCGGATCTGCTCCTTCTCGACGAGGTTACGAGCGCGCTCGATCCGGAGCTCGTCGCGGAGGTTCTCGACGTCATCCGCGAGCTTGCGACGAGCGGGATGACGATGGTCATCGCGACCCACGAGATGGGCTTCGCCCGCGACATCGCGAACCGGATCTGTTTCCTCGACGCGGGGCGGATTCTCGAGGAGGGGCCGCCGGCGGACATCCTGTCCACCCCACGCGAGCCGCGGACCCGCCAGTTCCTGCAGCGCGTGATCCAGGCGGGGCGCCTCTAGCCGTCGCGCTCGACGACGGTCCCGCGACAGGCGTCGACGAAGACGCGGAACACGCGCTCGAATGCCTCTGGTGTCGAGTCCTGCCGCTCGGGGTGGCACTGGAGGCCGACCACGAAGCGGCCGCTCCGCGTCTCGACACCCTCGACGAGCTCGCCGACGGAGCTGGTAGCGAAGGCGTTCGGCACCAGCGTCGGCGCGAGGTCGGCGACGCGAATGCCCTGGTGGTGATAGCTGTTGACCTCGATGACGCCGCCGCGGGCGTTGGTCGGGAAGAGGATCCGCGCAAGGCGCGTCCCCGGAGCGATGCGGAGCGGGTGACGGAGCGGGTTCCCGCGACCCCACGACGGCCCGGCGTGCCCTGGGACATCCTGGATCAGCTTGCCGCCACAGAAGACGTTCAACGCCTGGAGTCCGCGGCAGATGCCGAGGATCGGGAGCGCCTTGTCCTCCGCGGCCTGGAACGCCGCCGCCTCGAGCGCGTCGCGCTCGGGCTCCATCCCGGTTGCTCCCTGGACGGTCGCACCGTAGCGGGACGGATCGACGTCGGCGCCTCCCGTGAGCAGGAGTCCGTCCATCGCCGCGAACGCGTCCCGCCGGGTCCGCTCGTCCGTGCCCGCGTCGATGACGATCGGCTCGCCATCGTGCCGCCGGATCGCCGCGGCGTAGAGCTCGTTCTTGCGTTCCGCGACGTCGGGTTCCGACTGCCGGCCCGGGACGGCGACGGTGACGACGACGCGGGGACGGGAGCGCATCACGTGCGGAGGATACGGCGCTCCGGGGCGGAAGTGGCGCGGACCGCCGAGCCGTTGCGACCGCTACGCCGCGGACGAGGTCGGCGAGTCGACCGGCGTCGGGTCCTGCAGCGAGAACTCGGCCGCGAGTGCGAGACCCTCGTCGGCCGTGGCAATGACGCCGTGAGCGGAGCGCTTCGCGACGAAGCACGCCCGGTCCGCGGCGAGCAGCACCAACGCGGCGGTCGTCCCGTCGGTCGGGAACGTGGCGACGCCGAACGACGCCGAGGCGACGACGCCGCCGATGTTCCACGTCGTACCGGGCTCGCCGACCGCGGTCACCGCGGCGCGGACGCGTTCGGCAACCGCGACCGCGGACGCCTCGTCGGCACCCGGGAGGATCAACGCGAATTCGTCGCCGCCGTAGCGGAAGACGTGGTCCGTCTCACGACCGGCCGCGACGATCGCCCGCGAGATCTCCGCGAGCAGCCGGTCGCCGGCCTGGTGACCGAGTGCGTCGTTGACCGCCTTGAACTCGTCGAGGTCCATCATCACGAGGCTGAACGGCTCGCCCTTCGCGACGCTCGCCTCGAGCCGCTCGCGGAACGTCCCGTGGTTGAGCAGGCCGGTCAGGCCGTCCGTTCGCGCCCGGATCTCGACGTCGCGATAGACCTCAGCGTTCTGAAGCGCGATCGAGACCTGGGCCGCGAACAGCTTGACGAGCTCGAACTCCTCCTCGTTGAAGGTGCTGCCCTCGCCGAGCCGTTCGAGGGTCAGCACGCCCGTGACTCCCTCGCGGCCGCGGAGCGGCACGACGATCATCCCGCCGTGAACCGGACCCGTCGTCTCCCAGTGGAGGACGCGCGGGTCGTCGAACTGGTCGACGACGAGAACGGGCTCGTTGTGCTCGATGACCCAGGGAGCGAGGCCCGTCTCGTCGAGCTCCCATTCCTTCATGTATTCCTCGGCGTTGACACCCCGCGCGGTCAGCGGGTGCAGCCGGTTCGAGGCGCGGTCGTAGACCTCGATGCAGATGTTGTCGTAGCCGACGAGCGCTCCCAGTCGGTCGGCGATCTGGTCGAGCACCGCGCGCGGCTCCAGCGTCGACAGGATCGACTCGGTGATGTGGAGCAGCTCGCGCTGGCTGCGGAGCTGGCGTTCGAGTGACGTCGACTGCGCGCGCAGGCGCTCGGTCGCGTCGGCGTTGGCCATCGCCTGCGCCGCGAAGCTCGCGTAGATCACGAGCAGCCGCAGGTCGTCCTGGGTGAACTGATGGAGCCCCAGCTTCGACAGGACGAGAACGCCGACGACCTGGTCCTCGAAGATCATCGGCGCCAGGAGCATCGACTCGTCGAGGTCGTCCTGGGTGCCGGGGATCGTGTTCGCCCGCGGGTCCTTCGCGGCGTCGGCAAGGAGCTGCGGGACCTTGTGCTCGGCGACCCAGCCCGTGATGCCCTGGCCGACGGCGACCCTGAGCTGCTCCGGCGTCTCGTCGACGTACTCGCCGACCTGCCCCTGCATCGCGACGGGTACGAGGTCCGGGCCGTACTGCCGGTAGACGCGGACGTTGTGGGAGTCGATGAGCTGGCTCAGCTCGTTGGCGATCGCGAGGCCGATCTCCCGGACGTTCGTCAGGCGGTTGAGCCGCGTGCCGAGCTGCTGGATCGACTGCAGCTGGGCCGCCCAGGCCGCCATCTGGCTGAAGTTCTGGGCCGTCTTGATGGCGACCGATGCCTGCGTCGCGAAGGCCGCCATCGTCTCGAGCTCGCTGTCGGTCCAGTAGTGCGGCCGGTCGTGGTAGACGTTCAGCACGCCGAGGGTGACCACGCCGTCCTTCATCGGCGCCGTGCAGATCGTGTCGAAGCCCTCCTGGACGACGGCGGCCCGAACGCCGGAGCCCCTCGGGTCGTCGCGGTAGGCCGTCGCGAACATCGGTCGGCCGGCTTCGACCGCGAACGCCGGGAGGGACGGGGCGGGCCAGTCGCGAACGTTGTTCAGGTATGTCTTCGACAGGCCGCGAGTCACCTCCGCGACGGCCTTGCCGTCGGCGCGACGCAGGAACACGCCGGCGCGGTCCGCTTCGAAGAGGACGAGCGCGTGCTCGACGAGCCCCGACAGGATCTGGTCGAGGTCGAGGCGACTGCCGATGTCGCTCGCGACACGCCGGAGCGCCTCGGCGCGGTGCAGCTCGTGGGCGACGCGTGCGCCGGTCCGTGACCCGTGGACGAGCGCGGCGACGGTCCGCGCGGTCGCGGCTGCGACATCGCCGTCACGCTCGGTCAATGAACCCGCCGCCTCGCCGACGACGTGCAGGACGCCCCACGCCCCGCGTGTGTCGGGGATCGAGACCGCCAGCTCCGGGCGGCCGTCGCCCAGGATCCCGCCACTGCCGGATGCCGCCGCGAGGCACGGTTCGCCGGGTTGGGCGAGGGCCGCGTCGAGGACCCCCTGCCCGCGGCGGACATCCATGAGCCGAACGACGGGTGGGCCCGCGACGGCGCGCGGAACGAAGTCGTCGCCACGTAGCTCCCACATCGCGACGAGGTAGTAATCGCCGGCGTCGCGGAGCGCATCCGCTGCGGCGTCGAGGACGCCGTCGAGATCGCCTGCCGCGCTGTTCGCGGATTCCGCGGCGAGCGTCGCGAGCTGGGCGAGCACGTCGAGCTCCGCGCGCCGCCGGTGAATGTCGAGCACGTCGCCGTCGCCCGTCGGTGCCGGGACCAAATGGACGGGACGGTGCGGCGCGTTACCGCGAACAAACGCCGAATCGAAGCCGCGTCTTGGAGCAACGTGGCCATGCGTGGCGGCGACCTCGGCCGAGCCCGCGGATGCCGCGGCGAGAAACCGCTGGAGGTCGCCGACGCGATACCGCCGGTCGCCTCGCGGGTTGATTCGGTAATAGCGAAGCCGACCGGCATCGCTCCAGGCGCGAATCGTGTTCGGATGAACACCCAGAAGGCGAGCGGCCTTGGTGACGGAGAGGGTGGCGTCGGCTGGACGGGGTGAGAGGGGAGGCACGGCTCGTGGAGGATTTGTGAAGTCGACCTCCCGACCCTACCAACGTCACAGTTCTTGCCAATAACCCATCCGTACTAGCGGCTCAGATCGTGCGTGAAATCTCGTGGTTAGTGTTGCCACACCACACAGGTCTGACGTTATTTCCGGGTGGCGCCGGCGATCGCGGCCGTGTCGCGGATCGAACGCACGTGTGCCTCCGCCGACCCCGAGCTACGCGACCTCGTCCACTGGCGCCCGAGGCGCGAC
>DATFPL010000282.1:0-10491 GCA_035264845.1 Candidatus Limnocylindrales bacterium | reverse complement strand
TGGGGTGCCGCGGCGGGGCGGCGGGGCGGGGGCGGCGGGGCCGGCGCCGCGCGTCGGGGGCGGCGCGGCCGGCGCGGCGCGTCGGGGGGCCGCCTCGGGGGGCCGCGTCGCGGGCGTCGCCTGGCACGCCGCCGGCCGCGGCGCAATCGACGAACGCGGATGGCCCGAAAGTACTTCCCCCTGCTGCCCCGCGCGTCGGTATCGCGGGCTTGCGCCCGCGACGATGCTTGTCGCATGAACCGATTGACCCGCCCGGCCCGCGGCGCGCTCCTCGCGGCGTCGCTCCTTGCGGCCTTCGTCGCCGCGGCCCCCGTCGCGGCCGCATCGCCGTCGTCGCTCTACATCTTCGTGGCCGACGGGTTCCGCTACCAGGACCCGAACATGTACGCCTGCACGTCGACGTCGGCGATGGACATGCTCAACTTCATCGCCCTCCGCAACGCGGGCGGGCCGGGGTTCCACTGGACCGTGACGCGGAGCGGTGCCGTCCGCGACTCGATCCTCGCCTGGGAGCGGACGCACGACACGCTCGCCGGCGGCCACGGCTCGGACCCGCACGGGATGCGGAACGCGCTCAACTACTACGGCTGGGGCAAGAACGCGCTCGACACCCGTGGCCGCGTCTACGACGACTTCGCCTACACCACCTACGACGCGGCGGTGAAGTCGGCGGTGCGGGCGATGATCTCGTACCGCAAGCCCGTCGCCGTGCTCGCGTGGGCCGGGCGGCACGCCCAGATGCTCGTCGGGTACTACGGGCTGAGCGGCGATCCGTACGCGCGCGACTCGCTGGGTCGATACACGAACCAGTTCACGGTGGTCGGCTTCTACCTCGCCGATCCCCTCCAGTCCCAGAACATGGTCAACGTCCGAGTGCCGTACGGAACGTTCAAGACGTCGACGAACCTGAAGCTCCGCTTCCAGCCGTACCTCCAGACCGACAGCCCGTACGACGATCCGTACACGAGCGGCATCCGCCCGTCGAAGGACGAGTGGTACGGGAAGTTCGTGCTCGTCTCGCCGGTCAGGTAGCGTCGCCGGGCGCCGACCGCGCGGGCCGTTACCGGGCCCGACCGTCGCGGCCCCGCCGCCCCCCGTCGTCGCGGGCCGGGCGTGTCGGAAATTCGAGCCAGCCGCGAGTTATCCACGAATTTCCTCTCGCACGCCCGCGTGGGTGGCATCCGAAAGAGACCTGCCCGCCCGCCGAGCGTGCGCGGCGCCGCCGTCTGGCTCGCCCCAGTGATAACTCGCGCGCGAGTGGCGTTTGAGACAAACGGCTCGTCATGGCGCCTCGCCGAACCGGACGTCGCGCGCCGTGGCGTCCGCGGCGAGGAGCGCGAGCAGCGCGACGCCCTCCTCCTCGAGAGCGGCTGCATCCGCCCGCGCGAGCGGCCGGACGGGCATGAGGTTCAGCGTCGCGCGTTCGCCGTCGCGCTCCACCTTCCAGCCGCCGGCGAGGAATCCGTCGACGAGGAACGTCCCGCCAGTGAAGACCGTGTCGGGCGCCGCCGTCGTCCGAAGCCAGACACTTGCGTCACCGGCGATCCGACTGCGGTCCTTGTGGGAGAGCAGCACGTTGTCGTACTGCGGCAGGAACCGCGGCGGCGGCGGCGTGTCGGGGTCGGGTAGCGCGCCGTCCCGGACGTCGAACAGCTCCCGGCCGTCCTCGGCGCGGAAGGTTCGGAGCTCCGGCCGGAGCCGCTCCATCGGTTCGCGGAGCTTCGTCAGCCACGACCACGCCTGGACGTCCATCACCGACGCCGGCCCAAACGCGCGGAGGTAGCGGAGGATCATCGAGTCCGGCAACGAGTCGTCGGCGACCGATTCCCCCAGCCAGGTTTCCGGCGTCGCCAGCACCGGCTGGCCGGCCCTGCCCCACAGGCCGCGCGGCGGGACCTGGACGAGCGGGACGAGATAGCGGACCGCGTACGACAGAGCGGTCGCGTCGACGCCGGGCCACCGCGCGCCGAGCAGCTTCGCGAGCGCTGCCGCCGTCCGCGGCTCCTCGTCGAGGATCTCGCGCCCCGCGGCGAGCACGGCGTCCACGTCGATACCGCGGATCCGCCGTCCGAACGGGCTGCCGGTCCAGAAGCCGCGCTCCTGCACGGCCTGTAGCACGGGCCGGAGCGCAACCCAGTCGCGCGCGGTCAGGAGATGGATCGTCGTCCGGAGCATGGCGACGGCGCGGACGGCACGCCGCTCCTCGATCAGCCGCGACAGCGCGAGCGGATCGAAACGGGAGAGCCGCGACCACAGCCCGACGTACGGGTCGTGCGGGTTCTGCGCCTGCATCGCGACGAGGTGCTCGATCGCAGCCTCGACGGGCATCTCGGCGCGGCGGAGCAGCAGCTGCCGCTCGAGGAGCGCCCGGTTCAGCTGCCGGCGCGTGAGGACGGGGCCGCCGTCGCGCTTCGGTGAAGTCACGTGTAGGAGGCGGGTCAGCGACGCGGGATCGAGAAGCAGCCCAGCACGGACGGATCGTACGGGCGCCCGCGAATGACGCCGTCGGCGCGCGGTACACCCCGCTGTCGCCGCTCCTCGCCGCGTGGCCATCGGACCACGCCGGCGTCGTCACGACGTTCCGCCTGCACTAGCCGGCGCCGCGGAGCACCGCCGTGCGCCGCGATCCGAAAAATCGGTGTCGCCACGCAAGGCCAAGCCGATGCATACTCCCGATCCAATCGCGGTCGCCGGGCGCTCGTCGCTGCACGGGACGAGCGAGGCCTGGAGGGGGCTTCCGATGCACGGGCTGCGCCGAACGAGCTGGGTGCTCCGGTTCGCGCTGCTCGCCGCCCTCCTCACGACGGCCCTCCCCGCGGCGATCCGGCCCGCGTCCGCCGCCGCCAACGACCCGTCGGACATCGTCCTCGTCCTCGACCTGTCGGGCTCGATCCTCGACAACAAGGCGGTCCGGACGGCGTTCGCGGGCGCCCTCGAGGGGATCGCGGCCCGGGTCGAGGAGACGTCAGACACGCTCGTCGCCGGCGACGCGACCGTCTCGATCGTGACCTTCGCGACCCGCGCGACGGACGTCAAGGGCTGCACGGACCTGCGGCTCCGGCGCAGCAAGCCGGCCGTGACGCAGCTCGCCACCTGCCTCCGCGGCGTCTCCGCAACGTATCGCAAGGGCGTGACTCGCGCCGTGACCCGTGCGATCGGCGACGACACGAATTACGTCGCCGCGCTGACCAGGGCGGCGACGCACTTCCCAGCGGTTTCGCCGCGGCCCTCGATCATCTTCTTCACCGACGGCAAGCACGACGTCGCCGGTGTCCCGGTCACGCAGGTGAAGCCGGCCCGGGATCGGCTGTTCGGGGCGCGGTCCCCGTTCGCCCTCCTGCCTGTCGGCCTCGGTGTCGACCCGGCCGACCGGTCGCGACTCCAGACGAGCCTCGTCGACCTCCGGATCACCCGCGACATGAAACGGTGCGATGGCTCGACGACGTACGAATGGCCGAACGTCGTGTTCGACACGGCGGAGGCGGCGGGTCAGGCCGTCGCGGTCGCCCTTCAGGACGTCTCGTGCACGTTCACGGTCGCCACGCCGAATCCCACACCCGCGCCGTCGATACCGCTCGGGCTCGTCCGGAGCATCAGCGTCGTGCCGCGGGACGGCGGGCTCGAGGTCCACTGGGTTCCGCCGCCGCAGATCGCGGTCGGCACGGTCGTGGAGTACCAGGCTCGCTGCCGGCCCAGCACCGGCGGCGACTGGACGCAGGTCACGCGGAAGCCGGGCGCGGAGCCGGTCGCGGTTGTCGAGCCGCTCGAGAACGGGACGCCGTACCGGTGCGAGGTCGCGGCCGTCACCGCGAGCGGCGTCCAGCCGTGGTCCGCCGCGCCCGTCGCGGGTACCCCGTTCGGGCGCCCGCCGGCTCCCAGCAAGCCGACCGTCACCGCCTCTGACCGCTCCGCCCGGCTCGGCGTCACGCTGCCAGATTTCGTGCCGGTTGCGCAGCTCGCGTACGAGTGCTCGACGGACGGGGGTGCGACGTGGAGCGTGCGGAAGGAGGTCGACGGGATCCAGCCGATCGTCCTCGGCGGGCTCGTCAACGGGACCGAATACGTCTGCCGCGCGACCGCCACGAACGACAGTGGGATCGGCGACGCGTCGCCGCTGTCCGACGTGTTCAGGCCGTGCACCGGGTTCATCGGCTGCAACCCCGTCCTGCTGCCGGTCGTCGGCCTGCTTCTCGTGCTCCTCATTGCGATGATCGCCTGGGCGTATCGCCGCTGGTACGCCGGCCGCCAGCTCTGGGTGACCGCGCAGGTCGATCGGTTCCCGTCCGTGACGCTCGGCCGCGGCCCCAGGGTGGGGCTCCGGTTCCTCCGCCTGGGACGCGATCAGCAGATGATCGGCGTCGCGCCCGACGAGGGCCGCAGGCCGGAGATCCGGATCAACTTCCGGGGGGGCGAGAAGTTCGACGTCGACGCGCCGGGCTGGCACGTTCGGACCGCCGCCGGCCGCGAGGTCCGCGTCACGGACCGCGGCGGCGAGGTCCACACGCTGGTCGTCGGCGCGTTCGACAACCGTCCGCCCGACGCCTGACGCCGCGCCGCAATGAGAAGGAGGGCCTTCGACGAGGGCCCTCCTTCAGCTCGGATTCGCGGATCAGGATGGGAATCGGTACTGCCAGATGGCGCGTTCCGCCGCTGGCTCAGCGGGGCGTGGACATCGCCGCGGCGACGGCCTCCCTGGCCTTCGTCGGGTTGTCCGTCAGGAACTGCACGGTGATGTCCTTGCCCGTCGTCCCCGTCGGCATGATCGCGTCGATGTTGACGCCGGCGTCGGCGAGCCGGCGCGCGATCTTCGCCAGCGCACCCGGCTCGTCCCGCAGCGTCGTCTCGACGGCCTCGATCTCCTTGAACTTGCACTTCGTCTCGCCGAGCGCGGTTCGCGTCTGAGCGTCGTCCGACGTGATGAGCGCGACGCGACCGCTCGTACCGCACGTCGTGCCCGTGATGCCCGTGATGTTCACGCCCTTCTTGCCGAGTGCCTCGGCAACTCGCGCGAACTCGCCGGGACGGTTCTCCAGGTCGACCAGGAACGCCTTCATCGGGTCCTCCTTGAAGCGCGTTCCGGCCCGTCCGAGGGGCAGGCTGCCGGCTCGTGGGCGGGTCGGGAGACTTCCGATTTTACCGCCGGCGTCCAGCCCCCCGCCGCGGACGCCGCCGCGGCGACGACCGTGATGTCGCCGGCCCGGTCGCACGTGGGCGTTCGGTCAGCGGTGCCCGTTGGCCATCCGCAGGGCTTCCGGCCGGCGCCTCAGGCGGAGCATCGCGGCGATTCCGACGAGCGGGCCAAGCGCGAGGAGCCCGAACGCGACCCGCCACCCCGTGCCGTCCGCCGGGCTCAGCAGCCCGACGCCGAGGATCGTGATTCCCGTCAGCAGGAACCCGAGCGCCATCTGGATCGCGAGGGCCGACCCTGCGGTCCCGACGGGCGCGAGCTCCGACACGGCCGTCGAGAACTGGGCCGAATCCGCGACGACCGTGATCCCCCAGACCAGCCCGACGACGACGGTCAGGATCGGCGGCGCACCGAACAGGAACCCGACGACGATCGCGCTCGAGCCGGAGACCGCCATTGCGGCGATCGTGAGCGTAGTCCGCCCCAGGCGGTCCGCGAGCAGACCCGCGACGATGCAGCCGACACCGCCCGCGCCGACGATTGCGAACGCGGCGAGGCTCGCGGCCGTTGGGCTCGCGGTGCCCGCCGCCGCGAAGCTCGCCGCGAGGAACAGCGGAACCCATGTCCACATCGCATAGAGCTCCCACATGTGGCCCAGGTAGCCGAGGTTGGCGAGGCGGACCGCCGTGTCGCGGTATGCCGAGCGCGCGACGTCGAAGCTGAACCGTGGCGCAGGCGCATCCCACGGCCCGTTGCGCCCGGCGACGAGGACGATGACGCCGCCGATCACGCCGACGACGCTCGCCGCCGCGACCGTCGCGTGCCAGTCGACGCCCTGGCTCGCGCCGACCGCGCGGAGCAGGTATGGCAGCGCCGACCCCACGGTCAGCGCCCCGACGAGGACCCCGATCGCCAGTCCCCGCTCCCGTCGGAACCAGCCGGCGAGCAGCTTCAGCCCGATCGGGTACACGCCGGCAAGCGCGAGCCCGGTCAGGATGCGGAACGGCAGCGCGGAACCTGGGTCGCGGGCGAGAAAGGCGAATCCCAGGTTCGCGGCGGCGGCCACGGTCGCGCCGGCAAAGAACAGCCCTCGCGCCGGCAGCACGTCCGCGGCCGCGGTCACGGCCAGCGCCAGCGCTCCGGCGGCGAACCCCAGCTGCACGGCGATCGTCAGGGCGGGCAGGCCCAGCCGGTCGAGCCCCCACTCCGCCGTCAGTAGCGGCGCGACAGCCGAGGCGCTGAACCAGGGCGCCATGGCGAGCAGCTCCGCGACGCCGACGATCGCCAGCATCCGCCAGCGGCCGCGGTCCTCCGGGACATCCATGGGCAGATATTCACCTCGTGAATAAGTCGCGAACGTCCGTGTTGGGCCGGCTGCCGGAGACGCAGATCCCGGCGCGAGCCAAGGGTGGTCGACGCCGAAGTCATTCGCCGGGTGAATTTGGCCGGCTCGCACGAGGCTCCCTTCCTCGAATCTTGCTTCTTGACAAACGCCGCCGCGTCCCTACTATTCGGCCGACCGACCGAATTCGGTCAATCGACCGACCTGAATAGGTGACAGCCACCAAACGGAGGGCAAGGAACCATGGCCTACGACATCGAAGGCAAGCTGCTCGAGGTCTGCACGTGCAACGTCCTGTGCCCCTGCTGGGTCGGCGAGGATCCCGACGGCGGGACGTGCGACTCCGCTCTCGCGTGGCACATCGACTCCGGCTCCATCGAAGGTGTCGACGTGAGCGGCCGGACGGTCGCGCTCAGCGTCCACATCCCCGGCAACGTCCTCGTCCCGAAGTCGTGGAAGGGCGCGGTCTACCTCGACGACGGCACGACCGACGAGCAGCAGGGAATGCTCCTCAAGGTCTTCACCGGTCAGGCCGGCGGCGCCATCGCCGATCTGGCAGGCCTGATCGGCGAGGTCGTGTCCGTCGAACGCGTGCCGATCACGTTCACGGTCGAAGGCGGCAAGGGCCGCCTCAAGGTCGGCAACGTGGCCGACGCCGAGATCCAGCCGTACATGGGCGCGACCGGCAAGCCGACCGTCCTGTCGGAGACTGTCTTCTCGACTGTTCCCGGGTCGCCGGTGTATGCGGCGAAGTCCGACTACTTCACCCGGGACGGGAGCTCGCACGGCGTGCCGAGCGTGAACCGCAAAGGCAACAACGCGCTCCAGGGTCACTTCCGCTTCGCGGCCTGACGGTCGCCCCCTCCCCCCACCGACCAGCCGAGGACCAACCGAATGTTCGCGCCGGCTCACCTTCGTGTCCCCCGCCGCGATCGGGCGGTCCTCGGCGGCCTGCTCGTCGGGATCGCCGTCACGGCCTGGCTCGCCCTCCTGCTGTGGGAGCGGTCCCCGTACGGCCACTACCTCCATCACGCCGGCGGCGCGGCGCCGCTTCCCGTCGAGGCGTCGCTGTTCGCCGTCGGGTGGCTCCTGATGATCGTCGCGATGATGCTGCCGTCGAGCGTGCCGCTCGTCATGACGTTCGCAGCGCTCGTCGGACGCCGCCGGCGGCCCGGGCAGCTCGTCACGCTGCTGCTCACCGGCTACCTCCTCGTGTGGGGCGGCTTCGGGCTCACAGCATGGCTCCTCGATCGGGGCATCCACGCCGGCGTCGACGGATTGCCCTTTCTGGCGGCCCATCCGCAGCTGATCATCTCGACGACGCTCCTCGCCGCGGGGCTCTGGCAGTTCTCACCGCTTCGCGACCGCTGCCTCGACGAGTGCCGCAGCCCGCTCGGGTTCGTGATCAATCGATGGCGTGGCGTGTCGGAACGGCGAGAGGCGCTGGCGATGGGGATTGCCCACGGCGCGTTCTGCGTCGGCTGCTGCTGGTCGCTGATGCTCGTCATGTTCGGCGTCGGGCTCGGGAGCACCGCAGCGATGCTCGCGCTCGGCGGGCTGACCGCCGTCGAGAAGAACCTGCCGTGGGGCCGTCGGCTCAGCCGGCCGCTCGGCGTCGCGCTCGTCCTCGCCGCCGTCCACTCGGTCGCCGCGTGAGCCGCTGGCCCTATGCTCCCCGCGTGGGAACCCTGCCGCCTGGAACCCGCGCCGAGCGTCGCGACCGCGCGACGGCGGACACCCGCACGACCATCCTCGTCGCCGCTCGCGAGCGCCTCCTCGCCGAGGGCTACGCGAACCTCTCGACGCGCAGCGTGGCCGATGCCGCCGGCGTCCCGCTCAGCCAGATCCACTATCACTTCGGATCGAAGCTCCAGCTCATCCTCGCCGTCCTCGCGGCCGAGAACGAGCGCCTCCTCGAGCGCCAGGCCGCGATGTTCGACACGCCGGAGCCGCTGTGGGTCCGGTGGAACACGGCCGTCGACTTCCTCGACGCCGACATCGAGTCGGGCTATGTCCGGATCCTCCAGGAGATGATCGCCGCGGGTTGGTCCGACCCTGAGGTCGCGGCATCGGTGCGGGACTTCGTCGGCGGCTGGTATCGGCTCCTCGCCGACGTCGCGCGGCGCGAGCAGCAGGCGGGCGCGGATCTGGGCGGCTTCACGCCGGACGAGGTCGCGGCGCTCATGGCAACGCCGTTCCTCGGCGCGGAGGAGCTGATCCTCCTCGGCGTGACGGAGTCGACACTCCCGATCCGCTCGGCGCTCCGCAAGGTCGGCGTGATTCTCGAGGGCATCTTCACGGCCCCGACGAACGGGAAGGACGGCGCCCGATGACGACGGCGACGCGTCGGACGTCCGAAGCGGTCGACGACACGATCCCGCGAAGCGCCGACCCGCGGCCGCGCGAGCAGAGCCGCGCGCGCTACCCGGACACCACGGGATTCATCGAGCGCGACGGCGTCCGCGTCTTCTACGAGGTCTATGGCACGGGCGAGCCGACGATCCTCCTGCTGCCAACGTGGTCGATCATCCACTCGCGGTTCTGGAAGGCGCAGATCCCGTACCTCGCGCGGTGGTATCGAGTCGTCACGTTCGACGGCCGCGGCAACGGGCGATCCGACCGGCCGCAAACGGTCGAGGCGTACACCGAGCGGCAGTTTGCCGCCGACGCTGTCGCCGTCATGGACGCGACGGCGACGGATCGAGCCGTCATCGCCGGCCTCTCGATGGGCGCTCAGCGCGGGCTGCTCCTCGCGTCCGACCATCCGGAACGCGTCGCGGGAGCGGTGTTCATCGGGCCGGCGCTCGCGCTCGACTCCGTCGTCCGCGGCGGGACGCAGGACGACTTCCTCGACGTTCGCGACACAGACGACGGGTGGGCGAAGTACAACGCGCACTACTGGCGCCGGAGCTATCGCGATTTCCTCGAGTTCTTCTTCGCCAATGTCCTCACCGAGCCGCATTCGACCAAGCCGACCGAAGACGCCGTCGGCTGGGGGCTCGAGACCGATCCCGAGACGCTCATCCTCACCCAGCTCGCGAAGGGCATCGGCGATCGTGACGAGATCCTCGCCCGCGCCGCGCGCGTTCGGTGCCCCGTCCTCGTCATCCACGGTAGCGACGACGCGATTCGTCCCCATCGCCACGGCGAGGAGCTGGCGCGCGCGACGGGCGGCCGGCTCTTGACGATCGAGGGCGGCGGCCATCTCCCCAACGCGCGCGACCCGATCAACGTCAATCTCGCGATCCGCGAGTTCGTCGACAGCCTGGGGACACGGACATGATCGAGACCGCTCCGCCCGCGCTGCGTGAAACATCCGGCCGTGCCCGCCTCCCCGACTCATCGGGCTCCGCAACGAGCGCGGACGGGACGCGCCTCGCGTGGGACGTCTACGGCTCCGGCGACCCCACGATCGTGTTCCTGCCCGACAACCCGATCATCCATTCGCGGCAGTGGAAGGGGCAGGTGCCGTACCTCGCCCGCCACTTCCGCGTGGTCACGTACGACGGGCGAGGCAACGGGCTTGCGGACCGACCAACCACACCCGAGGCATATACCGACGAGAGGATTCTCGACGACCTCGAGTGCGTGATGGACGCGACCGAAACGCGTGCCGCCGTCCTCGTAGGGCTGTGCGGAGACGGCGTCTGGCGATCGATTGAGTTCGCGGCGCAGAAGCCGGAGCGGGTCCTCGGAATCGTCGCGTTCGCCGTGGGTGTCCCGCTCCTCTCGGCACCACACCCATGGCGGGTCGCGGCGGCCTTCCACGAGGAACGCGCGCGCTACGAGGGCTGGGAGCTGATCAACGAGCACGCGTGGCGCCGCGACTACGCGCGCTTCGCACAGTTCTTCTTCAGCCAGATCACATCCGAGCCGCACTCGACGAAGGCGATCGAGGACGCCGTCGTGTGGGCCGTCGACGGATCGGTGGAGGCGATGATCGCGGAGGCCCAGACCGGGAACGACTGGACGCTCGAGTCGGTCGAGGCGACGTGCCGCGCCGTTCGGTGCCCGATGCTGA
>DATFPL010000281.1:0-11555 GCA_035264845.1 Candidatus Limnocylindrales bacterium | reverse complement strand
GAACGAGATAAGAGCAGCAAACATCTGGAGACACCTCCTTTCCGTGCAAGCTCCCCGCCATACGTGCGGAGGCGTGCACAGGATAGGTACCAAGAGGTAAGCGTTCAATAGGCGATTTGAGGGAGCGGGACGCTCGGCGCGCTGCCGCGGTGCGTCGGCAAGATACGTTCAGTGTGCGATGTCAGGCCTTCGGAATCGAAAACCGCCGGCCAACTGACTCGGCGGTTCAGGCGAGGACCGGGAAACCAGAACCGCCGGGCCCCGAAGGCCCGGCGGTTGGTTGCTCTCGTCGTTCGAGCGACTAGATCGAGGAGCCGACCTTGCTCAGGATCGTGCTGACCTGCCCACCGAGGAAGATCAGGGCGATGATCGCGACGATGGCGATGAGGGCGAGGATCAGCGCGTACTCGGCGAGACCCTGGCCTTCCTCGTCACGACGAAGGGTGGCGAGGAACGAGTTGACGAGCGCCATTGAGGCAGCCTCCTGGATGAGTCCAAACCCTCAACTGAGGGCCCGGCCACTATAGGGACGGCCGCCTCGCGAACGCCACTAGGCTTTTGGTACCCCGGCACGCGGCAGGACCCTCGCGAACCGGTGCGTTCGCGCCTCCAACAGCGGGCCGTCGCGACGCCTCACCCGGGTCGGCTCGCGGCGTCGATTGCCCGGCCGATCGCCTCGAGGACGTCCGACAGCGTTCCGCCGAGGAAGACGAGGACGACGATCGTCACGACGCCCGACAGGCCGAGGATCAGCCCGTACTCGACGATCCCCTGGCCATTCGACGGGCGGCAGAGCCGCGCGATGTCGCGGCGCACCGCATCAGATCGCTTCGTCCGCCGCATCCCGGCGGGCAATCGGCACAGTCAGGTGCAACGTCCCGCCGCCGTCCTCGAGCTCGACCGTCGCGCCGATCGTCGTGGCTCGCTGCCGGATCTCGCGCCACGGGGCCGCCGGCAGGGCAACGATCGCGGCGTTCCGTGCGGCGTCGACCGCGGCCACGCGGTCGGCCCGGCGGTCCGCCATCATCGAGGCGAGGGCCGGCGGCAGATCCTTCCCGGTCTTCGGCTCGCCCTCCGCCTCGAGGACGGGGATAGGTGGACCCGTTCGGCGCGCGGCAACGCGCGCGTCGAGGTGGTCGGCCCAGTCGACCCGCATCGTGACCGTCTCCGGGCCAGCGGCCAGGTAGCCCGCGAGGGCCTCGTCGAGGATTCGGAAGATGGCGCTTTCGAGCTCCATCGGCAGCCGCCGATCCGCGCCCAGTGATTCGAAGTCGACCTTGATCCCGCCACGGCCGCCGCGGTCGCGAGCGGCGCGGCGAAGTGTCGGGACGAGTCCGAGGTCGTCGAGAACCATCGGTCGGACGTCGAAGATGAACGACTTCGTTGCATCGAGGGTCTGCTGGACCATTCCGATAAGCAGCCCCACCTCAGCCCGGGCCAGCTCGGGGTTGTCCGCGACGAGACGCTCGACGATCTGCGCCTGGAGGACGATGTTCGTCAGGCTCTGGGCCGGGCCGTCATGCATCGCGCGGGCGATCTCGCGCCGGAGGTCCTCCTGCGCCGCGAGGACCACCCGTGAGACTGCCGGCGGCAGCGGTCCATCAGCGCCTGTCGCGGGGCCGGCGTTCGCGGCAGCCCGGTCGATCACCTCAGCGTGCCGGGCGAGCGAGTCACGGTACCGCCCGATCGCCTTCCGCTTCCCCTCGAGCACGTCGACCTGGGCTTCCATGAGCGCGGCGCGCCTCGTCAGCCCGACGAGCTGGCCGTTGAGCTCGAGGATGTCCTTGGGGTCGCCGTTGGTCGACGCGAGGTTGCCGAGCCGGTCGGCGGCCTGACTGCGCTTCTGCTCGTGGCGGCCTGCCTCGACTCTCGCCTGGGTGATGAGCATGTCGATCTCGCCCAGCTCGCGGTCGAGCGTGGCGATCTCGCCCGCCACGGGGCTGGCGGCAGATTCCTCGGACATCGTCGTCATGGGTCGCGTTGACGGTCGCGCGTGGCGGCCTAATCCTCCGGCATCCTGATCCAGCCCTGGCGCATCGCATACACGACGGCCTGGGTCCGGTCGTTGACCGACAGCTTCCGGAGGATCGAGCTCATGTGATTCTTGACCGTCTGCTCGCTGATCGACAGCGCGTAGGCGACCTGCTTGTTCGTCATCCCCTGGGCGATGTTGTCGAGGATCTCGACCTCGCGCGGGGAAAGCGGGGCGAAGATCGGGGCCGCTTCCTGTCCGTAGACCGCGAGCTCGCGGAACTCCTTGAGAACGCGGCTGGCGACCGCCGGCTTGGCGAAGACCTTGTCGTTTATCAGGTACTCGCCGGCGACGACGCGACGGATGATCGTGACGAGGTCGTCCGGTCCAACGTCCTTGAGGATGAATGCGGCCGCGCCGGCCTTTATGGCATCGAAGAGGGCGTCCTCGTCCTCCGTGGCGGCCAGCACGATGATCCCCGTCGACGGCAGCTCGCGCTTGATCCGCTGTGTCGTCTCGATGCCGCCCGGGGCGGGGATCGAGAGGTCCATGAGGATGATGTCCGGCGACGTCTCGATCGCGCGATCGACCGCCGTTCGGCTGTCGTCCGCCTCGCCGACGACCTCGAAGTCGGTCTCGCGCTGAAGCAGATTCGCGATCCCCATCCGGAACAGCGCGTGATCGTCGACGATCAGGATCCGCGTCCGCTCACCCGGACCCCTTCGGTCGGGCCCGCCCCGCCGGCGCTCCGGACCGCCGTA
The DNA here is from genome assembly GCA_035264845.1 of Candidatus Limnocylindrales bacterium. Taxonomy (GTDB): domain Bacteria; phylum Chloroflexota; class Limnocylindria; order Limnocylindrales; family CSP1-4; genus JACDAV01. The sequence goes on along the minus strand of DATFPL010000281.1, from coordinate 8,822 downwards.
GTCGATCGCAGTCATCTGCTCTCCTCTTCTCCCGTCGGGATCGCGAGCCGGACGACCGTGCCGCCGTCGGAGCCCGATCGTACGTCGAGGCGGGCCCCGATGAGCTCCGCCCGTTCCCTCATGAACTGAAGACCGAAATGTCGCCGGGCACGCCCGACGGTCGAGGCGATGTCGAAGCCACGTCCGTCGTCATGGATCGCGAGGATCCACTGGGCGCCGTCGCTGACCGCCGTGACGGAGACGTGCGCCGCCGCTGCGTGCTTGCGGACATTCTGAAGGGCCTCCTGCGTGACGCGCAGGGCAACCGTCTGCTCCGTCTCGCTCAGCGGACGGCCGGGCGTGGCGATGTCGACGTCGACGGCTATCCCGGCCAGTGCCTCGAGGTGGTCTGCGGCGTCGCGGATGGCACCGACAAGGCCGGCCTCCGCAAGAACCGGCGGACGGAGCTGGCTGATGAAGCTCCGCACCTCGCCGAGCTCGCGGCGGAGCAGATCGCCGAGGAACCGCAGCTCCGCGGCCGCGAGCCTGGGGTCGCGCCCCACGACGCGCTCGATGAACTCGACCTGGAAGATCGCGTTCGACAGCGCCTGCGCGGGGCCGTCGTGGACGTCCTGGGCGAGCCTCGATCGCTCGCTCTCCTGCGCCTCGACGATCCGCATCTGGAGGTCCGCAACGTTCCCGGGCGCGGTCGTCTCGGCGACCAGCGTCGCGTCGCCGCGTTCCAGGAACAGCCACGTCGACTCGACATTCCGGATTGCGACCTCGAGCCGCCCAAGTTCCGTCTGGTGCTCGGCGAGAACGACCGACAGCGACTCGAGCGCCGCGCGGATCGCAGCGGCGCGAACATCGAGCGGCACAGCCTCGCCGTCGCGGTCGGGCTCGAGCGGGACGGCGACCGGCGTATCGACGGTTCGAAGCGGCCGCGGTCGATGCGCGTCGAGGATTCGGCGCTCGAGCGCGTCGAGCTCCTCGCGAAGCAGCTGCCACCGTGCCTGCTCGGCGGCGAACGCCTCGCGATATCGCTCGCGTACACCGCGGAGGACGTTCGCGCCGTACGTGACGGCCGCCTTCGCCTCGGCGTGCAGTTCGTCGAAGCTTTCGACGCGCGGTTCGGCGTCGGCGCGAGCTGCGTCCATCTGGTCGCGAGTATACGGGTCGGGATTCATGGACAGACGAGCCTGAACACGCGGGTGTCCGCGATCGACGCCGAGTCAGGGACGGACGACGGCAGCGCGACCTCGTCGAAGCACTCGGTGCCGGGCTGCCGAGCGTCGATCGCCGTCGGATAGCGCCCCTCGTCGGCGCCCGTCACGATCACGAGCCGCGTCCCCGGGAACGCGCGTGCGAGCGCGATGACGCTCGCCGGCGCCTCGTCGGGTAGTGCCAGCGACGTGACGCCGGCGGTCTCCGACAGCCAGATCGGGAAGTTCGTGATCACGTGGCGCTCGCCGCCGAGCGGGAAGCCCGCCTGTGCCATGGCCCCGGGAAGGGCGGCATAGAGGCGCTGGGTATCGCGCGAACCGGCGCCGAACGAGGGCAGCACCGCGAGGCAGAAGACGGCGCCACCGAACACCGTCAGCGCCGGCCCGAGCCACGCGACGGGCCTCGTCCATCCGCGCCGCCGCCCGACGGCCTCGATAACGCCATCGAGCGCGAGCAGGCACGAGACGATCAGGAGGACATGAATCGGACCGGCCGCATGGAGGAACGTCCCCCACGTCGTCGAGACCGGGAAGAGGAGGCTCGTGATGACAAACGTCAGGACGCTGAACACGACGAGCGGTCGCAGCGACGGGGCGCGCGCGAACCACGGCAGCGCGACCAGCCCGATGAGCGAGATCGGCGCGCCGAGGAAGAGGAGGACATTGAGAAGGTTGTGCGCGATGCCCGCGATGCGGAGCTCGGCGAGGACTGCGGGGCCGGCCGCGAGGTAGCGCGCGAGTGTCGGCGGATCCGACCACGCGAAGATGTCGCGGCCCGTGAGCGACAGCGCGTTCGCGAGCGCCTGACCAGGAAGCGGGCTGCCGAACGCGGCCCAGTCGCGAATGGCCCACGGAGCGAAGATCGCCAGGGCGACGACACCGGGGATGGCGACGAGCCGGACGCGGTCGCGGCGCGGGATTCCGCGCGCCGTCCACGCCACGACCGCCCACGTGAGCGCCAGCCAGGCGGCTTCGTTGCGGGTGAGGGCGGCAAGCCCCAGGACTACGCCGAGGGCGATGAGCCGCGCGTCGCGGGCGCCGCCCCGGCGGGGCTCAGCGACGAGCTGCGGCATGAGCAGGCACGCCGCGAGGGCGAGGACCGTGAACGGCATCGTCGAGTCCGGGAGGGCCGAGTGGAGGACGAGCGGGAGGTACACCGCCGCGGTGAGGCCCGCACCGAGCGCGATGACCGCGACGCGACTGCGCGGCAGCCCGCGATCCCGCGCCGCGTCCCCGGCGAGGCGCCACGCCAGCAGCGGCACCGCCGCGCCGACCGCGATCGAGCTCAGCTGCGCGGCCCCGAACGTCGACCCGAAGATCGCCATGGGGATCGCGGCCAGGAACGTGGGGAGCGGCAGCCAGACCTCGAACGCGGGCCGGGGCAGCACGAGCGGCGGGGTGCCGTAGCTCCACAACGCATCGGTCACGAGGCCGCGGCCGGCGAGCAGGTTCCGCGCAACCGCGACGTAGTACGCGGTGTCCTCCGGCTTCGGGAAAACGATCACGGTCGCGGCAAGCGCGCGGACGAGGATCGCGACCGCGGCAAGCCCGCTGAGCGCGGCCACCGAGGCGCGTCGACTCACGGTGCCCTCGCCGCCGCGGGCGCGCATCTGGCGTCGGCGGATTGCACACAGACCGCATAGAGCGCGAGCCGCGGCGGACCGCCGTCCCCGGCCGGGACCGTGTAGACGGACGGTCCGATCCAGCCGGGCCGGCTCTCGCCGCGCAGCACGGGTCCCAGCGACAGCGCCGCCTGATCGCGTTCGAGCACAAGCCAGCGCGTCCCGTACGCCCGCGCGACGGCCTCGATCGTGTCGATCGGGTCGTCCGGCGTCACGACGCCGCCGCGACCGGTGAAGTACTTCATGCCCGCCGCGTCGATGCTGAGGAGTCGGTCGGTGCGCGCGACGCCCAGCCGGTCGAGCTGGCCGGCCAGGGCGAGGCGCTGATCCCTCGAGTCGGACCACGACGCGTGAACCGGCACGGCGTAGAGCGCGGCCGTGCCGGCGGTAAACACGACGATCGCGGCGACGAACACCGGCGTCGCGCTCGCCTCGTTCCATCGCGGCCGCCGGCGTGCGATCCACGCCACCGCCGCGGCGACACCCTCGAGCGCCAGGATGTACCCGTGCGGCTCCAGCCCGACGGCGCTGTGGATGAATGCGCCACCGGGAACGTGGAGCGGGTAGAGCAGCATGGCGCCGAGGAAGACGAGGAGCGCGTAGAGGAACCACGGCCCGAAATCGATCGATTGCCGGCGGAGCCACCCGCCCGCGATCACGAAGGGCACGAGCACGACCGAGCAGACGATGACGGCGAATTGGCCGATCGCGGCGACGAGACCGAACACCCGGCTGGCGGCGATCGGACCGAAGCCCTGCGCGAGGAACGTCTGGACCGAGGGGTTCGCGGTGATGCTGTTCCACTCCTGGTATGTCCGGATCCAGAGCGCCGAGCCGGTCGACGTCGTCGGCGAGATCGACCCGAATACGGCGAACTGGCGGAGATACCAGGGCGCCATCACGACGAGATACAGGGCGACGCAGCCAGCGACCGCGGCCACCGGGATGCGGGGGGTCCGTGTGCGCCGCGACCGGAGCGCGCGCGCGCGATCCCAGAAGAAGGCGATTGCGACGGCGACTCCGAGGATGAAGCCGTCGTTCCGGGCCAGCGAGGCGAAGCCGACGAGCAGCCCCGCGAGCGCGTACGACCCGGCGTGGCCCTTCAGCCCGCGCGCGGTCAGCCAGATCGTCGCCGCGACGAGCGGCTGCAGGATCGCGAAGTTCTCCGGCTGCGGCATGAACACGGCACCCGCAGCCGGGATCGCGGCAAGGACGCTCGCTCCGATCTGGACCTCACGCCGCGCACCGGCCTCGCGCGCGATCAGCCATGTGAGCGGCGCACTGAGTGCGCCGATGAGGGCCATGGGGAGCGCAGATGCCCACGCCGTCGGGCCGAGGAGCGCGATGAACGGCACCTGCAGGAACGACGAGAGCGGCAGCCAGTGCGCATTCGATGGGACGGGCAGGGTCGGAATCGCGGGGATCCGGCCGCCGACCTCACCGAAGATCCAGACGAAGTCGACCTCGAGCCTGCCGGTCGCATGCAGAGCGCGCGCGACGTCGACGTAGTAGTACGAATCGGGATAGGCGGGGTCTGGATACAGGGCTGTGAGGAGGAGCCGGACGCCCAGCGCGAGCGCATACAGCAGCATCGGGGTTCGCACGGTCGGTGCACGATAGCACCGGGTACTGGTCCATCAGCCCGGTACGATTCGGCTACCGGGATCCCCCGTCTGGCAGGGCGTTTGGTGCCGCCCGGCGGCGGCTACGATGGCGGCATGGACGCCTCGACGCCGTCCGCCGTCTCCCCCCGCAGCCAGCTCGCGACGTCGATCGTGCCGTGGCTCCTCATCGGCGCGATCGGCTGGGGATTCCTCCTCGTCCTCGGCGCGTCCATGCTGTCGACGCGCCCTGCGACGGCCGGCTTCGACCTCGAGCTGCTGCTGGACGCGGGCCGCCGCGTGGCTGCGGGACAGTCGCCATATGACCCGTCGCTCGTCGGCGGCGGAGCCGTCGACGCACCGAGCCTCTTCTACTCCTACCCACCGCCGGTTGCGCAGGGCATGCGGCTCGTGGCAGCGCTGCCGTCGTGGTTCGTCCTCGTCGCCTGGGGCATCGGCGCGTCCGCAGCGTTCGCCGCCGTCGCGGTCGCGATCGCCCGCCGGATTGGCCGGCGCGACAGTGGCGGCGCGCTGGCCGTTCCCGTGCTGGCGATCGCGCCGTTCGTCTTTCCGTACGCGATCGGGCTGCTGTTCGGAAACCTCAACGTCTGGTTCCCGGCGTTGTACGGACTGATCCTGCTCGCGGGGGTCGCGCCGGCCGGATCGGCCGGCGCCATCGGTGGCGTCGCCCTGGGTGTCGTGAGTGTCGCCAAGCTCCACCCGGCCTCACTCGGCGTTTGGTTCCTCGTCCGCGGCCCCGCTGAGCGGCGGGTCGCCGCGATCGCGGGGCTGACGATCGGCGCGATCGTCGTCGCGAGCCTCCTCGTCGGCGGATTCGCGCCGTGGGCCGAATACGTCTCGGTCGTCCGCGCCGGCGCGGCCGCCGACGTGGTGGATTCCCGGAATGCGGGACCCGCGGCCACCATCGCCCTGCTGTCCGGGATGACGGGATCGAGCGTCGGGCTGCTCCAGGCTCTCGTGACGGTCGGTTCCGTCGGGCTCACCGCTTGGGCTGCGCGGTCGCGACGCGACCCGGTTGAAAGCCTTGCCTGGGCCGCGGCGGCCTCGCTCGTGACGCTGCCGGTGACGTGGTTCCACTACCCATCGGCGCTCCTGCCGTTCGCCGTGGCGGCCATCGCCCGCGCACCCCTCGTTGGGGCAGCGGCCGTTCGGCGGACGACGTTGCTCGCCGCGGCCGCGATCCTCGTCGGCATCATCGCGATCGCCGCGACTCCGCTCATCTGGGTCGCGATCGCGCTGGTGATCGCGGCCGTCCACGAGAGCGCACGGTCGCGTCCGGGGACTCCACCAAAGGTCGCCCTGCGTCGAGCCTGACGGCCGCCCGGCGTCACGCCGCTCGAGCGTCCGCACTCCCGCACGGCAGTCCCCCCCGGCGGCGTTACGAATGGGGTACGGACGTCACGTCCGCGAACGGGCCACAATATGCCACGCAGGTTGCGCGAACGCACCGGTTTTCGTCAGGCGTACCGGCACCCCCGGCCTATCGCGCCGGGCCCGTCGTGGAGGGCTCAACGAGTCATGCACCATCTGCTCGCGTACATCGACCCGGCGTCCGGCAGTTTGATCTTCCAGGCCGTCATCGCCACCCTCCTGGCCGTGCCGTTCTTCCTCCGAACGCAGATCGCGCGCGTCGTCCGCGGCATTCGGCGCGGCTCGCGATCCGGCGACGACAGCGCGTCCTGACGCTCCAAGCAACGGTTCGGTGATCGAGCAGCGGGAGACGCGCGCCCGCACGCGCCAAGCCGACGCGCAATCCGCGGATATCGATCCTGCGTCCTTCCGCGATCCGAGCGGCTTCGTCTTCCGCCGTTCGGGCGTCCTCTTCCGGCAGGTCAACCGCTCGTTTGCGAAGGAGTGGGACGACCTCGTCGCCAGCGGGTTTCTCACGACGCTTCAGTCGCGCGGCATCCTCGTCGAACACGAGACGGTCGGCGCCGGCAACGCGCTGGATCCCGCGATCGCTCACACCGTCATCCGTCCCGAGCCGGTCGACTTCGTGTCGTATCCGTACGAGTGGTCGTTCGGGCAGCTCAAGGACGCCGCACTCCTCACCGTCGACGCCCAGATTGCCGCGGCCGATGCCGGCTTTACGCTGCGTGACGCGACGGCTTACAACGTCCAGTTTCATCGCGGCCGCCCGGTCCTCATCGACACCCTGTCGTTCGAGCGCGCGGAACGCGGCGCCCAGTGGATCGCATACGGCCAGTTCTGCGAGCATTTCCTCGCGCCATTGGCGCTGATGGCGGAACGCGACGTCCGGTGCGGGCTGATGCTCCGCGAGTTCATCGACGGCATCCCGCTCGACCTCGCGGCAACGCTGCTGCCGGGGCGAACGCGACTCAACACCGGGCTCCTGTCGCACGTTCACCTGCACGCGCGCGCCAAGCGCCGCTACGCCGACCGGCCGGCCGCCGGAGCGGCAGCAGCCGCGAGCCGCCCGATGAGCCCGCTTCGGCAGCGCGCCCTGCTCGACAACCTCCGCCGCACCGTCGCCGGCCTCGACTGGAAGCCGGCGGGCACCGAGTGGGCGGACTACGCCGACAACACGTCGTACGGCGAGACCTCCGCAAAGCGGAAGGACGAGCTCGTCGAGTCGTTTCTGCGCGACGCGGGCGGCGCCGTCGTCTGGGACATCGGCGCGAACACGGGACGCTTCAGCCGGATCGCCGCAAGCCTGGGTCGGCAGGTGTTGGCGTGGGACGTCGATCCCGCGGCGACGGAGCGTCACTACCGCTCGATCCGCCGTGACGGCACCACGTCGATCCTGCCGCTCGTCGTCGACCTCGCGAACCCGAGCCCCGGTCTCGGATGGGCGAATCGAGAACGCCCGTCGCTCGTCGAACGCACCAACGCGGACGTCGTCCTTGCGCTCGCCCTCGTGCACCACCTCGCGATCTCGCGAAACGTCCCGCTGCCCCGGCTTGCGGCGTACTTCGCGGACCTGGCGCCGGCCCTCGTCGTCGAGTTCGTGCCGAAGGGCGATCCGATGGTCAACACGCTGCTCGCGACGCGCGAGGACGTCTTCCCCGGGTATACGCTCGATGGCTTCCGGGCAGCGTTCGCCGAACGCTTCGAGATTGCGGCCGAGCTGCAGATTGAGGCCTCGACGCGGGTCCTTTTCAGGATGGTCAGGCGTTGACTCCGGCCCGTACCCGAGCCGCCGCGCTCGCGTCCCCGTAACGTGACGCTCCAGCGCGACGTCCCTGCGGCACCAAGCGGCTCACCGAACTCGCCGCGCGCGTGGTGGCCCATCCCGCTGTATCCACTCGCCCCGCCGCTGGCCCTGACAGTGGTCCTCTGGGCGACCTCCGTTCTGCCGCTCTGGCTCCTCGTCCGGCCGGTCGCGCTGATCATCGCCGTGACGCTCGCGGTGACCGTCACCCTCGCGCTCGTCCTCCGCGACCGCGATCGCGGTGCGCTCGCCGCGACCGCGCTCGTCCTCGCGGCCATGGTCCAGGACCTCCGCCCGATGGCAGCCCTCGCCTCAGTGGCGGCCGTCATCGTGATCGACGGCTCGCTCCATCGAGGACGCCCGAACCGGTTCGGTCGGCCGTTGACGCGCGGGCTCTCCGTTCTGGGCGGCTCGCTCCTTCTCGTCTCGGTCGCGACGACGGTCCAGTCGGGCGCTGTCCAGGGCGCGGTCGCGGAGCTTCGCGCCGAGATGGATGCGCCACCGCGCGCCGACGCCTACAACTCGTCCACGCCGGACATCTTCCTGATCCTCCTCGATGGGTACCCGGGCGACGACGCGATGGCGGAGCTCGACCCGGCCTACGATCGCGACAGGTTCGCGAACGCGCTGACGGACCGAGGCTTCACGTTCGCGCGGAACTCCCGCTCGAACTACCTGCTGACCCGCCTGACGCTCGCTTCGATGTTCTCGGGGCGCCACCTCGCCGACGTCCCTGAGCTGCAACGCCCGAACGAGAACCCGGCCGAGGCGAGCCGGACGCTGCGCGATTTCGCCGACGACGGCGCGATCTGGCGCCAGCTGGGCGCTGCGGGAATGGACAGGTTCTCCATCTCCTCCGGTTGGGCGCAGCTGGGTCAGCGACGCGTCGAGCGGGTCGTCGAGCCCCCACAGCTGTCCGAGTTCGAGGTCGTCCTGCTGCGGTCGACCGGCATCGGGACGATCGTTGGCAAACTGGCCCCGACGGCAGGGCCGACCCAGGTCGCGGACCGGATCCGAACGACGTTGTCCGACGCCGTGAACATCGCGAGCGAGCGACACGATCGACCGCGTTTCGTCTTCGTCCACGTCCCGGCACCACACGAGCCGTGGGTGTTCGGCGCCGACGGCGAGATCAACGCCGACACGCCGGGCGGCTATCTCGAGAAGTTCCACGGCGGCGAATCGCTGACGCCAGAGCAGCGCG
>DATFPL010000280.1:0-10097 GCA_035264845.1 Candidatus Limnocylindrales bacterium | reverse complement strand
GTCGATGATCGTGTCCGGATCGGCGGACGGCAGGTCGATCTTGTTGAGGACGGGGATGAGCGTGAGGCCCTCGCGGAGCGCGAGGTGGACATTGGCGAGCGTCTGCGCCTCGATCCCCTGCGTGGCGTCGACGACGAGGATTGCGCCCTCGCAGGCCTGGAGGCTGTGGCTGACCTCGTACGCGAAGTCGACGTGGCCGGGTGTGTCGATGAGGTTCAGGCCGTACGTCAGCCCGTCCTTCGCCTCGTATTCAAGGCGGACGGCACGGGCCTTGATGGTGATGCCCTTCTCGCGCTCGAGATCCATCGAATCGAGGACCTGGCTCGTCATCTGCCGCGCGTCGATCGTGTGGGTCAGCTCGAGCAGCCGGTCGGCGAGGGTCGACTTGCCGTGGTCGATGTGGGCGATGATCGAGAAGTTGCGCAGGCGGTCCTGGGGGATGGTCACGAGGCGGGAGTGTAGTCGGTCGTTCGCGGCGGCCGCCGGTGGCTCAAGAGGACGGCCTCTGGTACCATCCGCCTTCGCGCCCGCGGCTTCCGCGTCGCCGTCACCACACCGCACACCGAGGTTTTCCGTTGCCGAAGACGTCCCGCACCTGGACGGGCGCTCGCACGCCGTCGGGGCTGAAGCGTGTCCGCCAGACCGAAGCCCGGCGGGCCGTTCTCCAGCCTCGCCGCAGCGCCGCGAAGACGCTCGTCGCGAAGGCCCTCCGCCTGTCGACTCAGCCGACCGACGGCGCTGACGCGAACGCAGCGCTGATCGAGGCGCTGAGCGCCCTCGACCGCGCGGCCAAGGCCGGCGCCATCCACCCGAACGCCGCCGCGCGCCGGAAGTCGCGCCTGACCCGCCACCTCAACGCCGCCCTCGGCGGGACGACGAGCCAGACGGCGGGCCACGTCGCGAAGACGACGAGCAAGGCGCAGGCTGCGAAGGCGGCCCGGGCCCGGATCGCGGCATCGAAGGCCGACAAGGCGAAGGGCGCCCAGACGGCCGCCGGGAAGGCTCGCGCCGCGCTGACGAAGACGACGCGGAGCGAGGGCGCGACGGCCACGCCGGCCGCTACGGAGGCGCCGGCTGCGGCCGCCAAGCCGCGAGCGGCGAAGACGGCGACGACGGCGAAGGCGGCGCCGAAAAAGGCCGCTGCCAAGTCGACGGCGAAGCCGGCGGCGAAGAAGACGACCTAGAGCTGACCCCGCAACACCCGTCGAGCACGACGCCCCGGGCGACGCCCGGGGCGTTTCGATTCAAGCCCGCGAAGCCGCTACGTGGACCGCGCCTCGACGAGTGCCGCGCTCCCCGACTTCGGACGGAAGACGCCGAACAGCATTCCGCCTCCGATGGCCGATCCGGTCGAAAGCGCGAGGAGCAATGCGGCGGTCGCGAGCTGCTGGTTCCAGTAGAACCCGGCGAACGGCGCGGGACCGGAGACACCCGCAGCGTCGAGGTCCGGCCCTCGGCCCTCGTCGATGTAGCGGAGATACACGCACTGCGCGCCCTGGGCGCACGCGACGGGCCGGCCGTCGTCCTTCTCGATCACGATCCGGCCGCCAAGCCCGGGATCGCGGTAGCCGTCATCCGCCGCAAAGAACAGCGCCTTTACCCCGAGGAGCAGGAGCGCCGTTGTCACCGCTGTCACGGCGCCGGCGAACGCGGCGTTGGCGACGATCCGCCGCCACGGCCCCGTGCCGCGGTCCGATCGCTGGTTGGCGTAATACCCGATCAGCAGTCCCGCGGGAACGGTGAGGTACCAGTAGACCGGCTCGATCGGGATCACCAGCAGGAAGCTGATCCCGATCGTCACGGCCATGCCGATCCCGACGTACGCAGCGGTGATGGCGCCGCGGTCGACGATCCGAGTCACGACCCCCGCACGCCCCCCGCGACGGCGGCCTGCGCCTGGCTCTCGCCACGTCGTACCGCGAGCGCGTCGCGCCCCAGGTAGACGGCCGCGTCCCCGAGCTCGCCCTCGATCCGGAGCAACCGGTTGTACTTCGCAACCCGCTCCGAGCGCGACGGCGCGCCGGTCTTGATCTGTCCCGTGCCGGTCGCGACGACGAGATCGGCGATCGTCGTGTCCTCCGTCTCGCCGGAGCGATGCGACACGACCGCCGACCAGCCCGCGCGTCGCGCCAGTGCGATCGCGTCGATCGTCTCGGTCAACGTTCCGATCTGGTTCAGCTTGATGAGCACGGCGTTCGCCGCTGATTCGTCGATCGCGCGCGCGATCCGTTCGGTATTCGTGACGAGCAGGTCGTCGCCGACGAGCTGGACCCGGTCGCCGATTCGTCGCGTCAGCTCCGCCCAGCCCGTCCAGTCGTCCTCGGCGAGGCCGTCCTCGAGCGACACGATCGGGTAACGCGACGTCCAGTCGGCCCATAGGTCGATGAGCTCGACGGAATCCAGGGTCCGGCCTTCCTTCTCGAGCCGGTACCGCGTTGGCGAGCCGTCACCGCCGCTGCCGTCCTCGACGAGCTCCGTGACCGCGGGGTCCAGCGCGATCGCGACCTGCTCCCCAGGTCGGTAGCCCGCGCGCTCGATCGCGCGAAGCACGACCTCGACGGCCGCCTCGTTCGAGTCGAGCGATGGCGCGAAGCCGCCCTCGTCGCCCTGCCCCGTCGCATGGCCTGCTTCGTGCAGGATCGCGCGGAGCGCGTGGAAGATCTCCGAGCCGGCGCGGAGCGCGTCGGAGTACGTCGGCAGCCCGACCGGCATCACCATGAATTCCTGGAAATCGGTCGAGTCCTGCGCGTGCTTCCCGCCGTTGAGGATGTTGAACATCGGCGCCGGCAGGATCCGCGCGCCGGCCCCGCCCAGATAGCGATACAGCGGCAGGTCGTGCGACGCGGCAGCGGCATGGGCGCAGGCGAGCGAGACGCCGAGGATCGCGTTCGCCCCGAGCGTCGCCTTGTTGGGCGTGCCGTCGAGCTCGATGAGGGCCTGATCGATGCCGGCCTGGTCCGCGGCATCCATCCCATAGAGCGCCGGCGCGATCGTGTCCGTCACGTTGACGACGGCCTTCGTCACGCCCTTGCCGCCATAGCGGCTGCGGTCGCCGTCGCGGAGCTCCACTGCCTCGTGCGCTCCGGTCGAGGCACCGGACGGAACGGCGGCCCGCCCGACCGAACCGTCGGCGAGGACGACGTCGACCTCGACGGTCGGGTTGCCACGCGAATCGAGGATCTCGCGGGCGTCGACGACGTCGATGGCGGTGTTCACGCCTTGCCCTTCGTTGCGGCGGCGACCTTGCTCGGCTTCGGCCTGGCCTTGGCCTTCGGGTCGGGCTCCGGCTCCGGTCGGTCGAGGAGCACACCGATTCCCGGCAGCTCGCGACCCTCGAGGAACTCGAGCGATGCGCCGCCGCCCGTCGAGATGTGGGTCATCTTCTCGGCGAGACCCTGCTGCTGGACGGCGGCCACGGAGTCGCCGCCGCCGACGACGACCGTCGCTCCCTCCTGGGCCCTGTCGGCGAGGAGTCGCGCGACATGGCGCGTGCCCGCGCCGAACACCGGGATCTCGAAGACGCCGATCGGTCCGTTCCACACGACCGTCCGCGCGTCGGCGAGCGCCTCCTCGATGAGTCCGAGCGTCTGCTTGCCGACATCGACGATGTGCCAGGACGCCGGGATCTTCTCGGCGTTGAGCGTCTTGTACTCGGTCCCGCGGGTGACCTCCTTGGCGACGATGACGTCGACGGGGAGGACGACCTGGACCCCCTTCGCCTCGGCATCCGCCATGACGCGCTTGGCCTCGTCGACCATGTTGTGCTCGGCGAGGCTCTTGCCGACGGACTTGCCGCGCGCGAGGAGGAACGTGTTCGCCATCCCGCCGCCGAGGATCAGCCGGTCAACCTTCGCGATGAGGCTGTCGAGGACCTTCAGCTTGCCGGATACCTTCGCCCCACCGACGACTGCGACGTACGGGTGCTCGGGGTTCTCCATGAGCGTCGAGAGGACGGAGATCTCGCGCTCCATCAGGAGCCCGGCGTAGGCCGGCAGGAGAGCGGCGATCCCGACCGTCGACGCGTGCGCGCGGTGCGCGGTACCGAACGCGTCGTTGACGTACACGTCGGCGTACGACGCGAGCGCGCCCGCGAACTTCGCGTCGTTCGCCTCCTCCTCCGGATGGAAGCGGAGGTTCTCGAGCAGCAGCACCTCACCCGCGCGGAGTCGCTTGACGGCATCCTCTGTCCCGAGCCCGAGGGCGTCGCCGGTAACGGGCACGTTCCTGCGCAGGAGCTGCGACAACCGCTCGCCGACGGAACGGAGCCTCAGCCCGTCCTGGACCTTCCCGTCGGGCCGGCCGAGGTGGCTGGCGAGGATCACCCGCGCTCCCTGGGCCATCAGGTAGCGGATCGTCGGCAGCGACGCGCGGATACGCGAGTCGTCGGTGACGCGTCCGTCCTCGAGCGGAACGTTGAAGTCGACGCGAACGAAGACCCGCTTGTCGCGGGCATCGAAATCGCGAACCGTGAGCTTGTCCATTCGGCGGTGGTCCTGCAGTAGCGGCCGGGGCGGCGTTGGTGGGTGGGTCCCGACGACGAGGGCTCGGGCGGGGCTCAGCCTCGTGCCGCGGCGGCGGCGGGCGCCGCATCCTTGCGCGACGTCGACGGAGCTCCACCGTTTCCGAGTCGGGCGCCGACAAATCCGATCAGGTCGGCGACGCGGCAGCTGTAACCCCACTCGTTGTCGTACCAGCTGATGACCTTGACCATCGTCCCGCCGAGCACCATCGTCGACTCCGCGTCGATGATCGAGGACCGTGAGTCGCCGCGGAAGTCGGTCGAGACGAGCGGCTCGTCCGACACGCCGAGGATGCCGTCAAGCGGCCCCGAAGCAGCCTTGCGGAACGCGTCGTTGATCTCCTCGACGCTCGTAGGGCGGCTCACTTCGGCGGTGAAGTCGACGACGCTGACGGTTGGCGTCGGGACGCGCAGGCTGAAGCCGTCGAACTTGCCCTTGAGGTCCGGGATGACGAGCGCGAGCGCCTTGGCGGCGCCGGTCGTCGTCGGGATGATGTTCTGGCCGGCGCTTCGTGCGCGGCGCGGGTCCTTGTGCGCGACGTCGAGGATCCGCTGGTCGTTCGTGTAGCTGTGGATCGTGTTCATCAGGCCGCGCTCGATCGTCAGTAAATCGTGGACGACCTTTGCGGCCGGCGCGAGGCAATTCGTGGTGCAGCTCGCGTTGCTGATGACGTTGTGCGCGCCAGGATCGTAGCGGTCCTCGTTGACGCCGAGGACAATCGTGATGTCCTCACCCTTTGCCGGAGCGCTGATGATGACCTTCTTCGCCCCGGCGTCGAGGTGCGCCTTCGCCTTCGCGGCATCGGTGAAGAGACCGGTCGACTCGAGGACGATGTCCACGCCGAGATCGCTCCACGGAAGCGCGGCTGGGTCCTTCTCGGCGAGGATCCGGATCTCGCGTCCGTCGATGACAAGGTTGCCGTTGCGCGCTTCGACGGTCCCGTCGTACGCGCCGTACGTCGAGTCGTGCTTGAACAGGAGCGCGTTCATTTCCGCGTCGACGAGGTCGTTGACCGCGACGACCTCGACGTCCGGCGTCCGCTCGATGAGCGCCTTGAGCGACTGACGACCGATCCGGCCGAAGCCGTTGATGCCGACGCGCACTGCCATCGTGTGAGGACCTCCTGATGCGCGTGGCCAGCGGGCCGCTGCGCCTGTCGTCGAGCGTCCGCGGCTCGAGGGGCCCTGGGATCTTCGGCCCCGACCGCCTGCACCGCGATCCAGTGGGCGGCCGATGCGGACGACATCCGCGTGATGCTTCTTGAGTCGAGTTCGATTCTACCAGAGGGTCCCGCGAGTCCCGAACGCGCGGGATGGCGCAAAGACCGTGGTCGCTCAGACCTCCCGGAGCCCCAGGAGCGGCTGCGCGCCGATCAGCCCGACGTCGTCGCCGAGCTCCGCCGGGACGATCCGGACGCGGCGCCTCGCGATCGTGAAGGCGACACGCTCCACCTCGCGCCGCGCGGGCTCGAGCCAGCGGTCCCCCTGGGCGCGGGCGAGGCTGCCGCCGACCACGATGAGCTGCGGGTTGAAGACGTTGACGAGGCCGACCATCGCGGTCGCGAACGAGCGGCGGGCCCGCTCCATGATCGCGGCCGCGTCCGCGTCCCCCGCATCCTCCGCCGCGGCCACGTCACGCGCCTCGATCGTCCTGGGCGCGAGGCGCGAGGCCAACTGCACGAGCCCGGTGGCGCGGCCGGTCTCCATCGCGAGCCGGGCCTGCCGGGCGATGCCGCTGCCCGAGCTCACCGCCTCGAGGTGTCCGGCGCCACCGCAGCCGCACGGTGGCTCGTCCAGAGCTACCGGGATATGACCGATCTCGCCCGCGACGCCGTCGGGGCCAAGGTAGAGCTCGCCGCCTGCCACGATCGCGCCGCCGATCCCGGTCGAGACGGTGATGTAGAGGAAGTCCGTCGCGCGACGCGCTGCACCGTAGGTCTGCTCGGCGAGAGCGGCGACGTTGGTATCGCGCTCGAGCGAGACCGGCAGACCGAGGGCCGACGCGACGGGCGCCGAGATGGCGACGTTGCGGAACGCGGGCCCGACGTTCGGAGGATCGACGAGCACGCCGGCCCTCGCGTCGAGCGGGCCGACGGCGGAGATCCCGACACCAACCGCGGAACCGCCGGAGCGCGCCGCCGCCGCCGAGGCGACGGCGCGGAGCCGCTCGATGCACGCGGCGACGACGGCATCCGGCCCGTCGGCGCCCGGGGTCAGCGTCTCATCGCGGGCGACGACGACACCTTGCGGCGTCACGAGCGCGACCCGGATCCGGCTCGCTCCGAGGTCGAGGGCGAGGACGTTGCCCGGCGCGACGGGCCGGTTCGGCCCGCCACGGGCGCTCGTCGACGGGGCGATGCTCACGCCGCGAATCCTAGCGGCGCGTCGTGGAGGCGCGAACAAGACGAGGCCCCCGCCGGTCGCCCGGCGGGGGCCTGGATCGTCGCGCGAACGAGCGGTGTCAGCCGCCGATCTTGAAGACCTTGCCGCCGCACTTGGGGCATGTCCCCTGAAGTGCCGGCTTGCCGTTCTTCATCGTGATCCGCTGTGCGTTCTGGACTTCGACTTTCTGCTTGTCCTTGACGCAATAGGCCTCGGCCATGTGGGGCTTCCTCCTCGTTCAGTCCGGCGCCACGAGAACCCTCGTCCCGCGCTCGCCGCCTAGGATCCTGTCCATAGGGACGGCCACCAGCGGTCCGTCCCGGCCCGCCGCTTCTGGCGGTCCATCTCGGCGAGGATCACGAGGCTTTCGAGCCCCGTCTCCACGCATGCGGCCTCGGCCGTGTCCTTTGCGGTTCCGGTGACGAAGTCGCCGGTCGTGCGTTGCGCGTAGACCGCGCAGACGACGCCGGCTCGACAACGGGCCAGGCCCGCGAGGACGAGAAGGGCCGATGCCTCCATCTCGAAGTTCATGACGCGCTGGCGCGCCATGTCCTCCGCGAGGTCAGGGTAGCGGATGGGAAGTTGCGGAATGGGGCGCCCTTGCGCTCCGAAGAAGCCCGGTGCCGTGGCCGTCAGACCGGCGTGGCAGCGGTGGCCCAGGCGTTGTGCGGCTTCGAGAAGGGCCGCGACTGCTTCGTAATCGGCGACGGCCGGGTAGCCGTCGTGGACGAAGAAGCTCGTCGTCGACTCGAGCCGGACGGCGCCGGTCGTGACGACGAGATCGCCGAGGTGCATCTCTGGCTGCAGGGCCCCGCACGAGCCGACCCGGATGAACGTGGGCCGTTCCGTGATGGCGAGGATCTCCGCGACCGTGATCTCCACGTTGTCCGTGCCGATTCCGGTCGACACGACCGAGACCCTGAGGCCTCGATATGTGCCGGTGACCGTTGCGAACTCACGATGCCGGTGCTCGAGCTCGACGGTGTCGAGGCGCGTCGCGATCCGGGCTGTTCGATCGGGGTCGCCGGGGAGGAGGATGTACTCGGCCAGTTCGCCGGGACCGAGTCCAATGTGGTACTGCCGTTCTCCGACAGGGAGCGCGACGCGGGGGTCCGCGTTCGGCAAGACCTCGTTCCCCTCCACCTGCGGGTTCGCTTGGCGCGAAACTCGGGGGAGGATAGTCCCGGCCTTTTGCGAGCGTCAAGCCGATTTGAGCGTGGCCTGAGCGTGGAATCGGGCTCCAGCGTGCCCTCATAGCGGCTCCGCGGCCGGCGCCGGACCGTCCTTGGCGGGCCGCGATCCCGACGCTGGGAGCCGGGCAAGGACTGTGGCGAGCAGCCGAGCGCGCGACCTTCGGCGCCGGACGACCGTCACGACGGCGGAGGCGAGCGACAGCAGCACGATCGACACGAGGCCGGCGCCGTCGAGCAGTCCTGGACCGAACGAACCGGCCGATGCCGCCATCGTGGCGGTGCCGCTCCGCGGCTCGGTGGTTCCACCTGCAGCCGCCACGTCGGCCGCTTCCGCGAGGACTGGATCTCCGACGCGCACGAGCGCCGCGGGGTCGGAAACGGCGACGATCACGTCAGACCCGCGGCGCTCGACGCGGCCGGTCGCGTTGATCGCGTCGCCCGGCTCGAGGAGAGCGGCGAGCTCCGCGGCAGCGCCGGACAGGACCACGTTCGCGACTGCCGTCCCGTCGTCAAGACGAGCGCCGTCGGCGGTCGGCTCGACAACGAGGCCGCCCACACGCACGACCTCGCCGACGTGGCCGCCAAGCTTTGCGAGGTCGACGTCGAGTGCCGCGAGCGGCGCCGACGAGGCGGTTACGCCGGCGGTTCCGGTGCCGCCGGGCGCGGGCGAGGCGCCGCCTCCCGAGCCGAGTGCGAGATCGCCCGCACCCCGCGGCAGGATCGCGAATCGTCGATCAGAGGCACTGGGGTACGGTCGTCGGACGATGCCGACGATGGTCGCGAGACGCCCTTTCACGAGGGAATCAGCCGGAATCCGCGCTCCTTCGAGCCCCGAGACCGGGATCGTGACGCCCCCGACGCGCAGCTCTGCCCGCCAGCGGTCGCCCAGCTTGTGGACCTCCTCGACCGTCCCGACGACGCGAACGAGCCGCCACTCCTGCGCGGCGCTCGGTGGCACGCGAAGATCGACAGGCGTTCGGGACGATCCGCCGCCGCGGACGCGGATCGCGGTCTCGCGAAGGCGCGGCGCGCCGTACGCACGAGCGACGGTGCCGTCGACCGAGACGTGCGAGCCGAGACCGGGGGCCGCCGTTCCGTTGACGAGGTAGACCTCGATCGCCGCGGTCCCATCCTCGACGACGATCCGGCGCCCCGTCGCGTCGAGCAGCGACGCGGCGGCCGTCACGGTCGCGTCGATCGTCACAAGGTGATCGACGCTCACGATGGCCCTGGCGACCGACATCAGTTCCGGCGTCGGCGCCGTCTTCGGTGACTTCGTCGGGTTCGGCGAATGCCGCGGCGAGGGCGACGGCCCGCCGCCGAGAGCGACGATGTCGTCGGCGTCACGGAGCCACAGCCGGTAACCGTCGGGTCGGTCCTTCTTGCTGGCTCGCTGGCCGGCGATGCCGGTGAAGCGGTACGTCCCGCCCTTGACGAAGCTCCCTGTCTCGAGTCCCGAGGTCGAGTCGGCAACGACACGCGCGGACGCCCCGCGGGCGACGACATCGAGCGACAGGTCGCCCGTCGAGCTTCGCCGAACTGGGCCGTCGATCGTCCCGGTCAGTGAGACAAGGCGCCCCTCGACGGGTTCGTTCAACGCCCCGACCTCGATCTGGAGAGGTGCCGGGAGCGTCCCGGACCCGAGCGTCGTCGCCGCCGCTGTCGATCGCACCTCGAGCTGGCCGTAGGGGTTCGCGAGGGCGCCCGTGACCTCGACGCGGTCGCCCCGGACATGGATTCCGGCGTCCGGGACGCGGACGGCGATCCCGCCCGTGGCGTCCTGAACGGGGATCAGATCGGCTGAGCCGAGGCGGCCCGCCTCGGCCGTCACGACCCCGACGACGGTCACGATCGTGCCGACGGCGCGGAGTCGCGCGGCCGCGATCGACAGCGGAGGCGGCGGTGTCGGCGAGGGCGAGGGAGTCGGCGAGGGCCGCGGTGGGGTCGGCGTGCCCGGGACGGAGCTCGGTGAGTCGGACGCGGCGGGAGTTGGGGTGGGGGTA
>DATFPL010000279.1:0-8523 GCA_035264845.1 Candidatus Limnocylindrales bacterium | reverse complement strand
GTGAAGTCGAACCGGCCAAGGTGCTCGGTCAGGTCGTCGAGCCACTCGACGAGATCCGCGTTGCCGGCCTCGAGTGTCACGAACACGAAGCCCTGCCAGGTGTCGACGCGGACTGACGTGCCGTTGACTGCGGCGCGCAGCCCACCGTCGCCGGTCCGCGATACCGCGATCGACTCGCCGTCGAGGGCTGCGATGAGCGGCTTTGCCGCGGTCACCTCCTCTGCGCGCCCGACGGCGATCCAGTCACGCCGGAACCATTCCCGCCGCTCGAACGCGTGGATACCTTCGTCGTGATACGCCCGCCCGGGCAGGAGCGACGCTGCGCGATACGGCCTTCGGATGGCCGAGACCTCCTCGTCGGTCAGGAGGTTCTCCGGATCCGGCGTCGCCGCGGACGCCGGAGCGGCGTCGAGTCGGGCGAGGACGCTGCCGTCGCGGACTTCGATCGCGACCGGACGGAGCGACGCGCCCTCGAACGTGAAGTCGTCGAGGTCATCGGTGTGCCTGGCCGTGATCAGCCTGCCATCGAGGTCGTAGATCCAGGCGTGATAGGGGCACTGAAAGCGAACCGCGGTGCCGCACGGCGCTTCGGCGACCGCGGTCCCGCGATGTCGGCAGACGTTGTAGAAGCCGCGAAGCATGTTGTCGCGGCCGCGGACGACGAGGACGCTCTCGCCATCGACGTCAGCGACGACGTAGCTGCCCGGCTCCCCGACGTCCGACGCGGTGGCGACCCGCACCCAGCCGTCGTCCGTCGCGGTGTCGGGAACGCGCGCCGCAGTCATCGCGATCGGCCTCAGGACACCGGAATGCGCTTCTCGGGGTCGACGAACGGCATCGGGACGACCGTCGCGCGGCGCTTGCCCCACTCGGTCTCGACGTCGAGCGCCGTGCCCTCGGCCGCGAGCGACGTCGGCACCCAGCAGTAGCCGATGTTCCGCTTCAGGCGCGGCGACCAGATCGCGGACGTGACCTTGCCGACGTCCGTGCCGCCCTGCGAGGCCTGCCACTTCACGTTGTTCAGCGCCGGGAACGGGTCGCCGTCGAGCTCGACGCCGACGATCCGCCGCTGAACGCCCGCCTTCTGGATCCGCCGGAGTGCGGCCACCGAGATGCACGCGTCGTCGGCCAACCCGAAGTCGACGAGACGCTCGAGGCCCATCTCGACGGCGTTGTTCTCGTACGTCATGTCGGCGCCCCAGTTGAAGATGGCGCCCTCGATCCGCCGAATGTCCGACGGGCCCGTCGGCTTGACGTTGTACGGCTTGCCGACCTCCATCAGCGTCTCCCAGAGCTCCGTGCCCTTCGACGCGTCGAGGAGGTAGATCTCGTAGCCGACCTCGGACGTCCAGCCGGTACGGGTGATGACGACCGGGATGCCGCGGATCTCCGCCCGGCGCCACCAGTAGTACTTGAGGTCGTCGATCGAGGGGCCCACGAGGTCGCGGATGAGGTCCTTCGACTTTGGGCCCTGGACCTGGAGCGGCGCGACGTCCGCTTCCCTGATCGTCACGTCGAGATCGGGATAGGCGTTCCGGAGGCCGCGGGCGAACAGCAGCGCGTCCGAAGACGCGAGCGCGAACCAGAACGTGTTCTCATCCATCCGCGTCAGGACGGGGTCGTTGACGATCCCGCCGTCGCTGTCGCAGATGAGGACGTACTTCGCCTGCCCGACGGCGCACTTCGACAGGTTGCGCGGAGTCAACAGCTGGGCGAACTTCGCGCCGTCCGGCCCCGAGATCTCGAGGCAGCGCTCGACGCTGACGTCCCAGATCGTGACGTCGTTGAGGAGCGCCTCGAACTCCGCCTCGAACGAGTCGAAGCGGATCGGGAAGTACATGTGGTTGTAGACCGTGAAGCCCTTCGGCGAGTACCGCTGGGTCGCCTCGTAGTAGGGCGTGCGCCGGTTGCGCGCGCCGCGCTGGACGAGACCCATGTCGAACTCGGCCATGAAGGAACTACCCTCCTCGAACGGGATGCGGCGCTCGTGAAACGAGGCGCGGCCGCCATCCGATTGTGTGGCGGCTCCGGGCCAATGCCCTTCGGGTTGCGCCTGATGAAGCGGGCGTTGCAACGCCCGGGACAGCCGGCGCGCACGAGGATCAGTCGAGCGTTACCCGTTCGTGCCAAACCGGGACATACGTGTCGAATCCGAGCGCCTTGACCTTCGGCTCGAGCGCCTGCTGCGCCTCGGGGTCGCCGTGGACGAGGAAGACGCGACGCGGGTAGCCCTTCTCGCCCGGCTGCTTGCCGGTCCGGAAGTTGTCGAGCCAGGCGAGCAGCTCGTTCTCGTCCGCGTGGGCCGAGAAGCCGCTGATCGAGCGGACCTTGCAGCGGACCTGGCGGACCTGCCCGTCGAGCTTGACGGTCGTTGCGCCCTGCTGGAGGTGGCTGCCCATCGTCCCCTCGCCCTGGTAGCCGACGAAGAGGATCGTCGCCGCGGGGTCGTCGATGAGGTTCCGCAGGTGGCCGACGACGCGGCCGCCCGTCAGCATCCCGTTCGACGCGACCACCATGTACGGGCGCTGCGCGTGCTCGATCGCCTGCGACTCCTTGACGTTGTTCGTGACCGTCTGGTTCGGGTAGTCGAGCGGCGATCCCTCGGTCCGCAGCAACGCGCGCGTCTCCTCGTCGAAGTAGTCGGCGTGACGGCGGTAGATGTCGCTCGCCTTCGACGCCATCGGCGAGTCGAGATAGAGCGGCAGCTCCGGGATCTCGCCCTGTTCGATGAGCCTATCCAGCTCCCAGACGATCTCCTGCGTCCGGCCGATGGCGAACGACGGGACGAGCAGCACGCCCTCTGATTCGGCGACCATCCGAACGGTCTCGGCGAGGACCCGAATCGCCTCGTCGTGCGGCTCATGCTCGCGGCCGCCGTACGTCGACTCGACGATGACGTAGTCGGCGTGGACGAGCGTCGTCGGGTCGCGGATGATCGGCGTGCCGGGCCGACCCAGGTCGCCGGAGAACACGATGTAGCGCTCGTCCTGTCCGTCCTCGCTGATCCTGACCCGGATCATTGCCGAGCCGAGGATGTGGCCGGCGTCGAGGAACGTCGCGTGGACACCCGGGCCCACCTCGACCTCCTCGTCGTACTCGACAGACTTGAAGAGGGGCATGACGGCGGCCGCCTGCTTCTCCGTGTAGAGCGGCGCGTCGAGGTCGACGATCAGCTCCGGCGGCTGCTTGCGGAGCGCGTCTTCGGGGTCGTGATGCTCGTGGCCGTCGCCCGGCTCGATCGGTTCGATGGTCGTCGGGACGTGCTCCGATGCCGTGCTCTCACTCGCCACGGCGGCGGCTTCGTCCGCGCCATCGGACGTGGCGGCCTGCTCGAGCGCGGCCGCGTACTGCGCCTGCTCCTTTGCGTCGTCGGCCTCGACCTTGTCGGGGTGGCGTCGCTCCCAGCGTGCCTCGCGCTTGGCGAACTCCTCGTGGAGCCGGCCCGAGTCGAGGAGGACGAGGTTGGCCAGCTCGATGGTCCCCTTCGTCGCGCGGATCGGGCCCTTGAACCCCTCGCGGACGGCAACGGGCAGGAGCCCGCAGTGGTCGAGGTGCGCGTGCGTCAGGAGAATCGCGTCGAGCTCATTCGGGTCGAACCCGAGCGGGATGCGGTTGCGGATCGACTCGTTCGGGCTGCCCTGAAACATCCCGCAGTCGATGAGGACGCGGGCACGCGACGTCGTCAGCAGGAAGCGCGAGCCGGTAACGGTCGTCGCGCCGCCGAGGAAATGGATGTCCATCGGCGCATCGTGACAGGGCCGCCGTGTGGTCGCGCGGGTGCGGGTCCGCGGCCGCGTCGCGCGTGTGTATCAGGCATACGGCGTCCCGGCCCGCGGCATCGCTTTGCATCGGGTGTTCAACCCGGGACGTGAACCGGGACGGAAGTCAGTGGAATCGGGCGTTTTCGAGTGTCCCGGCGAGGCGACGACGGCTGATTGGGCGAATCTGCTCACGGGGCGCACAGCAACGAGCCGTCAGAGGCGAGGCCGGTCGCAGTTGAACACCGGGTGAAAATCCAGGTCAGCGACTAGCGGATCGGCAGCACGATCGCGTCGACCGCGACCGCCAGGAACAGCAGCGAGAGGTACGAGATCGAGTACTTGTAGACGCGAATCGCCTGCGCCGTCGAGGCCTCTGGCGACGTGCCCTGCCGCCACAGCCGCCAGGCCTGCCAGAGGAACGCGCCGCCGAGCAGGGCCGCGGCCGCGAGATAGATCCAGCCCATTCGCGCGACCGCGAAGAAGACGAGCGAGATCGCGACGAGCAG
Organism: Candidatus Limnocylindrales bacterium; assembly: GCA_035264845.1. GTDB lineage: Bacteria > Chloroflexota > Limnocylindria > Limnocylindrales > CSP1-4 > JACDAV01. The sequence goes on along the minus strand of DATFPL010000279.1, from coordinate 4,256 downwards.
GATCGAATAGAGACCGATCTGGCGGCTCGTCTCCGCGATCCCCTTGACGACGGGGAGCATCGGCACGCCCGCCGCGGCGTAGTCCTTCCGGATCCGCATCGACAGCGCCCAGAAGTGCGGCGGGGTCCAGTAGAAGACCAGCGCGAACAGGAGCAAAGCCGGGATCCCGATGTCGCCCGTGACCGCCGCCCAGCCGATGACGGGCGGCAATGCACCGGCGGCACCGCCGATGACGATGTTCTGCGGCGTCGAGCGCTTCATGAGCAGCGTGTAGACGACGACGTAGAACGCGATCGCGAGCAGGGCGAGGAATGCCGACAGCAAATTGACGAAGTACGTCAGGACGCCGAAGGACACGATGCCGAGGACGAGCCCGAACACGACAGCGTTCGACGGATCGACCTCGTGCGCGGGCAGCGGCCGGCGGCGCGTCCGCGCCATCAGCAGGTCGATGTCGCGGTCAAGGTAGCAGTTGATGGCGTTCGCGCTGCCAGCGGCGAGCGAGCCTCCCACGAGCGTCCAGAAGATGAGGCCAAGCGACGGCACGCCGCGCTGCGCCAGCACCATCGCCGGCACGGTCGTTACCAGCAGCAGCTCGATGATCCGCGGCTTCGTGAGCGCGATGTAGGCGCGCACGGAGTGGCCGGCGCTGCGGCGCCCGCCTGGGCCTTCCGCGCCTGGGCCTTCGCCGACGCCCGCACCCGTGTACGTCGCGTCACCGGCAACCGGAGTGGTCCGCGCCTCGTAGTAGCCCACGACCGCGAGCGCTGCCATGAGGCTCCAGATGATCGTGCCGAGGGCGACATGGAGCGTCTGCGTCCACTCGGCGAGATTCGTGAGGACCTGGAGCCCGCCGACGAGCGCCTGGACCGGATAGAGCACCGCCGCCGAGACGGCGAGCGCGACGATCGGCCGGTTGCGTCGCTGCGTCCGCCAGGCGACCAGCGCCGTCGCCACGACGATCAGACCGACGATGACGGCGACCCACCGATGGAGCACATGCGCCACGACCGCGTCGCCGGCGAGCGGCGGGAACGGCGTCCCGCCCATGAGCGGCCAGTCCGGGAAGACGTTCCACGCGTTCGCGGCGGTGACATGCGAGCCGAACAGCAGGAGCGCGTACGTCGCGACGGCACCGAACGTCGCGAGCAGCGTGAACCGCTGGCTCGAGCCGCGTCCCCCGATCCGTGGCGGGTAGAGCGAGCGGACGAGGAGGTAGACGAGGAGCCCGATCAGGGCCATCGCCGCGGCGAGGTGCGCGGTGACGGACTCGCCGGAGTTGCCGAGGCGGACGGTTTCGCGGCCGAGCCACGCCTGGAAGCCGACGAGCGCCACTGCGGCGACGGACGGCCAGAGGATCGATGCACGATCCCGATGTGACCGGACCGCGACGAACGCCATCGCGAGGATCAGCACGCCGATGATGACCGCCACGGTCCGATGGACCCACTCGATCCAGACCTGGAACCCCTGGTCGAGCCGCGGCAGGAACTGACCATTGAAGCAGCCCGGCCACGTTGGGCAGGCCGTGCCACTGTTCGTCGCCCGCACGACGACGCCGATCGTGACGAGGACGAGCGTCGTCGCGACCGTCGCCGCGGCGAGCTTCTGAAACCGGGTCAAGGAGGTCTCCGGGGGCGCGTCGCTACCGACGCCGCGCTGGGGGTGGGTTCGGACCGAATTCTAGCGCGCCCTGCCCGTTTTCCCCGCCCGGGCTCTCGTCCCGCGAGCACATGCCGTGAACGCGCGCGCCGAGGCGCCGCGAATGCTCGCCGGACGAGCGGCGGCGACGCGAACGGTTACTCGCGCTCGTCGGACGAGCGCGGCGACCGGTGAACGGGGCGGCGCGTCGCATACGCTCGCCGGGCGAGCGCGCGATCGGAAGCCGCAAAGGCACCGTTGAGCGGGCGCGGGTACGCTTTCCGCCGTGCGTCCCCTGTCCCGACTGCGGCTCCTGCTCGCCGCACCCCTGCTCCTTGCGTCGTGCGCGGCGACTCCGGCGACGTCCGCGACCGGCAACGCTCCATCGTCGCCCGCCGCGTCCGGCTCGTGCCCGTCAGCTCCGGACCCCGGAATCCCGGCCGGCTGGGGCCCGCCGTCGACCGCGCCATCGCTCGTGCCGGTTCTCATCAACTCGAGCGCCGAGATGACGTGTGGCGCGAATCGCCTGCTGTTCATCTTCCTCGACGCGAAGACGAACACGCCGGTCGGGGATCCGAAGCGGACGGTCAAGGTCGCCTTCTACAACCTCGGCCGCGATGTCGCGAAGCCAGTGACGACGACCGACACGTCATTCGTCTGGGCGATCGAGAACGAGCGCGGCGATTACATCGCGCCCGTGACGTTCGCGGAAGCGGGTGTCTGGGGCGCGGAGATCGCGACGCAGACGCCCGGCGGCCAGCCGGAAACGATCCGGCTCAGCTTCCAGGTCTCGGCGACGAGCCGGGTCGTGCACGTCGGGCAGAAGGCGCCCGCAACGCGGACGCCGACGCTCAGGGATGTCGGCGGCGACATCGCGCGGATCTCGACCGACACCGCACCGATCAAGGCGCTCTACGAGACCTCGGTCGCTGACGCGATCGCGGCGCACGAGCCGTTCCTCGTCGCGTTCGCGACGCCCAGGTTCTGCAAGACCGCCCAGTGCGGCCCGACGCTCGACCGGCTCAAGCCGTGGGTCGCGAAATACCCGAGCGTGAAGTTCATCCACGTCGAGCCATACAAGCTGACGTTCGAGGACGGCCAGCTCCAGCCCGTCCTGACGGGCGATCCCCCCGACCTCACCGCGACCGAGGCGACGGAGCAGTGGGGGCTGGTGAGCGAGCCGTTCATCTTCGTGGTCGACCGCGACGGCGCCGTCCGCAGCTCCCTCGAGCTGATCTTCTCGGACGCCGAGATCAAGGCCGCGCTCGACGCGGTCAAGTAGCGGCGGCGTCCTCGAGCCACAGCGCCTCGATCCGATCGCCGTCGTCGCGGTACCACACGCGGACGCGGACCGAGCTCGCGACGTGCTCGCTGAGGTGGCCCGGAGGGAAGTCGACACGGTCGCGAAGCTCGGACAGCCCGAACGTCACGGTCCTGCCGTCGTCGGTGCGGAGGCGAAAGCCGCTCACGTCGTTGAGGCTCGTCGCGTCGACGCCGACGACGATGCCGTCGACGGTCGGGCTGCCGTCTGGGCGGCCGGCGGTCGAACTCCGGCCGAAACCGCTCGCCCCGAGGCCGAGGACGGCGATCGCGACAAGGACGCCGACGAAGAAGGCGACGGTGCGCCGATCCACGGCAGAGTCAGGCGGCCGGGCCCGCCGCACTCCCGGCGGCCGCATCCGTACCCGAGCTCCCCGGCGCGTGGAGCGGCAGCCCCGCCCGGCAGGCCGGGCAATCCTCGCCGCCGTCGAACGTCGGAAGGTCGAAGCGCCACAACGCCGTGAGCGGGTAGACGCGTCCGGTCAACGGCGACGTAAGGGTGCGGCGATCGGCGCCGGATCTGTCGACGAGGACGTGGCACCCGACGATCTCGCCGCCGAGCGACTCGACCGCGGGGAGCATCGCGAGGAGGGAGCCGCCCGTCGTCAGGATGTCGTCGACGAGGAGGACCTTCTCGCCGCGCTCGATGGCGAAGCCGCGGCGGAACGCGCGCCGCGTCGTCCCGGCAGCGTCGCGAACCTCCTCCGCGAAGATCGCGCGCGTCCCGAGCTGCCTGCCGGTCTCGAAGGCGAGGATGACGCCGCCCGTCGTGGGGCCGGCGACGAGATCGACGTCAGGCCCGACGGCGCGTCCGTGCTCCGCTGCCCAGTAGCCGCACAGCTCGCTGGTCGCCGCGGGGTCCTGGAGGACGAGGAACTTCTCGAGGTACCCTGTCGAGTGACGGCCGCTCTTCAGCTGGAAGTGCCCCTCGCGGAGCGCCCCGGAGCTCCGGAACAACTCCTCGGTTCTGGCCGCGATCGCTGCCCGCGCCGAGCCTTCGAGCGACGGCTTGATGGTTGTCACGAAGGCGAGTGTAGGGCGCGTGCGGTCACGGCCGGTATTCGACGCCCTTTGCCGACGGCGCGCCGGCCTTTTTCGGCAGGGCCGTCCCGACGAGCGGCCGATACGAGTCGAGGCCGCGCCGCGCGCACTCGTCGGCGAGCTGGTCGATGAGCCGAACCGGGAGCGTCGGGTCGGCGAAGATCGCGGTTCCCACCTGGACCGCGGCCGCGCCGACAGCCAGGAAGTCGAGCACGTCCGCGAGCTCCGTCACGCCGCCGATCGCGACGATCGGA
>DATFPL010000278.1:0-20254 GCA_035264845.1 Candidatus Limnocylindrales bacterium | reverse complement strand
GCCGTCGCGGTGGCGATCGCATCGTTCGGCCTGCCGGGTGCCGCGAGGACGTCGTACGTCGCGGCGTCATCGTCGCCCGAACGTCCCGGTTGACGGTGGCCTCGCGGGCGCGAGGATGGCGACGTGCGAATCCCTCGGCCGTCGACCGGACTCCTCATCGTCGTCCTCGTCTCCGCGCTGCCGGTCGCCGTCCTCGTGCTGTTCTTCGGCGGCGAGCAGATCAATGAGGGCTGCCGGATGGACCACCGTGTCGGGGCGGCATACCCGCCGGCGTTCTTTCCCGCCGGCTGCTCCCCGTCGCTCCCGGGTCCCATCCCGGTAATCGGGACGCAAGCCGGCGCGATCGGAACTCTGATCGTGGCCGGGGTCGGCTGGATAGCGGCGCTCGTGCTACTCCTCTGGCAGACGTGGCGACGCGGCCGCAGATCGTTCACGCGGGTGGTGGTCGGGGCCGGGGTCGTCGGCGTCGTTGCCGGCACGATCGGGCTTGCCGAACGGTGGCAGTCGGGCTACCCGGGCAAGAGCGGGATCGTCGAGGCGTTCGGGTTGGCCGGTGGTGCCGCCGGCTTGATCGCATTGATCCTGTTCCTCGCGCTGGCAACGATCCGCGCAGAGCGCCGCGAGCGCGTGGCAATCGCGGGGTAAGCCGCCGCTGGTAGCCTTTTGGCGTGGTCACCGTCGCGCCCGCCGACGAGCTCCTCGCCGATCTCAACGCCGCGCAGCGCGAGGCCGTCGAGGCCGTCACGGGCCCCGTCGCGATCCTCGCCGGCGCCGGCACGGGCAAGACGCGGGTGATCAGCCGGCGCGCCGCGTACGCGATCCGGACGGGCGTCGTGCCCGCGGACCAGGTTCTCGTCGTCGCCTTCACGGACAAGGCCGCCAACGAGATGTCGCAGCGGCTCGCGCGCCTCGGACTCCGCGGCGTCACCGCACGCACCTTCCACGCGCATGCGCTCAGCCAGCTCCGCCACTTCTGGCCGTCGCGCCACGACGGCGTCGCGCTCCCGGAGATCCTCGACTCGAAGCTCAGGCTGCTCGTGCCGCTGGCCCGGTCGCTGCCGGGCCACTACCGATTCACGCCGGTCAAGGACATCGCCGACGAGATCGAGTGGGCGAAGAGTCGACGGATCGGTCCGCGCGACTACGAGCGGGTCGCGGTTCTTCGGACGCCGCCCGTCCCGCACGACCTCATGGCTCGAACGTTCGCGGCGTACGAGCGGGCCAAGGAGCGGGCGAATCGCCTCGACTTCGACGACATGCTCGTCGGGACCGTCGACCTGCTCGAGCAGGACGAGGACGCACTCGAGACGGTTCGGGCGCGCAAGAGCTGGTTCAGCGTCGACGAGTACCAGGACACGAACCCGCTCCAGGAGCGGCTGCTCGAGCTGTGGGTCGGGGATCGCCGCGACCTGTGCGTCGTCGGCGACGAGGACCAGACCATTTACACCTTCACGGGCGCGACGAGCGATTTCCTGACCGGGTTCGCCGCTCGCCATCCCGACACGCGCGTCGTGGAGCTGATCGAGAACTATCGGTCGACGCCGCAGGTTCTCGCGCTGGCCAACCGACTGCTCGCGGCGGAGGGTCGGACGAAGCGCCTGACGGCGACGCGGCCGGACGGCCCGACGCCCACGATCGAGCGCCACGCGACCGGCGAGGCCGAGCTCCTCGCGGTCGCCGCCGGTGTCCGTCGGCATCTCGCCAACGGCGTCGCCGCGTCCGGGATCGCCGTCCTCGTCCGAATGAACGCCCAGCTGGCGCCGCTCGAGGAGGCGATGACGCGTGCCGGGCTTGCGTACGTAGTCCGGGGTATCCGCTTCTACGACCGGGCGGACGTACGCGCGGCGATCGACACGATCCGTACGGCGAAGATCGACGCGAGCGGTGTCGCTCTCGCGGCTGCCGTCCGGAAGCTGTGGACGCGGCAGCTCGGGTACGCGGAGGAGGGTCCGACTGCCGCGACGGGCGAGGCCGCGGAGCGAGCGGCGGCGTTCGACACGCTGCTTGCCATCCTCGGCGAGCTCGTCCGGGACAACGCCTTGGCGACCGCGGCGGACTGGCTGGCGGACATCGACGCACGCCGAACGCACGAGCGCGAGCGCTCCGCGGACGGCGTCAACCTGCTGACGTATCACCGCGCCAAGGGACTCGAGTGGGACGCCGTCTTCCTGCCGATGCTCGAGGAGGGGAGCCTGCCGACGCGTCAGGCCGCGGATGACGACACGGCGCTCGCAGAGGAACGCCGTCTCCTGTATGTCGGGATGACTCGGGCGCGCATCCATCTCGCGCTGTCGTGGGCGGAGAGTCGCGAGTCACGTGGCCGCGAGTCGCGCCGCCGTCCCAGTCGCTTCCTCGCGGATCTGTTGCCGCGGCCGCCGCGGACGGTTCGCCGCCTCCCGGATGCGGTACCGGTCATGGCGGCCCCGCCGCGCGACGGGGAGGAGCCGCTCTTCGCCGCGCTCCGCGAGTGGCGCTCGACGCGGTCCCGCTCCGACGGCGTCCCCGCGTATGTCGTGGCGCACGACCAGACGCTGCTCGCTATCGCGGAGGCGCGGCCGTCGTCGCTGCCGGCGCTCCGCCGCGTGAAGGGGATGGGCCCAGCGAAGCTCGACCGCTACGGCGACGAGATCATCGCCATTATCGATTCCGTCGGCGACGAATGAGTGCCGGACCACGCGTCCGCGGCGATCCTCGTTGCCGCTGCTGGATCCGTCAGCGTTCGCCCTCGGGCGGCGCGATCGCGCCGCGCGACATCGGTCTGTCCCAGCACGTGATGCCGCCGTAGCGCGCCGGCACGGTAAATCGTTGCCTAGCGGCAACGGGGCGATTTCCCTACTTCCCCTCCGCACCACCCCGGACTAGGATCGCGCCCGAGGGTAGGGAGATCGCGTGCGGCGCCTGAGGGTGGCGACGGTGCGCGACCCGCGCAACTGAAGAGCAGGACGACACACGCGCTCTGAGGGGAGCCGCGCGACGCGGTGCCACCGCCGCTGTACGCCGATCGGCGTGGCCGGCGGGTCCATCCGGTCTCAGGGAGGGACCGGAGGAGGGGGAGGTCCGGTCATGGGTCGTCGTCCCATTGCGTTCGCGTTCGCCGCGATCCTGGTCATCGCCCAGGTCGGCACGGCGTTTGCCGCTGCCGCGGCGACTACGAGACCGGATTCGGCGGCGTCCGCAGCCGCAAAGATCGACAAGACGCTGTCGAAGACGCTCGAGAAGGGCGCGACGCGGTTCATCGTCGAGTTCGCCGCGAAGGCGGACCTGCGGGGAGCGGCGAAGCAGAAGACCCACGCCGGCAAGGCGAAGTTCGTCTTCGACGCGCTCACCGCGACCGCGAAGAAGTCGCAGGCCGCGGCGTTGGCGGTGGTGAAGGGCGTCAAGAACGCCGAAGCGCGGAGCTACTGGCTGACGAACTCCCTGATCGTCACGGGCGACGCGAAGCTCGCTGCGAAGCTCGCGGCGCTGAAGGAGGTCTCGTCCGTCCACCCGACGAAGATCTATCCGCTGGTGAAGCCGGTTGAGGCGAAGGCGGCGATCCTCGCCGCCGCTGGCGACCCGGAATGGGGCGTCGAGAAGATCGGCGCCGACCAGGTCTGGGCGCAGGGCATTCTCGGCTCAGGGATCACCGTCGCGAACGTCGACACGGGCGTCGAGTTCAGCCACCCAGCGCTCGTCGAGCACTACCGCGGCAACAACCACGACGGCAGCTTCAGCCACGATTACAACTGGTGGGATCCGGCGGGCGTCTGCGGTGGCGAGCCGTGCGACAACGTCGGCCATGGGACGCACACGATGGGGACGATGGTCGGCGGCGACGGGCCTGGCCCGTTCACGCCGGACACGGGCGTCGCGCCGGGCGCGACCTGGTTCGCGGCCAAGGGCTGCGAGGACTTCGGCTGCACGAGCGAGTCGCTCATCTCCGCCGGCCAGTTCATCCTGGCCCCGACGGACCTCGAGGGCAACAACCCGAATCCCGCGCTCGCCGCCCACGTCGTCAACAACTCGTGGGGCAGCGACGACCCGAACGACAACTTCTATGTCGAGACCGTCCAGGCATGGCGAGCGGCCTCGATCATCCCCGTCTTTTCCGCCGGCAACTCGGGTCCATCGTGCGGCAGCGCCGGCACGCCCGGCAACTTCGACAACGTCATCAGCGTCGGCGCGACGAACATCAAGGACACGATCGCGGACTTCTCCAGCCGCGGGCCGTCGCCCAGCGGCAAGGTCAGCCCGAACGTCTCCGCCCCCGGCGCCGACGTCGTCTCGAGCGTTCCCGGCGGCGGCTACGAATCGTTCTCCGGCACGTCCATGGCGGCACCGCACACCGTCGGCGCCATCGCCCTGATGCTGTCCGCGAAGTCCGCGCTGATCGGCGACTACGACGCCGTCCTCAATGCGCTCAACGTCACGGCCGTCGACAAGCCGGACGGCCAGTGCGGCAGCCCCGACCCGTCGGACAACGACCCGAACTACGTCTACGGCGAGGGCCGCATCGACGCCAAGGCCGCGGTCGACCTCGTGAAGACCGGCGGCACGCTGTCCGGCACCGTCACGGACGCCGCCGGCGGCGCGCCGATCGGCGGTGCGCGTGTCATCGCCTCCAACGGCGATCGCGACTTCGCTGCGACGACGGACGCGACCGGTGACTACTCGCTGTTCCTCGCCGCCGGCACGTACAACGCCAGGGCCGACGCGTTCGGCTACGAGGTGCTGCCGGCCCCCGGCGTCGTCATCGTCCAGGACACGAACACGGACCAGGACTTCGCGCTGACAGCACTGCCGCGATTCACCGTCTCCGGGACGGTCACCGCGTCGGAGGACGGGAGCGCCATCGAGGGCGCGTCCGTCAAGGCCCTCGGCACGCCGGTCGTCGCCGCGACGACGAACGCGGCGGGCGCGTACAGCCTCGAGCTGCCCATCGGCGACTACACGCTGCGCGCGAACGCCGGCGGCTGCACGGAGGTCGGCACGGCGGACATCTCCCTCGTCGACAAGAACATCACCCAGGACTTCGGCCTGTTCCGCAAGCTCGACGACTTCGGGCACGGCTGCCGGCCGATCGCGTTCGACTGGGTCGACGCGGGGACGCAGTCGGCGCTCTTTGGCGACGAGTTCGCGGGCCGGCTGACGCTGCCATTCGACTTCTCGTTCTACGGCACGAGCTACCACCAGGTCTTCCTGTCGGACAACGGCTACATCAACTTCCTTGCTGCCGATCAGTACAACTCGTTCCCCGTCGCGATCCCGAACACGTCGACCCCGAATGCCGCGATCTACGCGCTGTGGCAGGACCTGTTCCTCGACGACTCGAGCTCGATTGACTACGCGACCGTCGGCAGCGCGCCCAACCGCGCGTTCGTCATCGAGTACAGCGGCGTGAAGGCGCAGGGTGCGTCGGCGCGCGCGAGCTTCGAGGTCAAGCTCTGGGAGAACGGCTCCATCGACCTCGTCTACGGCAACAACGCGGCGTCGCCCGGCGACGGCCGTAACGCGGGAATCGGGATCGAGAACGCGACCGGCACCGACGCGCTCCAGTTCTCGTTCCTCGACGACCTCCTCGGCACGAACGAGGCGTATCGGTTCGAGCACGTCGCGACCGGCATCGTCCACGGGACAGTGACCGACGCGAACGACCACCTGCCGATCGCCGGCGCACACGTCACCGCGGCGCCTGGCGGGCGGACCGCGACGACAGGAGCCGACGGGACGTACAGCCTGCGGGTCCGCCCGGGCACGTACACCCTGACCGCCGGCATGACCTACTACGTCGACGGCACCGCTCCCGCGACGGTCACGGATGGGAGCGACGCCATCCAGGACTTCGCGCTGGCAGCCTCCGTCGCGTCCGCGACGCCCACGACCGTCAACGAAAGCGTCGACTACGGCGGCTCTGCGAGCGCCACGGTCACGCTGAGCAACGCCGGCAGCGGTCCGCTGCTCTGGACGGCCAAGGAGCGGCAGCTGGGAGTCACGATCCCGCCGCTGCCGACGCCGACCTCAACCGTCATCCGCAAGCACACCTGGGCGAAGCAGTCCGTGCCGGCCTCGTTCCCGCGGACGAAGATTGCGGACCTGCCGCCTGTCACCCTCAGCCCGGTCGTCACCGACCCGGCCGGCGATTCGCTCGACGCCGACGACGTGATCGCGATCCGTGGCGGCTCGGACGGGTCGTCGGTCGTCGGCATCGGCCTCGACTTCAGCCCGACGACGCCGATGAACCAGATCGGCGGCTTCCTGTTCCTCGACACCGACCAGAACGCCTCGACGGGGCTTCCGGCAGAGGCGTTCTTCGGCCTGCCGACCCAGGACGTCGGGATGGAGTACATCGTCGACCTCTTCGGGACGCAGAACAGCGGAAGCCCGGAGATCCTCGTCTTCGACGCGAACACGTTCGAGCTCGTGGCGGACGTCCCCGCCACGATCGACGACCACAGCATCCTCTTCGACATCCCGCTCGACGCCCTCAGCGGCGACGACGGCTTCATCAACGTCGGGCTCGTCGTCGGTCTGAACGCCCCGTCGGACTGGGCGCCCGACACGGGCCACGGAACCATCCAGCCGTTCGCGGACCTGCCGTGGCTGAGCGAGACCCCTGACACGGACAGTGTTGCCGCCGGCGGTGACGAGGACGTGACGATCAACATGAACGGCGCCGGCCTCACGCCGGGCGAGTATCACGCGCTGGTCGTGCTCGTGACCAACGCCCCCAAGCAGCAGCAGGTGCCGATCGACGTCACGTTCACCGTGACGTTGCCGGCGGACTTCGGCGCACTCTCCGGGACCGTTACCGACGCGCACTCCGGCGACCCGATCGGCGACGTCGCCGTGACGGTCCACGCGCAGCGCGCCGACAGCCCACTCGACCTGACGACCCAGACGGCCGGCGACGGCACGTGGTCCGTCACGGGCCCCGAGGGCACGTGGCCCGCGGACTTCGTCCTCGACGGCTACGTGGCTGTCCATCGCGACGTGACGATCGTTCGCGGCGTCACGACGCCGGGAACTGACGTGGGGCTGCATCTGATCCGTCCCCATGCCATAGCCGACGGTGGCCCGTTCGTCTTCGTCCTCACCCCCAATCGCAGCGGTCACGGCACCGTCACGCTGTCGAACCCCGACGGCCACGCAGACCTGACCTTCCATGTCGGCGAGGTCGACCTCGACGGCGCAACCGGCAGCATCGCGGCGGCCGCCGCCCCGACTCGCCTCCCGACCGGGGGCAACTCGCTCGCGCGAACCACGAAGGGCCTGTTCGCGGCGAAGACGGTCGCCATCCCGCCGTCGATCCGCGCGGACGGCGACGTCCTCTCGAGCTTCAAACCCGGCATGAGTCTGCCGTGGGGCGTCGGTTACACCGGCAACGTCTGGCTCAGCGATCCGATCGACATCCTCGACGCCGGGTTCCACACCGACGGCGAGCGGATCGGCCAGTTCGACACGCCGTGGGCCGGGAACTGGCCGGGCGACGCGGCATACGACACCGCCCGTCACCTGCTCTGGCAGGTCAACGTCGGCGGCGACAACGGGATCTACGGGATCGACCCGACCGATGGCTCGGTCGTCCAGTCGATCACCGGGTCGCCGTGGAGCGGGACGAGCCAGCGCGGCCTCGCGTACGACCCGACCCACGACGTCTTCTACATCGGTGGCTGGAACGAAGGGATCGTCTACCGCGTCGCCGGGCCGACGTGGACGACGCCAGGCGCAACCCTCAGCCAGTGCAACCCGCCCGACGGGGCGATCTCCGGCCTCGCGTTCAACAGCTCGTTCCAGCTGCTGTGGGAGGCCACCAACTCCGACACCGACACGATCTACCTGCTCGATCCGATCACGTGCGAGGCGCTCCGTGCGATCCCGCATCCGGATGGCGGTGGCTTCGGCGGCGCCGGCATCGAAACCGACATCGTCGGCAACCTGTGGGTCACCGGCCAGAACTCCGGCATGGCGTACAACGTCGAGTCGGGGCTGCCGAACTTCAGCGACGTCCCGTGGCTGTCGACGACCGTGACCGAGGGCTCCGTCGCCATCGATGGCAGCACCGAAATCGGCATCGACGTCGATTCGACGGGCCTCGCGCCCGGCGTCTACCACGCCATCGTCGTCATCCAGACGAACGATCCAGCCAACGCCAACATCCAGGTCCCGGTCGTCCTCGTCGTCCCCGCCTACCAGCAGGGGGTCAACGCGGGCGGTGCGCAGTACGTCAACGCCAACGGCGACGTGTTCGCCGCGGACCGCGCGTACGGTGCCGGCGCGTACGGCTACGTCGGCGCGAGCGCGACGAAGGTCTCGACGGTGCCGATCGGCGGCACGACAGAGGATCGGCTGTACCAGGATCTCCGAACCGCGATGACGAGCTACAGGTTCGATCTCGCGAACGGTCACTACCGGGTCGATCTCGGTTTCGCCGAGCTCCTCCTCAAGAAGGCCGGCGGTCGCGTGTTCAGCGTCTCGATCGAGGGCCAGCAGGTCCTGTCGAACCTGGACGTCTACGCAACCGTGGGCAAGGACACCGCTCTCGACCGATCGTTCGAGGTTGACGTCACCGACGGCCATCTCGACATCACGTTCACCCCGCAGCGCGGCGACAAGCCGATCGTCAACTCGATCCTCGTGACCGAGATGCCGGCCGGGAGTCCGGGCGCTCGGTAGCCGAAACCGATCAGGCGTCAACGGCCCCGGCGGTTCCACCGCCGGGGCCTTCGTTTTCCGCCCGTCGCGGCGGGTCGAAAACGATCAGCGCGATGTCGCGGATCGGCTCGTAGCCGACCGAGGCATAGATGTGGTTCGACGTCGGGTTGGCGAGGTCGGTGAAGAGGAAGCAGTAGCGGCGGCCCGCGTCGAGCTGGGCCTCGCTCGCGGCCGCGACGCACGCGCTCGCGTAGCCGCGGCCGCGCAGCTCGCGCGGCGTGTAGACGGGCCCGATCCTGATGCCGTGCGGCGTCGCGCCGCTGACGCCGCACATCGAGACCGGCCCGCCGTCGTCCCACAGGTACATCGTCCAGCCGCGGCCGGAGAACCACCGGTCGACGCGATTCGAGACGTCGCCGGGGTCCTCGCCGAAGGCCTCGGTCTCGAACGCGCGCGCCCAGGCCGCGATGACTTCCCGATCGGTCCTCGCCGCCACGCGCACCAGGCCCCCGACGCGCGGCGGCGCGACGACCGCCGTCAGCCGCATGATCTGCTCGGACATGGCGAGCCGGTGGCCTCGCCCGGTGCGGCTCGACCAGAGCGCCGCGAAGAGCTCCGCCTCGTCGGCGGGGCCAGTGATGCCCACGACGTCATCGGCCGTAAACGCCTCGACGAGCGCCGCGAGCGCGGCGGGGTCATCGACCTCCGACAGGACGATGTTGTACGGCGGCGTGCGGACGGCCGCCGCGACGACGCGGAACCCACCGATCACGGCCACGAGGTCCGGGGGGCCGGCGAAGATCTCCGGCGCGCTCTTGAGGTGCGAGCAGATGCCGAGGATGAGGTTGTGCTCCGCCTCGCGCTCCGACAGGAATGGCCCAACCCTGGCGAGGAACGCGTCGACGTCGTCGAATCGCTCGAGCCGGATCGTGGCGCTCTCCTCGCTCCGTCGTCAGCGGTGCAACGTGACCGCGGCATCGTACCGGGGGTCGGAGCGGCGTCGTACCCTTCCGTGATGCCCCGCTACGTCCCCGAGGACTCGCTGCGCTCGCCCCGGTTCACTGGCCCGTCGACGTTCGCACGGCTGCCGTACGTCCGCGACCTCGAGGACGTCGACGTGGCGATCGTCGGTGTCCCGTTCGACACGGGGGTCACCTACCGCGTCGGCGGTCGGTTCGGCCCGAACGCGGTGCGCGCGGCGAGCGTGATGCTCCGCCCGTACAACGCGAACCTCGACGTGCTGCCGTTCGAAATCCTGTCGTGCGTCGATTTCGGCGACGTCGCGATCGTGCCGGGCTTCACGGAACGCAGCTACACGGCGATCGAGGAGGCCGTCGCGCCGATCGTCGAGGCCGGCATCGTCCCGCTGCTCATCGGCGGCGACCACGCCACCACGCTGCCACACCTGCGGGCGACGCGGTCGCGCGGCCCGGTCGCGGTCATCGACTTCGACTCGCACACCGACGCGTGGGACAGCTACTTCGGCGAGAAGTACAACCACGGGACGTGGATGCGGCGCGCGATCGAGGAGGGGCTGGTCGACGTCGCGCGGTCCATCGAGATCGGGCTCCGCGGCTCCGTCTACGGCAAGGACGACTGGACGGGGCTCCGGACGGAGCTTGGGCTCGAGTACCTGACGACAGAGGACGTCCTGCGCATCGGCCCGCTCGAGACAGCGAGGCGAATTGTGGACCGGGTAGGGGACGGCCCCGCGTTCGTGTCGTTCGACATCGACGTCATCGATCCGGCGTTCGCGCCTGGTACCGGCACGCCCGAACCCGGCGGGCTGTCCGCCCACGACGGTCTCGCAATCCTGCGCGCGATGCGCGGCGTCCACCTCGTCGGCGCCGATGTCGTCGAGGTCATCCCGGCCTACGACCCGGCGCAGCAGACCGCGTTTCTCGCCGCCAACCTCGCCTACGAGCTCCTGTCGCTCATCGCCCTCGAGAGGCGGGACCGCTGACCGAGGCATCGCCGGCAACCCCGATCGGCGCGCCACGCCCGGTCGCGTCCGTCGTCCGGCCGGCGGTCGTCTACTCCGTCTACTTCACCGCCGTCGGCGCGCTGACGCCGTACCTGGCGGTCTACTACCGCTCGATCGGGCTGACCGTCGCGGCGATTGGTGTCCTCGCCGCGCTCCAGGCAGCCGTCGGGCTGGCCGCCGCGCCGGCGTGGGGAGCGGTCTCCGACGAGCTCGGCGCCGTCCGTCCGCCGCTCGCGCTCGCCGCAGCGCTCGGTGCCGCCGGCGCAGTCCTGCTCGCCCTCGCCCGGGACCCGATCGCGATCGCGGCTGGCGTCGTCATCCTCGCCGCGGGTGCGTCGGGTGTCATCCCGTTGCTCGACGCACGAACCGTCGATCTCCTCGGCGACGACCGCGACCGCTATGGCCGCGCCCGCGCCTGGGGCTCTGTCGCGTTCATCGTCGCTGCGCTCGTCGTCGGCGGTGTGGTCGATCGCACGACGCCTGCCGGGCTGTTCCTCGTCTACGTCCCGGCACTGGCGCTGACGTCGGTCGCAGGCTGGCTGCTTTTGGGTGGCGCGAGCGGTCGCGGCCGCCGCCTCCTGCGCGTCGGCCGCAGCGATGTCGCCGCGTTGCTCCGGCAGGGAAGCCTGGGCCTGTTCCTCGCCGGCTCGACGCTCCTGTGGTCCGCGGTTACGGCGGTGAGCACGTTCTTCTCGGTCCACCTCGTCACGCTGGGCGCGCCGGCGCAGGTCGTCGGCCTCGCGTGGGCGCTCGGCGCGATCGTCGAGGTACCGCTCATGTTCGCGTTCCCGACGCTCGTCCGGCGAATCGGGTCGGAGCGACTGCTCGTTCTTGCCGCGATCGCGTTCGCGGTCCGCGCCCTGGGTTTCGGCCTGACGACGAACGTGGCGCTGCTGCTCGCGATCCAGCCGCTCGCCGGCGTGGGTTTCGCGCTCTTCTACGTCGGGACCGTCACGTACGTGTCGCGCGAGGCGCCGTCCCGCCTCCAGGCGACCGCACAGGGCATCTTCTCCGGGACGGCGTTCAGCGTCGGCTCGATCGTGGGCGCGACGGTCGGCGGACAGCTGGGCGACGCGCTCACGCTGCGTGGCCTGTTCCTGGCCTGCGCGTTGGCGACCGGCGTCGCCGCGCTCGTCGTGGCCCGCGCCGTGCGCGATTCGGCTGTTGCCCGGAGGCGCGAGCGATAGGTCCGGGGTGTCCGCGGGACCTCCGTTGCGTTGGCGCACCGATGTACCCTTTGCGACGCTGACCGGCAGAGCGCACCCACCCGTCACGGGAGCCCCGCCCGCCATGACCGACCTGCTGCCCACGTCCGTCAATGGGCACGCCCCGCACCCGATCGCCGCCCCCGAACCACAGACGGTCGTCGTCCCGCGCCACGCGGACGTGACCTCGCGCGATCCCATCGCCGGCTACCACTTCACGATCGTCCCGCACACCCACTGGGATCGCGAGTGGTATCTCCCGTTCGAGGTCTTCCGGCTCCGCCTGGCGCGCGTCGTCGAGACCATCTGCGATGTCCTCGAGACCGACTCCCGGTTCCGGACGTTCACGCTCGACGGGCAGGCGATCATCCTCGAGGACGTCGTCGAGCTGCGGCCGGACCTCGAGCCGCGGCTCCGCGCGCTCCTCGCCGCGGGGCGCCTGTCGACGGGGCCGGCCTACGTCCTGCCGGACGAGTTCCTCGCCGGCCCCGAGCCGCTCGTCCGCAACTTCCTCATCGGCCGCGCCGTATGTGCCCGGTTCGGCGCGGAGCCGATGGGCGTCGGCTATATGCCGGACACGTTCGGTCACGTCGCGCAGCTGCCGCAGATCCTTCGCGGCTTCGGCCTCGACTCGTTCATCTTCTGGCGGGGACTCGGCGACGAGGCGAATCGCCTCGGGCTGGCATTCACGTGGGAGGCGTCCGACGGGACGGCCGTCACGGCCGTCCGGCAGCTGGGTTCCTACGGCAACGCGTCGAACATCGGGCGCTGGGCCGAGGGCGGCGTCGACCTGCGCGACCGCCCCGACCGCCAGCCCGCGGCGACCGCGGCACGGTTCGAGCGGTTCGTCCGCTCCTACGCGACGGAGCTCGAGCGAACGGGGACGCGGGAGCTGTTCCTGTGCAACGGCTCGGATCACGAGCCGATCCAGGCATCGCTGCCCGACCTGCTCGAGCACGCCCGCGTGGCGCATCCGGATACCGAGATCGAGATCGGGTCGTACGACGACTACTGGCGGCGCCTCGCGCCGACGCTCGGCGAGCTGCCGGTTCACCGCGGCGAGCTCGTGGCCGGGCGCGACGCGCCGGTCCTTCGCGGCATCAACTCGAGCCGGATGTACCTGAAGCAGGCGGCCGAGCGATCGGAGCGGGCGATCCTCGTCGCCGAGACGCTCGCCTCGCTCGCGACGCTGGCCGGGCGCACGACGTACGCGTACCCGCGCGCGGAGCTCGGCCGCGCATGGCGCCAGCACGTGACCAACATGCCCCACGACTCGATCTCGGGGTGCTCCGTCGACGAGGTAGCGATCGACATGCTGCCGCGGTTCACCGCGGCGATCCGGATCGCCGAGCGCATTCGGCGTGAGGCGCTCGCGTCGCTCGCGGGCGAGGTCGAGGCATTCGGCTACGAGCCGGTTCGCTCGGCGTCGGTGTCGGTCGTCAACCCGCTCGCACACCCGCGTGGTGGCGCGGTCGCCATCCCGCTTCCGGGGGAGCTCGCCGGCGCCTCGTCGCTTGTCGCCGTGGACGGCACCGGAACTCGTGTCGCGGCACAGATCGACGGGTCCGGCGATGAGACCGTGGCGCTTGTCGCGACGCGGATCCCGGGCTTCGGCGCCCGAACGGTGACGCTCGAGGCGGGGACCGGAGCGGGAGGACCGGCGTACGCGGCCACGGCGGTCGCGAGCGACGGGCTGACCAACGGCATCGTTACCGTCGTCGCGCACCCCGATGGCTCGATCACCGTTACTGACGAACGGAGCGGGCTCGTGCACACGGGCCTGCACCGGTTCGAGGACGTGGCCGATCGCGGCGACGAGTACAACTTCTGCCCGGTCGAGTTCGACGTGCCGCTCGGGGCGTCGCCGAACGGGACGGCTCGCGTCGTCGCCTCGGGTCCGGTCGTCGCGGAGCTCGAGGTCGCGCTGACGCTCCGACTGCCGGTGCGCCTGTCGACCGATCGCCGGCGTCGAGACGGCGACGTGGCGGTTCCCGTCGCGACGCGGATTCGCGTGACCGCGGGATCGCCGCGCGTCGAGTTCACGACGACGATCGACAATCGCGCCGAGGACCACCGCCTCCGAGTCCTGTTCGCAGCGCCGGGCGGTTCGAACGACTCGACGATCCGCGCCGAGGGTCACTTTGCCGTCGTCCCACGGCCCGTCCGTCCCGTGTGGACGGGCGCCGCCTGGTACGAGCCGCCGGCACTCACCGCGCACACATCCGGTGCCGTCGCGGCGGGCGACCTCCTCGTGCTGGGCCGCGGCCTACCGGAATATGAGACGGTCCCGACGCGCGACGGTCTCGATGTCGCCGTGACGCTGCTGCGGTGCACCGGCTGGCTGTCGCGCGACGACCTTGCGACGCGTCCCGGCGGCGCCGGGCCGACGATCGCGACACCAGGCGCGCAGTGCCTCGGCGGATCCACGTTCGAGTACGCGATCGAGATCGCGCCCGGGCTGTCCGATGGCGACCTGCTCCGCCACTCCGCCGACTACCGAACGCCGTTCGCCGTGGGGCCTGCCGGGGTCGCACCCGAGCCGCTCCTCGCGGTCGCCGGCGACGTCCTCGTCACCGCGCTCAAGGGCGCGGAGGCAGGGGAGGGGATCGTGCTGCGCGCGGTTGCCGCGGACCTCACGGATCTCTCGATCGAGTCGCCGTTCGCGTCGACGCGGTCCCGGATCGACGAGACGCCGCTCGACGGCGCCGCGGCGGGAATGCTCCGCAAGGGCGAGATCAGAACACTGCGCCTGACGCGTCGCGGCGGCGCCTAGTCGGCCGCAATCGCATACCGCGTCGACTGTTTCGTACGGATGTCTCGCGTCCGCAGGTACCGTCGCCGTTTGCCACGTGGCACCACCCGCGCACGGCGCCAACTTGACCTGGCGCCCCCGCTCGCGTATCCATCCCCCATCCACCCGTCGTCAGAGGAGCTGCCCTCATGGGACGCCGCCTGCCCGCCGCACTCGCCGCCATCGCGCTGCTCGGCGCGCTTCCGGCGGTTGCCCTCCCGGCGATTGCCGCAAGTCCGGCGCTGTCGCGCCACGACGCTGTCGTCGCCCATTGGACGGCTGCCCGCTTCGCCGCCGCGAAGCCGCGGGACCTGCGGCTCGACCCGGGTGCTGCGCACGCGCCGAAGGCGAAGCCCGGCGGTGGGACGGTGACGGGCGCGTCGTGGACCAAAGGCGGCGAAATCCTCCACACGTCGGGCAAGGTCTACTTCGAGATGGACGGCGGCGCGTGGGTCTGCTCCGGGACCGCCGCGCACGACTCGCGAAGCGGTTACTCGCTCGTCCTGACCGCCGGTCACTGCGCGTACGACGAGACGAACGGGGCGTTCGCCACCAACTGGCTCTTCATCCCCGAATTCGACAGCGCGCCGACGTTCACCTGCGCGAGCACGACGTGGGGCTGCTGGACGGCCGACGCGCTCGTCGTCCACAACGGTTTCGCGACGGCCGGCTCGTTCAACACCCAGGCCACGACGTACGACTTCGCGTTCGCGGTCGTCGGGGCGGGCGGGAAGCAGGGGACACAGCTCGATGCGACGGTCGGGTCGCTGCCGATCGCGTTCAGCGGCGTGTCGAGCGGCAACGTCCTTGACGCATTCGGGTACCCGGCGGCCGGCAAGTACCACGGCAACGACCTGACCTACTGCCAGGGCCCCATCAGCCAGGACTCGCTCAACCAGAACCTCACCTGGGGCATGACGTGCGACATGACCGGCGGATCGTCGGGCGGCCCGTGGCTCTCGGGCTTCAACGCCACGACGGGGAGCGGCACCCTGAGCTCGCTCAACTCGTATGGCTATTCCGGGATCAAGGCGATGTACGGACCGAAGTTCAACTCGAACACGAGTGCCGTCTACAACGCGGCCGACCGCGCGACCGGCAACACCATCGTCCGGTAGCGCGCCGACTCGTCGGCAGGCGACCGCCTGTTCGGTGATATGAAATTGCAATCCCTCGCCGCGAGTCCTCCGAGCACCTGTTGCGCGTTCGGTCGGCCCGCCTTCATAGGCTGAAGCGACAGCCGGACAGGAGCCGTTACCCCCCGCGACTCCCGCCCGGCTGTCGCATGTCCGGCAGGGCCATGGACTCGACCGCGCCGAGGGCCGCGAACGAGGGCCGCAGCGCGGGGTAGAGGCCCCGGTACGCCTCGTACGCCTCCCCGTACCGGCGCGCGTCCTGCCCGGGCCGCGCGACGTCGGCGACCCGAACCGACGCGGTGACCGCTTCGTCGACCGATCCGAACCAGCTCGCCGCAACCGTCGCGAGGATCGCGGCCCCGAACGCCGCGCCCTCCGCCGTGGCGAGTGTCGCGATCGGCTGATCGAGGACGTCGGCGAGGATCTGGCGCCACAAAGCGCTCCTCGTCCCGCCTCCCGACGCGCGGAGCTCGACGATCGGCGTCGCGCCGCTCGCGCGGATGAGCTCGAGCGAGTCGCGCAACCCGAAGGCGACACCCTCGAGAACGGCCCGTGCGAGGTGCGCCCCCGAGTGGCGAACCGTGAGGCCGACGAACGCGCCGCGGGCGAGCGGATCGGGGTGCGGCGTTCGTTCACCGCTCAGGTACGGGAGGAACAGCAGTCCTTCGCTGCCGGCCGCTACGGAACCGGCCTCGGCGACGATGGAGTCGTAGGGAACCCCCGGCCGCATGGCGTCGCGAAACCAGCGAAGGCTCCCAGCGGCGGAAAGCATGACGCCCATCAGGTGCCATCGACCCGGCACGGCATGGCAGAACGCATGGAGGCGGCCGTCCGGCTCGATCACCGGCGCGTCGGTCGGGGCGAAGACGACGCCGGACGTGCCGAGCGACAGCGCGCCGATCCCCGGGGTCGTCGCTCCGACCCCGACGGCGTTGGCGGCCTGATCGCCGCCACCCGCGACCACGGGCGTGTCGGCTCGCAGCCCCGTCGCGGCCGCGGCGTGCGCCGTGATCGTCCCCGTCACGACCGGGCCTTCGAACACGGGCGGCAGCCACGCGGCGTCGATCCCGAGCGCGTCGGTCAGCTCCGCGGACCACGTCCGTGCCGCGAGGTCGAACAGGATCGTGCCCGACCCGTCCGCAGCGTCGATCGCACACTCGCCCGTCAGCCGAAGGCGGACGTAGTCCTTCGGCAGCAGCACGTGAGCGGTGCTTGCCCAGATGTCCGGTTCGTGCCCGCGGACCCAGATGAGCTTGGGTGCCGTGAAGCCGGTCAGCGCGTCGTTGCCGGAGATGGCGATCAGTCGGTCGCGGCCCACGACCCGGCGGATCTCGTCGCACTCTTGAGCGGTTCGCTGGTCGTTCCAGAGGATCGCGGGGCGGAGGACTCGCATCTCGCGATCGAGGAGCACGAGGCCGTGCATCTGCCCGGTGAGCCCGACGGCGACGACGTCGTTGCCGCTCGCCCTGGCGTCCGTGAGCGCTTCGCGGATCGCGCCCACGGCCCCGCTCCACCACAGCTCCGGGTCCTGCTCACTCCACAGCGGCCGCGGCGTCTCGTAGCCGTACTCGGCGACGCCGCTCCCGGCGACCGTGCCGTCGTCGCGGACCAGGACCGCCTTCGTCGCGGTCGTCGAGACGTCGATCCCGAGGACGAGGCTCACCGGCGCGGTCGCGCGACGCCGCAAGCCACGCTAGCGAACGCCGAGGATCAGCTCCATGACGAGCTGGTCGAGCCGCTCGTACGGACGGCCCCGCTCGGCGAGGGCGCGGCGGTCGAACGTTCGGTCGCCGAGGGCCGTCGCGGCGGCCGCGGAGTACGCGCCGACCGACTCGCCGCCGTCCGTTCGCGCGGCCTCGCGGAGGAGCCCCTGGATCTCCGCGTCCTCGCGGAACCGCTGGACCTTCTCGCGGTGGATGAGGTACGTCGTCATGCAGCCGCGGGCAAACGCCTTGATGTCCTCCGCGTCGGCCGTGCGGTAGGCGTGTGCGTCGAAGTGCTTCGGGCCCTCGTAGCCGACGTCCTCGAGCAGCTTGACGAGGAAGAACGTGCCCTTGACGTTGACCGACCCGAATCGGAAGTCCTGGTCGTAGCGGCCCGGGTACTGGTCGTTGAGGTCGATGTGGAACAGCTTGCCGGCGTCCCAGGCCTGCGCGACCGCGTGGACGAAGTTGAGCCCGGACATCGTCTCGTGGGCGACCTCCGGGTTGACGCCGACCATCTCGGGATGGGCGAGCGTCTCGATGAATCCGAGCATCGCGCCGACCGTCGGCAGGTAGATGTCGCCGCGCGGCTCGTTCGGCTTTGGCTCGAGCGCGAAGCGCAGGTCGTACCCCTGGTCGAGCACGTAGCCGGCGAGGAAGTCGAGCGCATCGCGGTACCACCTGAGCGCGTCGAGCGGGTCCTTCCCGGCGTCGGTCTCGACGCCCTCTCGACCGCCCCAGAAGACGTATGTCCTTGCCCCCAGCTCCACGCCGAGATCGATCGCCCGCATCGTCTTCTGCACCGCGTAGGCGCGGACTGCTGCGTCGTTCGAGGTGAACGCCCCGTCGCGGAACACGGGGTCGCGGAACAGGTCGGTCGTCGCCATCGGGACGACCAGACCGCACTCCTCGACCTTCGAGCGGAACTCCTTCACGATGCGGTCGCGATCGGCCGCGGATGCGTCGAGCGGGACGAGATCGTTGTCGTGGAAGTTGACGCCCCATGCGCCGACCTCGGCGAGCAGCTCGACGAGCTCGACCGGCTTCCGCAGCGGCCGCACTGCGAAACCGAACGGGTCGATGCCGACGTTGCCGACCGTCCACAGTCCGAACGTGAATCGATCCTCGGGCCGTGGCTCGTACATCGCGTGCCTCCGCTGCTCAGGGGCGCCGAGTGTAGCCGAGCGCGCCCGGCGAACGCGACGAAGCCCGCCTGCGAGGCGGGCTTCGTCGTTCCCCAGTGGCCGGCGCAGCCGCGCCGACCGTCAGCGTGCGGCTACGGCGTGGCGAGGAACCAGACGCCGCCGACCTTGTCGCCGGTCGTGTCGCCCGCTGCCTTGTCCTTGACGAAGTAGTAGAGCGGCTTGCCGTTGTAGCTCACCTGCGTGCCGCCATCGGGCCGCTTGAACGTCGCGATCTTGCCGCTGACGCCGGAGCCCGCGGTCGGCGGCGTCGAGCCGGTCACGACGAGCGGCGGCCAGTTCGTCGCGCACTGGTCGACGCACGTCGAGCTGTCGGTTCCGTCGGGCTTGTAGGTGTACAGCGTCATGCCGTTGTCGCCGGTGAGGTATGTGCCGGCTGCCCCCGTTCCGGTTGCGATCGTCAGGCCGCCGGCCGCGGCTGCCGATGCGCTCGCCGGCGCGCTCGCTGCGGCGGCCGAAGGGGAATTCGTCGCCCCGCCGCTGCTGCATGCGCCGACGGCGAGCGCGAGGCCCATGACCGGGCCGATCAGGCGAACGAGAACGGCTGACCGTGAGGTGTGACTGAGCATCGGTGCGGGACCTCCCCAATAGTTGGTTCGAACTGTCGCCCGCAGGTACGTCAGGGAGTGGCGGCCGGTTTCGAACCCGCCCACGCGCTGCACCCTTCGGTCGTCCACGGCCGCTAGAGTTCACAGTCGTCCCGGCACGGGATGCTGCACGGAGCGCGCCATGCCATTCGCGAGCGAGCTGGAGCGGTTGGTCGCGGCGGTCTACCCGAACCGGGTGCCGATTGCGATCTGCTCGCTGGTCGTCGTCGTTGTCCTCGCCGTCGTCGCCCGCCGCCGAGGCTGGGATCGGGCCGCCTGGCGGCACCCTCGTCAGGCGATCGCGGTAGCTGCCGTCGTCGCCGCGATCGGAATCCCCGCGGCGTGGTATCTCGCGTCGCCGCTGTTCATCCGCACCGAGCTGGTCGAGGCCGCGCCAGCGCCCGCCGCCGCAGCGGCGTCGTCGATCGCCCCCGCGACCCGGACGCCGTCGACCGCTTCCGCCGCGCCGAGCGAGAGTGCGTCACAGGTGCCGGCGCAGTCGCCTACACCTGCGCCACTCGCCTTGGCGGGCACGTTCGCGGGCGCCGACGACTTCCACTTCGGTCGTGGCAGTGCGACCGTCGTCGAGACTTCGCCCGGGCGATACACCGTTCGGCTCGAACGCTTCTCGGTGCGCAACGGCCCCGATCTCTACGTCTACCTGTCGCCCGATCGTGCGGGGTACGCGAAGGGCGCGATCGAGCTCGGGCGGTTGAAGGCGACGGACGGGTCGTTCAACTATGCCGTTCCGGCGGGAGCGGACAGCTCCCGATTCGCCAGCGTCGTGATCTGGTGCAAGGCGTTCAGCGTCGAGTTCGCGTCGGCGACGCTGAAACCGCGGTGACGGCGGCCGCGCCGCGCGGCGCCCGCCGGGCGTCGGTCTAGCGTGGAGCCACCGCCGCAGGCTCGATCGACGCGAGGACGCGGACAACCGCGTCGGCGACGTCGTCGACGTCCGCGTCGGTCGCGATCGCGGGGATCGCGCCCATGCCGCGCGGCGCGAGGTAGAAACCTT
>DATFPL010000277.1:0-2399 GCA_035264845.1 Candidatus Limnocylindrales bacterium | reverse complement strand
CGACCGCCCCGAACCCGAGCCGGCGGATGGTGACGTCGACGAGGCCCGCGCGCTGCATCGTGACCCGCAGCTGCTCCGCGTCCGGAAACCCCTCGAGGGACGCGGGCAGGTATCGGTAGGCGGACGCGCGTCGGAAGGCGCGGCCGGCAAGCGGGACGCCCGCACGGAAGGTGGCCCGGAACAGCGTCCCCCATACGCGCGGCTTCGGGACCGTCAGCTCGAGGCAGACGACACGGCCGCCAGGCCGCACGACGCGGCGAAGCTCGCGGAACCCCGCCTCCCACGAGCTGAGGTTGCGAAGCCCGAACGCGATCGTCGCGGCGTCGAACTCGGCGTCATCGGCGGGGAGCTCGAGCGCGTTGCCGATCCGGAACTCGAGCTGGACGAGGTCGCGGTACGCGGCGACGGCGCGGGCGATCATCGCGGGTGACAGGTCGACGGCGACGACGCGGCCGAACGGGCCGACGCGATCGGCCAGCTGTGCGGCCACCTTCCCGGTGCCGCAGGCGACGTCGACGACGGAGGCGCCTGCCGGAAGGCGGGCCGCCGCAACCGCGGCACGACGCCACCGTGCGTCGCGCCCCAGGGTAATGAGCGTGTTGATCCGGTCGTAAACGGGCGCGATGTCGTCGAACATCGCCGTCACGTCGGGCTGCGGGACGACATTGCCGGAACGGACTCCCGCGCCGCGGTCGGCATCGGTCCGGGCGGAGGACTCGACGTCGGGTGAGGCCGTCCGGGGCGTGTCATCGGCCGCCGCCGCAATCGCGTCTGCCGGCGCGGCCTCGGGTCCGACCGTCGGGAGCGCCGTCATGGCTACAGGCGGCCTGCGAGGTACGGCTCGCCGGGTGTCGACGGCGAGGCGAGGTCGACAAGCGAGACGCCGAACGACGCGCCCGGTGGAACATCGCCGAGCGCGCGCACCGGCCCGACCCAGTACGCCAGCCCGCCGCCGAAGAACATCCTGCCAACCACCTCGCGCCGCCCGGCGATCTCCACCCAGCAGCGGAACTCGTGCCCCGCGTCCGGCTGCTTGAGCCCGGCCGCCGTCACGACCAGCTCCCGGTCCGCTTTCGAGAAGATGATCGTTCCGGTTGCCCCGCTTCCGCCCGTTGCGGCGAGCGCGACGTGCGCGGCGTCGGGTTTGCTCGCGACGCGGATCGTCGACGTGGCAACGTCGGCGAGCTCCGCGACCGCGCGGGCGTGCGCGCGGATCTCGGCGTCGCGCTGTCCCCCGACGACGAGCGTCGTCCCCAGCACCGCGACGACGACCGCGGCCGCGATCGCCGCGAGCTGCCCCCACGCCACGCGCCGCCGCGACGACGGCGGCCGCGCGGCGACCGCCGGCGGCACGACAGGCGCCGTGGCCGCGTCCGCCGTGCCCGCGCCCGCCGTGCCCGGCCGCGCCGTGGCCGCGTTCGCCGTAGCCGCGCTCGCGGGCGCGCCGGCGGTGGCCGCGGTCGCGCCGGCGCGCGCAGCGGACGCAACCGCCGAGCGATCGCGCCCCACCTCCCGGACGAGCGCGAGCGTCCGCTCCTTCAGGTCAGGAGGCGGGGTCGTCCGCAGGACGCCACGAAGGATGCCTGCCTCCCGCCGCAGTCGCATCATCTCCGCGGTGCACTCGTCGCACCCCGCAAGATGCCCGGCGAGCCGGCCGGCTTCGGGCGTGTCGCCCGCCATCAGGCGAGCGATCCCGTCGGGCTCGACGGCCGCCAGCTCCAGGATCTCGCGCGCTTCAGCGTGATCCATCGTCGACCTGTGCGACGTCGCGCGCCGTCATTCGAGCGATCCCTTGCCCGCCGGCACCGGCACGGGCTCGAGCGATGGCGCGGTACCCAGCTCCCTGGCGAGGATCTCGCGGAGCCGGAGGAGCGCGCGCCGCGTGCGCGTCTTGACGGTCCCGAGCGGCCACCCAAGCCGCTCCGCGATCTCCGACTGCGACAGCTCCTCGCGGTATGCGAGGACGATCACGGTCCGCTCCTGGTCCGGCATCGCGGCCAGGGCGTCCTGGAGCGTCGCGCGCAGCTCCGCGGACTCGAGGGCGATCTCCGGCGCAGGACCCGCACCGGCACCGCCGATGACGAGGCCGTTGGCGACAAGCCGGTCGAGGGCGGCTCCATCATGCTCGTCGGCGCCCGCCGCGGCGGACAATGCGACGAGGTTGGGTCGCCGCCCGGCGGCCCGCAGCCGGTCGACGGTGCGATTCCGCGCGATCGTATGGATCCATGCCGCGAGCGAGCCCGCCATGGGATCGTAGAGCTCGGCCCGGTTCCACAAGGCGAGGAACGTTTCCTGGACCACTTCCTCGGCGACGTGCCGATCCGTGGTCAACCGGCTTGCCGCCGCGTAGACCGCGTCGACGTACCGATCGTAGAGCTCGCCGAGGGCCGCCTGCGATC
>DATFPL010000276.1:0-32601 GCA_035264845.1 Candidatus Limnocylindrales bacterium | reverse complement strand
GCTTTCCCGCTAGAGCCCGATCGTGTCGCCGCCGCCGACGTGCCGGACCCGCTCCTCCAGGCGCGGTCCTGCACACTGACACGAACTCCGAGACCGGCGACCGACCGTGGAACGTGGCGACGACCAACCGACCGAGCGCCGCGCGCTCCCTGGCGCCATGCAACGCGCGGTGTTCCAGGTGACCGGCGAGACGTCGCGTGGGGGTCCGTCGGAACGTGGCGGGTACCGGATTACGGTGCTCGCTGTACCGGCCGGTCCGTTGGTATCGCTGGCGTTCCACGGCCGCGTCGCGGAGGTGCGCGTCAGCCCTTCGTGGCCGCCCCGTTGGCGCGCACGCGCCGGATCTCCTCGGAGATCGCGGGCACGACCGTGTGGAGGTCGCCGATCACCGCGTACGCGGCCCGGCCCATGATCGGCGCGTCGGCGTCCTTGTTGATGACGAGGATCCGCTTCGCGGCCTTGCAGCCGACGATGTGCTGGATCGCGCCGCTGATCCCGCAGGCGATGTAGAGATCCGGGGCGATCCGCAGCCCCGTCTGGCCGATCTGGTCCGAATGGGGCCGCCAGCCGGCGCTCGTCGCGACCCGCGACACCCCGACCGCGGCACCGAGCAGACCGGCGAGCTCCTCGAGGACCGCGAACGCCTCTGGCCCACCGACACCACGACCGCCGCCCACGACGACACGCGCGTCCGCGAGCGAGATCCTTCCCTTCTCCGCCTCGACGCGTCCGACGACGCGGACCCGCAGGTCCTTCTCGTCGAGCTGTGGCGTGAACGCCTCGATCGCCGGTGCTGCGCCCGCCGCTTCCTCGATCGGAACCGCGTGCGGGGCAACCGTGATGACGGCGCGGTCCCCGACGATCTCCGCGTCCTCGAGCAGGCTGCCGGCCCACCGCTGACGGACGACCCGGACCGGCGTACCGGCCTGAACGTCGGTGACGTTGGCCGCCATCGGCAGATCCGAGCGCGCGGCGACGTGTGCCATGACCTCGTTGCCGCGGTCGCTCCCCGCCGCGATGACCGCGGGCGCGCCGTCCATGAGCTGGGCGACGGACGCGGCCCACCCGACCGGCGCGTACGACTCGAGCCGCGGGTCCTCGACGACGTGCGCGACGGCGATCCCCTGCCCGCCAAGGGCCGCGGCCGCGTCTCGCGCCCCGGGGCCGACGAGGACCGCGTGGACGGGCGCCGCGGACGCCCCCGCGATGCGCCTCGCGAGCGTCAACGCCTCGAGAGAGAGCCGGTCCGGCCGCCCGCCGGAGTGCTCGACGAGCACGAGGATCACGACACGACCCCGAGCCTGACGAGCACCTCGACGACCTTGGGCGCCGCATCCGGCCCGCTGCCGAGGATCTCCGCGGCCTGGTGCTGCTCGACCGGGAGTCGGAGCCGCCGCTTCTCGACGCCGGCGGCGCGCTTCGTCGGCGCGATGCGCACGATCTCCTTCTTCCGCGCGCGGAGTCGTCCCGGGACCGACGGATACCGCGGCAGGTTGATCCCCTCCTTCACCGCGACGACGGCAGGCAGCGGGACCTCGTAGACCTCCATCGCGCCACCGCCGGCCTCGCGCCGGACACGGATCGAGCCGTCGAGAATCTCGATCCCCTTGGCGCCGACGACGACCGGCAGGTCCAGCGCGGCGGCGACGCGGATGCTGACCTGGAAGTCGCCGGTGTCCGCGGCCTCGTTGCCGAAGAGGAGCAGATCGAAGGGCGCGGTCGCGGCCTCGTCGGCCCGAATCGCGTCGACGATCGCGGCCGACGTCGCGAGCGCGTCCCAGTCGGAGCCGTCGGTCTCGAGCAGCACGCCGCGCTCGATGCCCACCGCCAGCGCGTCGCGGAGCTGCTCCTCCGCAGCGGCGGGCCCGAGGGTGAGGACCGTCGACGACCCGCCCTTCGCCTCGACGATCCGGACCGCCTCCTCGACGGCGCACTCCTCGTGCGGGCTGACGGTGAACCCCAGGTAGCGGGTGTCGATCTCCTGTTCGTCGGCCGTCAGGACGATCGTGCCGCCCGTCGCGGGGACGCGCTTGACGCAGACGAGGATGTTCACGACCGAATGCGGGCGTTGTCCGGGTCGAAGAGCGGCGTCGCACCGGCGACCGCGACGGTGACCGGGTAGCGCTCGCCGAAGTACTCGACCGCGAGCTTCGTCCCCACCTGCGCCTGCTCCGGCGGCAGGTACGACATCAGCAGGTGCTTCCCCACCGACGGCCCCGACCCCGCGCTCGTCACGTACGACCGCCGCCCCTTCGCGTCGGTCAGCGGCCGGCCATCGGGCATCGTGACCGGCTCACGGCCGAGCATGTAGCGCGCGACGCCGCTCGACGACTTCGGGTCGTCGAGCGTCAGCGTGCAGAGCACCGCGACCGGCGGGCGACCGCGCTGCTCCAGGTACGCCTTCCGCCCCACGAACTCGGCTTCCTTCACCTTCGGTCGCATCATCCCGGCCTCGACGAGGTCGAAGTCGAGCTCGAGCTCGTTGCCGTGCGCTCGGTAGCCCTTCTCGATCCGGCCGGTCGTCGCGTAGACGCCGATCCCCGCCGCGACGACGCCCTGCTCCTGGCCGACCTCCCAGAGCGTGTCCCACAGCCGCAGGCCCTCCTCCATCGGCGCGTAGATCTCCCAGCCGAGCTCGCCGACGTACGAGATCCGCGACATGAGCGTCCGCACGGCGCCGAGGTCGACGACCCGAGCGGTCCCGAACGGGAACGCGTCGTTCGAGAGATCGTCGCCGGCCACGGACTGGACGAGGTCCCGCGCTTTCGGGCCCCAGACACCGACGGTGTAGAGCGCCGACGTCAGGTCGGCCAGTTGCGCCGAGCCGTCCTCGGGCAGGTGGTCGGTGAACCACTTCCTGTCGCGCATCCCCATCCCGCCGCCGGTGACAACGCGGAAATGGTCGCGGCCGAGCCGGATGATCGTGAGGTCGGCGACGATCCCGCCGCGCTCGTTGAGCAGCGGCGTGTAGATGACGCGGCCCGTCGGGACGTCGACCTGGGCGACGACCAGCCCCTGGAGGTACGAGCACGCACCGGGTCCCGTGACGTCGAAGACGGCGAACGCGGCGAGGTCGACCATCGCGACCCGCTCCCGCATCGCCAGGTGCTCGGCGTTGACGATCGGCGACCACCAGCGCGACTCCCACTCGGCCTCGCGCGGCATGACCCGGTCGCCGTACTCGCCCAGCAGCTTCTCGTTCGCCCCGTACCAGAACGGCCGCTCCCAGCCCGCGGCCTCGAAGAACTCCGCCTTCAGCTCGCGCTGGCGCGGATTGGCAGGCGACAGGCGGACGTCCCGGTTCGATGCCCACTGCTCCATCGGGTGGACGATCCCGTAGGTCTTGTTGAAGCCCTCGGCGGAGCGCGCGTCGACGTGCACGCGAGTCCGGTGATGGTCGTAGAAGCGGGCGATGTCGGAGCTGTGCGGATCGATCTCCGGCGTCCCGTCCGTCATCCACTCGGCGATGCCCTTGGCGATCCCCGGCGCCTCCTTGATCCAGATTGCGGCGGCGGACCACAGGCCGCGGACCTCCGGCGTCTCGCCGAGGATCGGCATCCCATCCGGCGTCAGCGACAGCAGCCCGTTGATGGCGAGCTGCACGCCGATCTTCTCGTCGCCGACGATCTCCGGGAACAGCTCGAGCGCGTGCTCCAGCTGCGGGTCGAAGTCCTCCTTCGTGAAGGGCAGCTGGGTCGGTGACAGCGCGGACGCCGCGATCGACGGGATCTCGTCCGGGTCCATGAGGATGGGGCGGTGGGCGTACGAGCCGATCTCGAAGCCCGCGCCGTTCTGCCGCTCGTACATGTTCGTGTCGACGTCGCGGACGATCGGGAACGTGATCTCGCCGGCGGTCTTCTCGAAGATCGGCACCGGCCCGATGTCGATCATCTGGTGGACGGCGGGTGTCAGCGGGATCGAGGCGCCCGCCATTGCCGCGATCCGCGGACTCCAGATGCCGCAGGCGATGACGACGGTGTCCGCCTCGACGTCGCCCGCGTCGGTTCGGACGCGGCGCACCCGGCCGTCCTCGACATCGATCCCGGTGACCTCGGTCGTCGCGGCGATCGTGAGCGCGCCCATCTCGCGGGCCTTCTCGCGCATCAGTGTGCCGGCGCGGAGCGAGTCGACGACTCCGACGCCCGGCGAATGGAAGCCGCCGAGGATGACGGTCTCGTCGATGAACGGGACCATCTCCCTGACCTGGGCCGGCGTGAGGAGCTCCGCGTCGATGCCCCACGACTTCGACGACGCCATCCGGCGCTTGAGCTCCTCCATCCGCTCCGGCGTCCGGGCGACCTCGATGCCGCCGCACTCGGTGAAGACGCCCAGCTCCTTGTACTGGCGGACGCTGTCGAGCGTGAACGCCGTCATCTCCTTGTTGTGATCTGTCAGGAAGATGAAGTTCGAGGCGTGGCCGGTCGAGCCGCCCGGGTTCGGGAACGTGCCCTTCTCGATCTGGACGATGTCGCGCCACCCCAGGCGCGCGAGGTGGAAGACGAGGCTGTTGCCCACGATGCCGCCGCCGATGACGACGACGCGGGCGCGATCCGGAAGCTGGCTCATCCTCTCCCCACGTTCACTCGACACGCCGCGGCGGTCCGCCGCTCCGCGTGTCGCCTCCTCAGTCCAGGTTGACGATCACCGTCTTCAGCTCTGTCAGGCGATCGATCGAGAACCTGCCCCCGACGCGCCCGAGGCCGCTGCGCTTGCCGCTCCGGCCACCGAAGGGCAGGTGCGACTCCCAGTAGTTCGTGCCTTCGTTGATGTTGACCCACCCGGCCCGAACGGATTCGGCGAACTCGATGCCGCGCCGCAGGTCGGCCGTGAAGATCGCGGCGAGGAGCCCGTACGGCGAGCCGTTGACGATCCCGATCGCCTCGTCCATGTCGCGGATCGTCGAGATCGGGACGACGGGTCCGAACGTCTCCTCCGTGGCGATCATCATGTCGCGCGTCACCGCATCGAGGATCGTCGGCTGCCAGAAGAGCGGGCTCCCGAGCGATGGGTCGCGGTGGCCGCCGGCGAGTAGCCGCGCGCCGCGCGCGACCGCGTCGCCCACGTGGCGGTCCATCTTCGCGGCGTTGGCCTCGTTGTTCAGCGGGCCCATCGTCGTCGCGGCCTCGAACGGGTCGCCGAGCCGGATCCCGCGCGCGACCGCGGCCTCGAGCGCCTCGACATACCGGTCGTGGACCGCGGCCTCGACCAGCACGGACTCTCCGGCGGTGCAGCTCTGCCCCGCATTGAGGAAGCACGCCGTCAGCGTCGCCTTGACGGCGGCTTCGACGTCCGCATCGTCGAGTACGACGAGCGGCCCGTTGCCGCCCATCTCGAGCAGCAGCTCCTTGCCCGCCGCACGCTCCGCGACGCGGCGGCCTGCCTCGTACGAGCCGATGAAACCGACCGCGGCGACCGCCTCGTTGGCCGCGATCTCGTCGCCGACCACGGAGCCCGGACCCGTCACGAGGTTGAAGACGCCGGGCGGCAGGTCCGCGGCCGCGATGCACTCGGCCAGCCGGACCGAGCAGAGCGAGGTGTTCGAGGCGGGGTTCCAGACGACGGTGTTACCCGCGGCGAGGGCAGGTGCGATCAACTCCGCCGGCATCGTGTACGGCCAGTTCCACGGCGAGATGACCCCGACGACGCCGCGCGGCACGCGGTAGACCAGAACGCGCTTGCGGGCGTCGACGGAGGGCGGCATGAGGCCCTCGATCCGGGTCGCGTCGGCGGCGGCCATCCTGAAGTAGGCGATCAGCTCGTCGACCTCCGAATGGCTCTCCGCGACGAGCGGCTTCCCCTGGTCGAGCGTCAGGACGTTGGCGAGGTCGTCGCGGCGGGCCTCGATCGCCGCCGCGATCCGGTCCATCGCCGCGGCACGGTCGAACGCCGACAGACGGGCCCACGCGACCGCGGCGCGCTCGGCGGCGGCGATCGCGCGGCGCGCGTCGTCCCTGGTCCCGCGAGGGACCGCCCCGATGATCCGCCCGGTCGACGGGCTGACCGCCTCGAACACGTCACCGCTCGCCGACCGCGTCCATGCCCCGTCGACGTACATCGACACCGTCTCCGGCCGTACCTGGACGCTCACGCTGCCTCACCGCATCGGGCCGCTGGCCGTCGCTCCGCGCCTCCGCGCCGACGGCCGACAGGGCATCGCGATCGGCGACGCCCGCGGCGAGCGGTCAGTATTCGTCTCCGCCTTCAGGCGCGCAAGGTCCGCGGCCGCGGGGCGCGTCGCGGCGCGCCGCTCGCCGTCGACGCCCGGCACCGGCTTGACGCGCGCCCGGCGAGCGGCAATCCTCATCCCCTTCGCGCGGCCCTGGATCGCTCGCCGGGAGGCGGCGGGGATCGGGTGTCCGACGTCCCGTCGCAGGAGGCGCGGCCCGTGAGCGCAGCCGTCGAGCCCCGGGTCAAGGGATCGGGCGCGCGCGTGGGCGCTGCCGTAGCCTCGTCGTCCGTGAAGCCCGGGATCTCCGTGCGGGGCCTCTGGAAGATCTTCGGGCCCGCGGAGCATCGGATCGCGGGCACGCCGCTGGCCGAGCTCTCCTCAGCCGAGATCAGGGCGAAAACGGGTTCCACCGTCGCGGTCCGCGACGTTTCGTTCGACGTCCAGCCGGGTGAGATCTTCGTTGTCATGGGCCTCTCGGGGAGCGGCAAGTCGACGCTCATCCGCTGCCTGACGCGCCTGATCGAACCGAGCGCCGGCGAAGTGCTCCTCGACGGCGAGGACATCAGGGCCTGCGACGCCGACCGACTCCGGGAGCTGCGGCGGCGGCGGTTCTCGATGGTCTTCCAGCACTTCGGGCTCCTGCCGCACCGGCGGGTCGTCGACAACGTCGCGTTCGGCCTCGAGATTCGCGGCGACCCGCGCGCCGAACGGATGGCGCGGGCGCGGCTGATGCTCGCCCTCGTCGGCCTCGACCAGCACGCGCAGCGCTACCCGGACCAGCTGTCGGGCGGGCAGCAGCAGCGCGTCGGGCTCGCACGGGCGCTCGCCGTCGACCCCGAAGTGATGCTGTTCGACGAGCCGTTCAGCGCCCTCGACCCCCTCATCCGGCGCGACATGCAGAACGAGGTCCTGCGGCTCCACCGCGAGGTGGGCAAGACGATGATTTTCATCACCCACGACCTCGCCGAGGCGCTGAAGCTGGGCGACCATGTCGTGATCATGCGCGACGGCCAGATCGTCCAGGCCGGGCGCCCGGAGGACCTTGTCGGGGCGCCGGCGGACGAGTACGTCGCCGACTTCGTCCGGGACGTCCCGAAGTCGCACGTCCTGACGCTCCGCTGGATCACCCGCCCGGTCGCACCGGATGACGACCTGACGGGGCCCGAGTTCCCGGCAACGGCCGTCATCCGGACCGCGCTCCACGCGGCGGCGGCGACCGAACGCCCCATCCGCGTCGTCGAGGATGGTCGCCTCGTCGGCGTCGTCGATCGCGCGCAGATCCTCGCCTCGATCGCCGGGCAGACGAGCGACTGAAGTGACGGCGATCGCGCTCGGGCAGCAGCGACGGGCGCTCCCGCAGGTCTCGCGGCCCGCGCTCCTCGCCGGCCTGTTCGTCGCCGCTGCCGCGCTCTACGTCCTGTTCCGCGACCAGTGGCTGCTGCCGCACGACGACAGCGCGCCGGTCTTCGGGACGTTCAACGAGATCCGCTCGTGGGTCGAGGCGAACCGAGCGTCGAACCCGGTCCTGTCCGTCTTCGTGGCCGGGCTGCGCGCCGCCCTCGGCTCGTTGTTCGACCTCATCCTCACGGCGCTCAGCGCGCTCGGCTGGCCGGGCGTGATCGCCGTGGCGGCGGGGCTTGGCGCGTTGTTCGGCGGCTGGCGCCTCGCGTTGCTCGCGGGCGTTGGGTTCCTGTCGTTCGGGATCCTCGGCCTCTGGCAGCCGAGCATGGAGACGCTCGCGTTGACGCTGACGGCGGTCATCGTGTCGCTCGCGATCGGCGTCCCCATCGGCGTGCTCGCGGGCCGGAGCGACCGCGCCATGGCGATCGTGTCGCCCGTGCTCGATGTGATGCAGATCATGCCGTCGTTCGCGTACCTCGCCCCGCTCGCGCTGTTCTTCAGCATCGGTCCGGCCGCCGCCGCGGTTGTCACGATGATCTACGCGATCCCGCCCGCGATCCGGTTTACCGCGCTGGGTATCCGCGGCGTCGCTCCCGCGACGGTCGAGGCGTCGACGTCGATGGGCGGGACGCGGCTCCAGACGCTCCGCAAGGTCCAGCTCCCGATGGCCCGCCGAATCATCGTCCTCGGCATCAACCAGACGATGATGATGGCGCTGGCGATGGTGGTGATCACCGTCCTGATCAGCGCCCCGGGCCTCGGCCGGAACATCATCTTCGCGGTCATCCAGGTCGACGTCGGAGCGGCCTTCGACGCGGGGCTCGCGATCGTGATCATGGCCATCGTCCTCGACCGGCTCACGACGGCGGCGAGCGATCGCGCCGAGCCGCGCCACGCCGACCTGACGGAGACGCCGCCGGCGCGGCGGCGCGCGTTCCTTGTCGCTGGCAGCGTGGCGTGTCTCATCGCGGCCCTCGCCGGCGCGTTCGTCGTCGGCTCGGACTTCCCGTCCGTCGTCCTCGTGTCCTTCCGCGATCCGATCAACGCGGTGACCGACTGGATCGCGACGACGCTGTTCCCGATCACGACCGCGACGAAGGACGTCGTGACGATCGGGCTGATCAATCCGCTCCAGACGGCCCTGACGACGTCGCCGTGGTGGCTGGTCGCCGGCGTCCTCGTCGGGTTCGCCGGTCTCGTCAGCGGCTCGCGCGCGGCGATCACGACCGCGGCCTGCGTCGGGCTGCTGATCGCGCTGTCGATGTGGGAGCACGCGATGCAGACCCTGACGACCGTTCTCGTCGGAACCGCGCTGACGCTCGTCGTCGGGACGGGTCTCGGGATCTGGTCCGCGCGGAGCGACCGCGTCGCCAGGATCCTTCGGCCGTTCCTCGACGCGGCCCAGACGATGCCCGCGTTCGTCTACCTGCTGCCCGCGGTCGCGCTGTTCCAGAACACCCGCTTCACCGCGATCGTCGCCGCGCTGATCTATGCCGTCCCGCCCGTCATCCGTCTCGTCGAGGCCGGCATCCGGCAGGTGTCGGCGACGGTGGTCGAGGCGGCCACGGCAGCGGGCGCGACCCCGCGGCAGCTGCTCTGGAAGGTCCAGCTGCCCATGTCGCGCCACGCACTGCTGCTCGCCGCGAACCAGGGCATCGTCCTCGTCCTCGCGATGGTCGTCGTCGGCGGCCTCGTCGGCGCCGGCGCGCTCGGCTATGACGTCGTCGCCGGTTTCGCCCAGCGTCGAAACTTCGGCGAAGGGCTCGCCGCGGGCATCGCGATCGTCGTTCTTGGTGTCATGCTGGACCGGATCACACAGGGCGCGGGTCGCGTGAAGGCCCGCGGGGACGAGGCGCCGGCCGCGGCCCACGCCTGACGGATCAGCCGGCGGAGGAGGGCGGCGCCGCCCGCGGGGCGGCGGCGCGATCGGAGAGAGGAGCACGACTGGGATGGGCAACGGAACGGTTCGTCGCCTCGCGGTCATCGTGGCCGCGGCGGCGCTCGCACTGAGCGCCTGCACGTCCACGACGCCCGGCGGCAGTGCCGCGGGCAGCGGTGGGACAGTCAACATCGCGATCAACGACTGGGTCGGCTACCGCGCCGACGCGGCGGTGGTCGGCTACCTGCTCGACAAGAAGCTCGGCGTCAAGGTCGTCAACAAGGAGCTCAAGGAGGACATCTCCTGGCAGGGCTTCGACTCGGGCGAGGTCGACGTCATCCTCGAGAACTGGGGCCATCCCGACCTCGAGAAGACGTACATGCAGGACAAGAAGGTCGCGGTCGACGCCGGCCAGACCGGCAACATCGGGATCATCGGCTGGTACGTCCCGCACTGGATGGTCGAGAAGTACCCGGACATCCTCGACTACAAGAGCCTCAACAAGTACGCCAGCCTGTTCAAGACGTCCGAGTCGGGCGACAAGGGCCAGTTCCTCGGCAGCGACCCCTCGTTCGTTCAGTACGACGAGGCGCTGATCAAGAACCTTGGCCTCAACTTCAAGGTCATCTTCTCCGGCAGCGAGGCGTCCTCGATCAAGGCGTTCCAGACCGCCACGGAGCAGAAGACGCCGCTGATCGGCTACTTCTATGACCCGCAGTGGCTGCACGCCAAGATCAAGCTCGACCAGGTCAAGCTGCCCGCGTACACCCAGGGCTGCGACGCCGACCTCGAGAAGGTCGCCTGCGACTACCCGCCGTACAACCTGAACAAGGTCGTCAGCAAGAAGTTCGCCGATGCCAACAGCAAGGCCTATCAGCTGATCAAGAACTTCAAGTGGACGAACCAGGACCAGAACACGGTCGCGGAGTACATCACCAACGAGAAGATGACCGAGGCGCAGGCCGCCGAGAAGTGGGTCACGGAGAACGAGGCCAAGTGGAAGGCCTGGGTCCCGGCCTGACGATCGGCGGGCCTTTCGACGCCCCGCAATCGTCCCGACATGGCTGCTTGACGGACGTCGCAGACTCTTGACTCGCCGGACCTTCGGCTGTGAAATGCTGGCTCCTGAAAACGAGGTCGCTGGGCGCCCGTCAGCCGCCATGTCGACCCGCCTGCGCGACCCTGTGGGAGGAGGAGCGTCGCGCTCGCTGCCCCGCGGCGGTGCCCGTATTCGGTACGCACTGAGAGGATGGAGACGAATTGACCGGTAAGCGTTCGTTCAAACGCGTTCTCGGGCTGATGGCGACGCTCGCCGTCGTCGGCTCGGGCTGTTCGATCGGCGGCGGCAGCAGCAACGACCTGTCGGTCATTGCGCTCCCCCACGACTGGTGCAACTACGGCGAGATGCTGAGCACCTTCGCCACCAAGACCGGCATCAAGCTCAACGAGATCAACCCGAACGGCGGGTCCGGCGACGAGATCGAGGCCATCAAGGCGAACAAGACCAACAAGGGCCCCGCGGCGCCGGACGTCATCGACGTCGGTATCGCCTTCGGCCCGACGGCCAAGGCGGACGGCCTCCTGCAGAACTACAAGGTCCCGACGTGGGATTCGATCACCGCGACGGCGAAGGATCCCGATGGCGCGTGGTACGGCGACTACTACGGGGTCCTCTCGTTCGAGGTCAACACCGCCGTCGTCAAGAACGTCCCGAAGGACTGGCAGGACCTCCTCAAGCCCGAGTACAAGAAGAGCGTTGCCCTGGCCGGCGACCCGACGGCGTCGAACCAGGCGATCCAGTCGGTCTACGCCGCGGCGCTCGCCAACGGCGGATCGCTCGACAACGCCCAGGCCGGCCTCGACTTCTTCAAGAAGCTCAACGACGCCGGCAACTTTGTCCCGGTCGTCGCGAAGCAGGCGTCGCTCGCTTCCGGGGAGACGCCGATCGTCATCACGTGGTCCTACCTCGCCCTGGCCGATCGCGACGCGCTCAAGGGCAATCCGGCGGTCGAGGTCGTCATCCCGGCGACCGGCCGGTTCGGTGGCATGTATGCGCAGGGGATCAGCGCCTTCGCGCCGCACCCCGAGGCGGCCAAGAAGTGGGAGGACTTCCTCTACTCGGACGAGGGCCAGCTCATCTGGCTCAAGGGCTACTGCTACACGACCCGCTACGACGATCTCGTCAAGCGGAACGCCGTACCGGCGGACCTCAAGGCGAAGCTTCCCGACGTGACGGGCGCCGTGTTCCCGTCGAGCGCGCAGCTCGATACCGCGAAGGCGCTCATCACCGGCAAGTGGAAGAGCGTCGTCGGGGTCGATGTCGTCAAGAAGTAACCGCGACGACGAGTCGAACCTGAGCCGGTGAGCGAGACCGCGGCACCGCTCAGTGCACGGGACGCGCCTGTGGCGCGTCCCGTGCAGCAACGTCGCACGACCTGGTCGTGGCTCGGCGTCGTGCCCTTCTTCGCGTTCTCGATCCTGTTCATGATCCTGCCGATCATGTTCCTCGTGATCGGCAGCTTCCAGGACTCGAGCGGCAACGTGACGCTCAAGAACTACGCCGACCTGTCGCAGAACTTCATCGTCGAGTCCTACCGCAACAGCATCGAGATCAGCCTCGTCACCGCCATCGGTGGCGGGCTCTTCGGCTTCCTGCTCGCCTACGCGGTCGTCCTCGGCGGGCTCCCCAGCTGGGTCCGGACGGCCCTCATGACCTTCTCCGGCGTCGCCTCGAACTTCGCCGGCGTGCCGCTCGCGCTCGCCTTCATCTTCACGCTCGGCAACGTCGGGCTGGTGACGAAGTTCCTGCTCGACACATTCGGCATCAGCCTCGGCGACGCGGGCTTCTCCCTGTACACGAAGATCGGCCTCGAGGTCGTCTACATGTACTTCCAGTTCCCGCTCATGGTCCTCATCGTCGCCCCGGCGCTCGACGGCC
The DNA here is from genome assembly GCA_035264845.1 of Candidatus Limnocylindrales bacterium. Classification (GTDB taxonomy): domain Bacteria; phylum Chloroflexota; class Limnocylindria; order Limnocylindrales; family CSP1-4; genus JACDAV01. The sequence continues at coordinate 20,214 of DATFPL010000276.1, read as the reverse complement.
TCCGGCGCGAATGGCGCGAGGCGTCGGAGAACCTGGGCGCGACGCCGGCGCAGTACTGGCGGCACGTCGCGTTCCCGATCCTCATGCCGACGCTGCTCGGCACCGTCATCCTCCTGTTCGGCAACTCGTTCGGGGCGCAGGCGACGGCCTACCAGCTGAGTGGCGGCACGATCAACCTCGTGACCCTCGTCATCAGCTCGCAGATGCGGGGCGACGTGCTCCACAACCCGGGACTCGGGTACGCGCTGGCGATGGGGATGGTGGTCATCATGGCCGGGTCGATCGCGGCCTACGCGCTGCTCCAGCGACGATCGGAGCGGTGGCTCCGGTGACCGACGCGATCGGGGTCAGGGTCCCGCAGGCGCAGGGCGGTGTCGCGACCGCGACGGCCGGGCAGAAACGCGGTCGCCGCTGGGGATCGCTGGTGTGGTGGCTGGTGCTGCTGGCCGGCGTCCTGTACTTCTTCGTGCCGCTCTACGCGACGCTCGCGTTCTCCCTCCGGGCCCAGCCCGTCGGCGCGGCCTACGCGAATGTTCTCAACGATCCGGGCTTCGTCGGCAGCCTCGTCTACTCGCTCGTGATCGGCGTCATGACGATCGTCGTCAGCATCGCGATCATCGTCCCGACGGCGTACTGGGTCCGCCTCAGGCTCCCGCGCCTGCGCCCGATCGTCGAGTTCGTGACGCTTCTGCCGTTCGTCATCCCGCCGGTCATCCTCGTCTTCGGACTCCTGCGGTCGTACAGCGGCGACCCCATCGCGCTGACGAACTCGAGCACCGGCAGCGACATCCTCCTGATCGCGGCCTACGTCGTCCTGTCGTTCCCGTACATGTACCGGTCGGTCGATGCCGGGCTCCGGGCGATCGACGTCCGGACGCTCACGGAGGCGTCGCAGAGCCTGGGCGCGGGCTGGGGCCGAATCCTCTGGCAGGTCATCTTCCCGAATCTTCGCGTGTCGCTCCTGTCGGGCGCGTTCCTGACCCTCGCCATCGTGATCGGGGAGTTCACGATCGCGACGTTCCTCGTTCGCCCCGCATTCGGTCCGTATCTGTCGGTCCTCGGCCAGAACCGGGCCTACGAGCCGGCGGCCGTCTCGCTCATCAGCTTCGGGCTGACGTGGGCCGCCATGGGCGTCATCGCATTCCTCGGCCGCAACTCGCAACAGCGCATCCAGGTCGCCGGCGCACGGTAGGAGAAGGCAAGACGATGGCGTTCCTCGAGCTCTCCGGCGTCCAGAAGCAGTTCGCCGGCACGCTCGCCGTCGAGGACTTCAACCTCCAGGCCGAACGCGGCGAGTTCGTCTCGTTCCTGGGCCCCAGCGGCTGCGGCAAGACGACGACCCTGCGAATGATCGCGGGCTTCGAGTATCCGACGGCGGGCCGGATCAGCGTCGACGGCGTCGACGTCACGGATCGGCCGCCCAACCGGCGCAACGTCGGGATGGTGTTCCAGTCGTACGCGCTGTTCCCGAACATGACGGTCGCGGACAACATCGGGTTCGGGCTCAAGGTCCGCAAGCGCCCGAAGGCCGCAATCGAGAAGCGCGCGACGGAGCTCCTCTCGATGATCCACCTCGATGGCCGCGGCGGACGGTATCCGTACCAGCTGTCCGGCGGCCAGCAGCAGCGCGTCGCCCTCGCCCGCGCGTTGGCGATCGAGCCGCAGGTGCTCCTCCTCGACGAGCCGCTTTCCGCCCTCGACGCGAAGATCCGGGTCTCGCTGCGGAAGGAGATCCGGTCGATCCAGCGGCAGCTCGGGATCACGACGGTCTACGTCACCCACGATCAGGAAGAAGCGCTGTCCCTGTCGGACCGCGTCGTCGTCATGAGCGAAGGACGGATCGAGCAGATCGGAACCCCGTCGGAGATCTACAACTTCCCGGCGACGTCGTTCGTCGCCTCGTTCGTCGGCACCCTCAACCTGCTGAACGCGAAGGTCGTCGACCCGTCCGGCGGCGGCCTCGAGATCGAGGGCCAGCGGGTGAAGGCGGCGCGATCCGTCAAGGCGCCGGTCGGCGACCTCGTGTCGGTCGCGTTGCGACCGGAAAGCATCACGCTCGGCGATGGGTCGGCGGCGGCCAACCGGCTTCGCGGCCCGATCGAGGACATCAGCTTCCTCGGCTCGATCGTCCGAATTCGGATCGGTCTGGGACGCGGGACTGCGTCGCTGTCGCTCGACACGTTCAACGACCCCAACCTCACATTGCCGCCAGTCGGCCAGGACGTCGCGGTTTCGTTCGCGCCCGAGGCGACGCTCGTGCTCGCCGAGGCACCCACAGCGTCAGAAGCGGAGTCCCTCGTCCCGGCGTGACCGCCGCGCGGCCGTCGGGCCGAGGTGACCTCCTCGCCGGCATCGAACTCGTCGTCTTCGACAAGGACGGCACCCTCATCGATTTCGACGCGATGTGGACCCCGTGGGTCCTCGAGCTCACGCGGCGGCTCGAGGCCGTCGCACGCCTCCCGCTCGCGCCGCGAATCGACGCCGAGCTCGGTTTCGACCGAGCGGGCGGCCGAACGATCGCCGGCCGCCCGCTGGCGATCCTGCCGATGGCGGACCTTCGCGCCGCGACCGTCGACGTGGTCGAGCGCGCCGGGCTGCCACGCGACGCAGCGGAGTCCGCGGTCGACGACGCGTGGTTCATCCCGGATCCCGTCGCCGCGGCGCGCGCGGTCACGGACCTCGCCGCCCTCTTCGCGTCGTTGCGCACTCACGGAATCCGGACAGCGGTCGCGACATCCGACGACCACGCCCCGACGGCCGCGACGCTTCAGGCGCTGGGGGTCGGGGACCTCGTGGATGCGATCGTCGGCGCCGACGACGGGCTCGCGCGGAAGCCCGCGCCCGATGCCGTGCTCCATATCTGCGAATTGCTCGGTGTGCCGCCGGCCCGCACCGCCGTCGTCGGGGATTCGGCGGCCGACCTCGAGATGGGCCGGGCAGCGGGGGCCGCTCGGACGATCGGCGTCCTGACGGGCGTCAGCGCGAGGTCGGCGCTTGCGCCGTACGCCGACGCGATACTCGATTCGGTGGCCGACCTCGTCGACGGCCGCGTTTAGCGGCGGCTGCCGAAGATGCGGAGCAGAAACAGAAAGATGTTGACGAAGTCGAGGTACAGCGACAGGGCGCCGATAACCGCGGCCTTCTCGACCGTTCCGTATCGGGCGACGAGGTCGCCGGCCTGGATCCGCTGGACGTTGTACGCGGTGAGCGCGGTGAAGATGACGACGCCGACGACGGAAATGAGGAGCCCCAGCGGGCCGCTCGGCAGGAAGATGTTGACGAGCATCGCGACGATGAGGCCGATGAGCGCCATCGACAGGAAGCCGCCGATGCCGATCAGGGACCGCTTCGTCGTCGCGCCGTAGAGTGCCGCCCCGCCGAACATCGCCGCGGCGCTGAGGAACGCCGTGACGACCGACGAGGACGTGTAGGCCGACACGATCAGCCCGACCGTCAGCCCAAGCGATGCCGCGTAGACGAAGAACAGCCCGAGCGCGGCCGTGGCGCCGAGGCGGTTGATCCCAAGCCCGATGGCAAAGACCAGTACGAGCTGCCCGATGAGCAGGGGCATGAAGCTTCGCTCGGCGAACGCGAGCAGCTGGGTGTTCGTCTGGACGACCGCTGCGATCGCGGCAGTGAGCAGCAGACCGGCGAACATCCAGAGGAACGCCTGGGCGAGCAGCGCAGGCAGCACCGTCGTCGTTCGCGTCGTGTCCCGCGGGATGCGGTCGGCGGGATTCCAGGTCATGGTCGTGCGCTCCTGTTCGATGCGCCGCCACTCGGCCGGCGGCGCGAGGTACGTGACGGCGTAGCCGATCGGGCCTCCGCCTGCTCCGCGGCCCTGGCGAGGACCCAGAGGAGGTCGGCGAACCGGTTCAGATACGGTAGCAAATGGGGTCCCGGAATCAATCCGTCCCGCTGGAGCGACACCGCCCGGCGCTCGGCGCGGCGAAGGATCGTGCGGGCCAGCTCAAGCGCGGCGCTCGTCGGCGTCTCCCCTGGGACGACGAACTCGCGCGGCATGTCGACTCGGCTCTCGGCCTCGGCAAGGAGGGAATCGAGGCCTTCGACCATCTCCCGCGAGACGCGCGTCGTGCCGTCGAGGAGGCGATCCCAGGCGTCGCGGTTCGTCGCGAGCTCCGAGGCCGCGACGAACAGCTCGCGCTGGAGCCGCAGGACGATCGCGCCGAGATCCGCGAGGCCCGGGGAGACGCCGTCGCGCTCGGCCTTGAGATTCAGCTGCGCGCGGGCGAGCCCCAGGGCGGCGACGGCCTCGTCGATCGTGCCGTAGGCCTCTGTCCTGGCGTCGTCCTTCTGAATCCGGTCGCCGCCGAAGAGGAGCCCCGTGGACCCGTCGTCACCCCGCCCGGTTGCCACGGCGGACTCGGAACGACGTCGTATTGCCACTCGTCCTCGCCCGGTCAGGCGCGCCCGTGGCAAGGCCGCGGCGAGCACGAGAGCGAGCGCACCTGAACGTGCGTGAGCGAGCGCGCGGAGCCGCGAACGCCGCCACGGGCCGCATGACCGGGCGAGGTCACCACATCAGGCCTGCGTCGCGGGGGTCCCACCGCTCGGCCAGGAGCGTGACCTTGACGTCGTGCTCGACGACGGATTCCGCCTGCTCCTTGACCTGCTGGATCATCGACCCGGCGTACGGGCAGAAGGGCGTCGTGAGGATCATCTTGATCTCGGTCTCGTCCTTGCCGAGCAGGATCTGCTTGATCAGCGCGAGCTCGACAACATTCATCCCGATCTCGGGGTCGACGACCGCACGGAGGGCGTCGAGGATCGCGAGCTCGGTGGCGCGGCGCTCAGCGTCGAAGGGGGCGGGAGCGCCATCCTGCGCCGCCGCCGCGGCCGTCTCGGGCGCGGAATCGGGCTTCGTCGTCGGGTTGGTCGTCGTATCGGTCATCGCGAGGGCTTCTCCGGAGTGGTCACTCCGCTCAGCCTACCACCGGCCCGTCGAACGGCCGTTCAGCGCCGGGTGCGGGCCCTCGACGCCGCGGCGGCCTCGACGACCACTCCCGGGACCCGGTACTGCTGCGGCAGGCCGGCGGCCTCCTCCGCCGAATAGCCAGGCCCGACGAGCGATCCGTCGCGCTCGAAGAACTCCGCGTACCGGTCCCGGTTCGCGGCCGCGAACGTGAACGCCGCGGCGACGCCGACGGTCCGGAGCTCGGGGTGGTCCTTGAGGATGTCGGCGAGGGCGCGGCCGCTGCGGCGCAGCTCGAGGAGCTGGCGCACGGTGAGCCGGGAGCCGTAGCAGAACGGCTCGCCGTTCATCACGAGTGGGTCGACCTTGACCCACTTGATCGTCACTCAGGCGCCCTTGTAGATCGCATTCAGGAGGCGATTCCGCTTCCGGGCGTCGCCGGCGATCCGGCGGTTCCAGAGGAAGACGCGGATCGCCTCGTCGAGCGCCTGCTCGGCGACGGTCAGCTCCTCCGGCGAAAGCATCGACGGCACGGCCGCCTTGAGGCCGTGGCAGAGATGGACGAGGTCGTCGAGCGGGACGCGGCGGCGGCGATAGAGCGGCGCCACCCAGTCCGCGTACGACGAAACGGCGGTCCGATCGTTCGACGCGACGGCGATCGCGACCCGGTCGATGAGCGGCTCCGTGTCCCGCAGGAGCTTGCGCAAACCGAGCTCGCCATGGCGGTCGGCGATCGACGGGTCGCGCTCCAGCGCGACCTCGAGCGCCCGGGCACCCAGACGAGAGCGCGCGGCGCGGATCCGCTCGGCGGCGGCGGGGAAGCCGGCCGTCATGTCGCGCGGCGCTTCGCCGAGGCTTGGATGGCTCACGGGTTCGAGTCTACCGTGGCCCGTGGAGCCTCGTCGCGGGAGCCGCCCGGCGCCCCGCTACGATCTCCGGGTGTCGGATCCGATCGAACCCGGCGAGCGGCGACCGCGCGCGGGGCAGCTCGACCGCGCCCCCGGGGAGCGGTACGTCGCGGAGGACGGTCACGCGCCGCCGGACGGGGGCTCCGCGGCGCGGGCAGTGGCGTGGGGAGCCGCGGCCGCGGTCGCGGGCACCGCCGTGCTCGTCGCGCTCGCGGCAGTCCTTGCACTGAGCGTCGGGCTGGTCGTCGTCGCGGCCGCCGTCGGCCGGGCGACCGGCCTCGCGCTGCGCGCCGGCGCGGGCGCCTCGTTCGAACGCCCGGGTCGCAGGGGTTCCGCGGCCGCAGCGCTGTCCGTCGGCGCCGTCGCCGTCGCCCAGGTGCTGATCTGGGTCTACGCCCGATCGGAAGGCGGCGCGCTCGGGATCGTCGAGTACCTCGCCCAGACATATGGCGCGCTCGTCCCTCTCGAGCTCGCGGTGGCCGCGATCGTCGCTGCGTGGACGGCCCGCTGACGACGAGAGCGCAGCGGAGCCTCCTGGGCGGCTACTTCTATCCGAACCCGGAAGGCTGGAAGGGCGGCGACCGCAGCGTGTTGTGCTACCACACGTCCGGCGACGGGACGGAGCTCACGAGGTCGCTCAACGTCGCCACACCCTAGCGGGCAGCGCCGCCGCGCTCCGCTCCGGCCGCCGTCCCGGCGATTTCGCGGGCGATCGCACCGGGGGTCAGCGGTTCGAGCAGGAGTCTCCTGAACCGCGCCGGCGTGTCGGCGGCCAAATCCGCCTCGAGCCACTCGCGGAGCAGCGCCTCTCCCTCGTCGTACACGAACACGTACGTCCGCCACAGCGAGTGCTCGATGAACTCGAGGCGCTTCTCCGCGGTCGACGGATCGAAGCTGCGGGCGCGGAGATAGTCGAGTACCTCGCCGTGGCCGGCGCCGTCGACATGGCGCATGAGCGCCGCGTTCGTGCTCAACCCGCCGAGCGCCGCCCGCGGCGCCCACATCGCGGCGGATCGCTCGGCGGCTTCGCGCGCGGCGGCCTTGTCCGTCGCCACGTCGAGGCCGGCTCGCTCGTACAGCTCGACGTGGAGGTCGGCCCGCTCGTCCGGCGGTACGGCAAAGTCGACGCCCAGCTCGGCCAGGCCTTCGCTGATCAGGCACTCGGGCGTGTTGATGAGGAGGACGCTCGACTCGAGTCGGCCCCGCGACAGGACGGCGTCGGCCTCCTTGAGGACGTGCTCGAGGTGATGTCCCGGATACGTCTCGTGCGCAACGGTCGTGATGAGGCGGGTGACGTCGATCGGCAGGTCGAGGTTGAGCTGGACACGCGACCGCAGCCCGCCGTCGTACCAGTTGTAGCCGCTCCACGGCTGGTTCCTCACCAGCTCGACGCGGAGGTCCTCGCCCTTCGGGAGGCCGAATAGCCGCGCGGCCCGTGACCGATAGGTGGCGACGAGCCACTCGACGACTCCGTGCAGACGGTCGGGCGCGACCCGGAAGCGCGCGTCCCACGCCGCGCCGCGGTCGGCGACGGAGCCCTCGCCGGGCAGCAGCTCGTCGAGCGCGGCGAGGGCGTCGTCGAACACGTCCTCGTCGCGACGCCGCGGTGCCCGATCGAAGCAGCGCGTGACGTGCTCGACGTACGGCAACGTCTCCCCGGCGAGCGCGGTCGCCTGCGTCCGAAGCGCAACGAGCTGGGCGTCGAGCCAGCGACGGCGACCCTCGTCCTCGATTTCGCGCTCCACGTCGTCTCGAAGCGCGTCCGCGTCGGCGGCAAGCCGCGCGGGCGCGGGCACGCGGTCGAGGTCGACCGAAGCCTTCAGGTCGGCCGGCCCGAAGTAGCCGTCGACGAGGCCCGGAATGTGCTGGTCGAGGCGCAGCGCGAGGAGGAGATAGTCGCGCGCGATCCGATCCGGGACCGGGACCGTCCTCGTGCCGCCGACCGCCGGAGTGACCGCGCTCAACGCTGCATCCGCTCCGGACGCGGGGCTCGCGGCGCGTCATGGTCGCGGTGCTCATCCGCCGACCGGCGCGCCTCCGCGACCCGCTCGGCGAGGCCGCCATCCCGAGGCAACCCGGAGCGATGCGGCGCCCGGTCGACGCTTCCGCGTGGCGTCGTCCCGGGCGCGACGCCGCCGCTCTCGCCCACGAACGGCATGCCCTGCCGGTCGACGGCGTCGAGGCTCATTCGGAGGGCCGCTGTCTTCTGCTCCGCGACCTCACCGACGTACGCCGCCTCCTCGTCGGGGCTCATGGCGCGCCCGCGGACGATGCCCTTCGGCTTGCCGACCATGAGCCACGCGAGGTGGTAGCGGTCCATGCTGCCCCACGCCTCGGCGAGGAGCGCGTCCGAAAGCTGGAGCCACACCTGCAGCGCCTGGAGCGACGGGTTGGCCCGCAGGCGCTCGCCCTCGTCGACGAGCTGCCGCGTCCGGGCGATGAGCTCGTCGCGGGTCATCCGCCGTGGCTCCCGCCCGCCGCCGCGCGAGGCGGCGACGACTCGCCGCCGATGAACGCCTCGCGCGCTTCGCGCGCAGCCGCGGTCCATGGCCCGGGCGCGCCTTTGCCGATCGCTCGGCCCGCGAACCGCGTGACCGGGAGGATCCCCGCGACACTGCTCGACAGGAACACCTCGTCCGCGGCCGCGAGGTCCTCGGCCCGAAGCCGCGCCTCCTTCGCGTCGAGCCCGGCGCCGCGCGCCCAGGCCAGAATCCATTCCCGCGTCGTGCCGGCGAGGATCGCGCAGTCGAGCGACGGCGTAGCGAGCGACCGGCCACGGACGACGAAGACATTCGCCGTCGTGGCTTCGGACAGGAACCCGTCGATCGTCAGGAACAGGGCGTCGTCGGCACCCGCGGCGCGCGCCTCGATCCGGGCAAACACGAAGTCCGCGCGGCTCGTCGTCTTGAGTGCGGCGAGCGGGTTGGACGGGTCGCGACGAACGGTGCTCGCGACGAGGTGGAGACCGCGCTCGAGATGGCCGGGCGGCGGCGGCACGACGGGCCAGGCCTGGACGACGATCGTTGGCGTGGGGTCGTCCGTCGGGAGGAGGCCGCGGCCGGTGAAGCGGCCGCGACTGACGGTGATTCGGATCGCGGCGTCGCCGTCCTCGCCGGCGAGCCCCTCCGCCTCGAGCAGCGCCTGGATCCCCGACGCCACCGACGGCGCGGCGTCGCCCGCCAGCGCGATCGAGAGCCCGGCGGCGGATCGGCGCAGCCGGTCGAGGTGCGCGTCGAGCTCGGTGACGCGACCGCCGCGGGCGCGGAGCGTCTCGAAGATCCCGTCACCGAGCTGGAAGCCGCGGTCGAACGCGGAGACATGTGGCGCGTCTGCGGGAAGCAGCTCCCCGTCGACCCAGACGTGCCGCGGCGTCTGCGGCGTCGACGCGGTCACGCTTCCGACGCCTCGACCTCGCGGCCGCCGATCGCGCGGAGGGGGCCTGCGGCTTTCGCGACCGTCTCGTCCCATTCGGCCGCTGGATCGCTGCCCCAGGTGATCCCTCCGCCGACGTGTAGCGTCAGGCGAAGACCGTCGGCGACGAGCGTTCGGATGAGGATGCTCGTCGCCATCGCGCCGTCCGGCCCGATCCATCCAAGTGCGCCCGTGTACGGCCCGCGACGCACTGGCTCGAGCGTCTCGAGCAGCTGCATGGCCCGGATCTTCGGCGCTCCGGTGATCGAGCCACCGGGAAAGCTCGAGGCAAGGACCTCGAAGGGACCGCAGCCCGTTCGCAGGTCGCCCGTGACGGTGGAGACGAGGTGCTGGACGGCAGCGGTTCGCTCGAGCCGGCACAGCCGGGGCACGCGAACCGACCCTGGCTGGCACACCCGCCCGAGGTCGTTGCGGAGCACGTCCACGATCATCACGTTCTCCGCGCGGTCTTTCGCGCTCGCGAGCAGCTCGCGCGCGAGGGCGCGGTCCTCGACGGGCGCCCGGCCTCGCGGCCGCGTGCCCTTGATCGGATCGGTCCGAACGTGCCCACGTCCGTCCACGGCGAGAAACGGCTCCGGCGAGGCCGACAGGATCGCGCGCGGCGCGGCTCCACGCGGTCCGTGTCCCAGGTCGAGATACGCGCCGAACTGCGCCGGATCGCCCGCCCGAAGCCGCCGGTAGAGCGGCCACGGATCGCGATCGAACGCCGCCTCGAGGCGGCGGGTGAGGTTCGCCTGGTAGATCTCGCCGCGCTCGATCGCCGCCCGGACGGCCTCGACGCCGCGCTCGTACTCGGCGCGCGAAAGGTTCGAAACGAACGCCAGGTCGTCGGACGCATCCGCGACGACCGATCCCGTCGCCGCGACGCGCTCCCGAACGGCAGCCAGGCGCGACTCGAGCCGCGATCCGTCGCCGTCCACCGCACGTCCCGCGAGCCACGCATCCCCCGTCCGGCGATCCCACGCGATGACCCAGTCGTGAAGGCCGAGGCGAAGAAGCGGCAGGCCCTGGTCGTCGGGCGCGATGTCGGGCAGCCGTTCGAACGCGCGGCCCAGGTCGTAGGACAGGTATCCAATCAGCCCACCCGCGAACGGTGGAGCACCGGTCCGTAGTCGCGATGCGTCCAGCCGCGCGAGGTGCGCGCGCGCGGTCGCGAACGGGTCATTCCCGGTTGCGGGTGCGTCGAGGACGACGAGCGGATCCGCGGAGAGAAACGACCAGCGCGAGTTGCGGCCGCGCCGCCCGCTCTCGAGGAGCGCCAGACCCGGCAGGTCCCGGAACCGCTCCGCTACGTCGGCAGCCGAGTGGCCGTCGATGACGGGCAGGCGCTCGAGCCACAGTCCGGGTGCCGCGGAGCGAGCGTCCCGCCGCCGCGCGCCGGCGACGCGGGAGGCGGCGCGCGTTGCGGATCGGCCCTCGCGAGTCTCGATCATCGGGCGATGATAGGGCGGTCGGCGCAACGCCCACGCCGACGCGAGTCCGCCGGCTGGACGTCCGCGGCTCGCCGCCGCCACGTCCCGGAGGCACTCGTGCGAGCGCGCGACCTAGGCATCGCGATCGGCGAGGGGGCGCCCGGGCCGCTGAACGCGATCACGGACGTACCGGGTGTTCGGGTCGGCCACGCCACGATCGTCCGCGGCGACGGCCCGCTCGTCGTCGGCGACGGTCCGGTTCGGACGGGCCTGACCGTGATCGTGCCGCACGAAGGCGACGTCTGGACGGAGCCCGTGTTCGCTGGAGCGCACACGCTCAACGGCAACGGCGAGCTGACGGGGCTCGAATGGATCCGCGAGACCGGGCTGCTCGCGGGCGCGATCGCGATCACGAACACGCACTCGGTCGGGGTCGTCCGCGACGCGCTCATCGCGCACGCGGCGCGGGCACACGCGGTCGGCGCGGAGTTCTGGTCGCTGCCCGTCGTCGGCGAGACGTACGACGGGACGCTCAACGACATCAACGGCTTCCACGTTCGCCCAGAGCACGTCGACGCCGCGCTCGCGGCGTCCGCGCCAGGGCCCGTCCCGGAAGGCGGGGTCGGCGGGGGGACCGGGATGATCTGCCACGAGTTCAAGGGCGGCGTCGGGACGTCGTCGCGGCGTCTGCCCGAGGATCGGGGCGGTTGGACCGTGGGAGTCCTGGTCCAGGCGAACTACGGGCGCCGAGGGTTGCTCCGCGTCGATGGTGTACCGGTCGGCAGGGAGATTCCGACCTCCGAGGTGCCGTCGCCGTATCGCGACCGCCGGCGGGCGTCCCCAGGTCGCGCGGGCGCGGGCTCGATCATCATCGTCGTCGCGACCGATGCGCCGCTTCTGCCCGGGCAGTGCACTCGCATCGCGCAGCGCGCGGGTCTCGGGCTCGCGCGCGCCGGCGGCGTGGGCGCGACGACGTCCGGCGACCTGTTCCTCTGCTTCTCGACCGGCAATCGCGCGATCCCGCAACCGGAGATCGAGCCGCTCGGCGACCTGGTGACGACCGTCCGAACCGTCACCGACTACGCGCTCGACCCGCTGTTCGAGGCGACCGTCGAGGCGACCGAAGAGGCAATCGTCAACGCCCTCGTCGCCGCCGAAACGATGACCGGCCGCGACGGTCTCACTGCGCACGCGCTGCCGAAGGACCGCCTCCTCGAGGTCATGGCGAAGTACGGTCGCCGCTAGGGGAAATCGAAAACGAGGCCGCGCTCGGCGCGATCCCGTTCCGTACCCGGATGAGGACCCGTCAGGCGACGGCGACGGCTGCGGGCTTCTCGATCGGCACGCCGACCATGCTGCCCCACTCGGTCCAGCTGCCGTCGTAGTTGCGGACCCGCTTGTAGCCGAGCAGCTCGTGGAGGACGAACCACGAATGCGAGCTCCGCTCTCCGATCCGGCAATAGGCGATGACGTCCTTGTCGGGCGTGATGCCCTTCGCCTCGTAGAGCGACTCGAGCTCCTCGCGGCTCTTGAACGTGCCGTCCTCACGGACCGTCTGGGCCCAGGGGATCGACGCTGCGCCCGGGATGTGGCCGGGTCGCTGTGCGCTCTCGCTCATGCCTGGCGGCGCGATGATCTCGCCGTTGAACTCGGCCGGCGAGCGGACGTCGACGAGCGCGAGGCTCGAGTCCCCGATCCGCGGCAGGATGTCGTCGCGGAACGCGCGCAGCGCGAAGTCGGGCTCGGGCAGCTGGTATGACGTTCGGTCGTACTGCGGCACGTCCGTCGACAGCGGGAGGCCGTTGTCGAGCCAGAACTTCCGGCCGCCGTTGAGGATTCGGACGTCGCCGTGCCCGAACAGCTTCAGCTGCCAGTACGCCCACGCGGCGAACCAGTTGTTGTTGTCGCCGTACAGCACGACGGTCGTCTCGGGCCCGATGCCCGACGACTGGAGCAGCTCGGAGAACTCTTCGCGCGACGCGATGTCGCGGCGAATTCCGTCGGCGAGCTGGCTCGTCCAGTTCCACCCGACGGCGCCCGGGATGTGGCTCTGCTCGTACGCCGTCGTGTCGACGTCGACCTCGACGAAGCGGACGTTGGCGTCGTCGAGATGGCTCCTGGCCCAATCCGCGTCGACAAGGACGTCGGTGGCGTATCCGGTGACGGTCATGCGATTGCTCTCCTGGATGTGTGCGTTACGAAAGCTGCGGGTTGGCGTGCGTCGCGGGTCGCCGATCGGTCGATCGGGCCCGCCGGGGACACGCGCACGAGCAGCCTGCGAGGTGGGTCAGTGCAGGCTTCACGTCAGCCATCGGACGTCGTCCGATCGCGGCGGCTGAACTCGGCGAGGCGCTCGAGCGCGGCGACCGCCTCGCGCTGGGCCTGCCTGACGATCCACGGATCGACTCGCGGCGTGTCCTCGATCGCGATCGTCGCGCCGTACGCTCCGTCCTCGACGACGACGCCGGACGTGTTCCGGTAGTCGGCCATCCAGTTCGCCTGGAGCTGGAGCGCGACGTCCGCGACGACGGCCGACGGGAAGATCCAGTCGAGATACGTCGCGTTGAGACGATCGACGATGTCGGCCACGCGAAGTGGGCGGCCGCGCTCGACCCGGGCGAGCAGCGTGATTACGCGCAGCGCCGTGAACGGATCGCCGCTCTCCGCGATCGTGGGCGGCTGGATGTTCGGGTCCGGCAGGCCGTCCGGCGGCTGTCGCAAAGCACCGAGGCCGGGCGTTGCGGTTCGGATATCGGTCACGTGGAGACGCATCTCCGAGTAGTTCACTAGGGATTGAGCGCGAAGCCTACCACCGGACTCCGGCGTGGCCAAACCCCCCGGGGCCCGGCCCGCTGATCCGCTTTCGCGGGCCGTGATTTCGCCGTGCGCCCTAATATCCGCTGATGCTCCCGAACGAGACGGCTCGTGCCGCAAACCGCGCCCGATTCGCGCGGATCGTCGCCCGTCCCGAGCCGGAGATCGACCTCGCGTCGGGCGCGCTCTGCATCGCCGCGGATGGCCGCCCAGAGCTCGATCCGGACGAGACGCTGGAGATCCTCGAACGACTGGCGGAGCGGGTCCGCCTCCGGCTCGATCTCGGCGATCCGACCGATCGAATCGTCGCCCGCCTTCACGACGTCCTCTATCGCGAGGCGAGCTTCCGGAGCCCAACCGCGAACGAGTACCACGACCCGCGAAACAGCCAGCTCGACCGCGTGGTCGTGCGCCGCATCGGGCTCCCGATCACCCTGGCGGTCGTCGAGCTGGAGGTGGCGTGGCGGATCGGGCTGCGCCTGCACGGCATCGGGCTGCCGGGGCACTTCATCGTCGGTGGACCGCGGGGCCTGTTGATCGATCCGGCGGGCCGCGGCCGCGCGCTGACGCCCGACGACTGCCAGGCGCTGATCCGTGAGTCCGTCGGCGACGGCGTCCTCTTCCACGCCGCGATGCTGCGTCCAACGGGCAAGCGCGAGATCCTCGCCCGGATGCTCCGCAACCTCCGGTCGGTCCACCTCGCGCGGCGAGACTGGGCAGCGGCACTCGGTGCCGTCGACCTGCTTTCCGTCGTCGAGCCGACCGATCCCGACCACGAGCGCGATCGCGGCCTGCTGCTCGGCAGGATGGGCCGGTTCACGGATGCGATCTCGTGCCTTGGTCGCTATCTCGACGAGCGGCCCGACGGCCACGACGCCGGCGAGGTGAAGCAGGTCGTCGCGATCTTCGCCGGGCGACGCAACTAGCCCACGTCCGCTTGACAGGCGCCGCTGCCCGCATAAGGCACGCGGCTACGAGCGCCGGGCATCTTTGAGGCACGCCACGCGTCGGGTCTTGCCTCGCTGCCCGATGGCGCCGATCCGCCGGGCTCCTACGGTGATCCCAGGTCGACGAGCGTCGGCGAGAAAGCGGAACGGGAGCACCGAGATGCATCAGGCAATGATCAGCGAACTGGTACGGATCAAGATCGCCGAGGAGCTGGAATACGCGGCGCGCGAGCGCCTCGCACGAGGCGCGGCGGTCGATCGGTCACGGACGATCGACATGGCGAAGGTCGCCTACCGACTGCGCGTCCGGATCTTCGGACCGCGGACGACGGGTGGCGCGCTCGGCAGCGGCACGCGCGTCGCCGGCGCGAACGCGTGACGTGGACACACCACCGGCCGGCGCGGGAGGGCGCCGGGCCGGTGATGTGCGTCCACTCCGGTGCCGGGCGACTTGCAGCCGGGCGTAGGATGCGTCCCTGCGGCGACCGCCAGAGGTGACCGGCGGCACGGCAGGTCGGTGGAGGACGGCGATGCACCAGCAGATCAAGTTGGTCCTTTCGAGTCCGTCGTCGACGAACGACGGCAGCGGCGCGATGGCGATCGTGCCGGTCGAGATCGACCCGTTCGAGGTCCGCGAGGGCGCCCTGCTCGGCCTCCTCGAGCTCCTCGCGGACGAGCGCTACAACCTGCGGATGGCGGGTGGCGCGGGCATCGAGACGGGCGGCGAGTTCACGTTCGCGGTCGACGACGACCGCGACGGCGATGTCGACGAGCATCGGGCGCAGCAGTGCGCGGCGATGTTGCGCGAGAAGGGCTACAAGCGTGTCCGCGTCGTCGAGCCGTACATGTGCGAGGTCGACGACCGCGTCGGTGCGCTGCGCGACTGTCTGAAGGAGCTGCGCTCGGCGGGGCGCCAGATAGACGAGATCTTCGTCGGCACGCCGCGGGAGGGGAAGGTGCCGATCCAGGTCACGACCGTCGTGACCGTCGGAAGCGGGCAGTCTCGCTAGCTGTCCTGTGCGTCGCCCGTGTCGGCGATGCCGAGCCGCGCGGCCGCCATCGCCGCCTCGACCCGGTTCGACACGCCGAGCTTGTCGAGGATGTGGGTCACGTGGACGCCCGCCGTCTTGCGGGTGATGAACAGCTCGTCCGCGATCTGACCGTTCGATCTCCCGGCCGCGACAAGGCGAAGGACCTCGATCTCCCGCGACGACAGGCGTGATGCGCGCGGGTCCGCGGCGCGCCGCTGGTCGACGGGAGGCGCGGCCTCCGCGCCCGCCTCGACGCGCCGGTCGTCCGCAAGCGCGATCCGGGCACGTCGGGCGACCGCCTCGATGTCCGCGACGAGCGGCCGCGCGCGGAGCACGACGGCGATGTGATAAGCATCTCGAAGGGTCGCGCCCACATCGGCCTTGACGCCGCTCGCCCGGAGCGCTGTCTCCGCGCCGCGGTACCGCGCGTACGCCGCCTCCGGCGGACTCGGCACCGCGTCCCACGCATCCGCCGCCGCTCCCCACGCCGCGACGTCGGGGCGACGGCGTGCCCTCGTCAGCTCCGCGGCCGCGGTGGCGGCCCACGCCCGTGAGCTCGGCGTCACGGCCCGTCCCGCGAGCGGCCCAAGGATCGCGATGAACGGCTCGGCTCGCCGCTCCGCCTCGTCGACGCGCGCGTCGTCGTGTCCGGCGTGGGCGGTTTCGGCGAGCTCGGCGAAAGCGCGCATCGCGAGCGCGACGAGCGGACTGCCCCACAGGACGTCGTCGAGGCCCTCGAGGTGCGACATCCCGCGCTCCGCGGCGGTAAGCGCGCCGGACGCGTCGCCCGTCGCGAGGTTCGCCTCCGCCTCGACAGCCGCGACGAACGCGGCGACGTCAGGCTCAAGCGCGGGCAAGTCGATCGCGGCAAGCCGCCGAGCCGCTTCCGTCGCATCTCCGCGCGCCGCGACGAGCCTCGCCCGGACAGCGGCCAGATACGTGGTTCCGAGGCCGCGCTGATCCAGGGCGAGGCCGTCGGTCGTAACGGCGTCCGCCTCGTCCCACCGACCCAGCCGGAACAGGACATCGCCGGCGAGCGCGGCGAGGTCGAGGCCGTACCGGCGCTCGAGGCCCGTCGCGCGGGCCGCCGTCTGGGCCGCGGTCGCGGCGGCGAGCGCCTCGTCGAGCCGATCCGCCGCCAGCAGGTTCAGCGCGAGGTTATGGCTCGTCACAACGAGGAGCTCGGGCGGTCCGGCCTCGGCAAGCTCGCGTGACCGGGTGAGCTCCCGGAGGCCGGCGTCGATCTCCCCCATCGCCACGAGATCCGACCCGAGCATGTTGCGCGCCCGGCTCTCCTCCGCACGCGCGCCGGCCTTGACGGCGCAGTCCACCGCCGCCTCGCAGACCTCGCGCGATTCCGCCCAGCGGCCCAAACCCATCAGTGCTCCGCCGTATGCACCGAGGACGCGGGCTCGCTCCGTCGACGGCGGGTCGACCGGGACGAGACGCACCGCCTCGCGATGCTCCGACAGCGCAGCCTCGCCGTCGCCACTCGCCCACGTGAGGTAGCCGAGCCGCGAGTGGAGCGTCGCCGCGGTCGCGGGATCGGCGGACGCGTCGACGAGCGAGAGCGCCTCCGCGGCGAGCTCGATCGCGCGCGCGAACTTCCCGGCGAGATCCGCGTCGTCGGCGGCCCGGCGGCGCGAGTCCATCCGCGCCGAGACGTCCGGCGCGGCGTCGGGCGGGAGCGACGCCTCGAGCGCGATGGCGCGTTCGCGGAGGCGGAGCGCTTCCTCGAACGCGTGGACGCCTTCCGCGGCCTCGGCTGCCGTCAGCGCCGCGCGGTACGCCTCGACGGGACGGTCGGCAGCCGCCCAGTGGCGCGCCAGCTCCGCGGGCGCGCCTGATGCGCCGGCGTCGGCGAGCTCCGGACGATCCTCGATCGTGCGTGCGAAGCGCTCGTGCAGGTCGCGCCGCTCTGCCGCGGAGACGCCGAGCTCCACGACGGAGCGCAACAACTCGTGGCGGAACGCGTAGCGGTCGTCGGGCTGGGCGACGAGGACGCCGCGCGAAGCGGCCTCGCGAAGCGCGACGCCCACTTCGCGCTCGCTGCGCTCCACGACGGCCGCGATGATCCGCTCGTCGACGGGACGGCCCGCGACGGCGAGCGCCTCGACGATCCCGAGAGTGTCGCGATCGAGCGACGCCACACGTCCCAGCAGGACGTCGACGAGCGACGGGAGCGGTCCGCCTTCCGGCTCGTCGGCGGTCGCGAACAGCTCCTCCGCGAAGAGCGGCAGACCCTCGGACCGACTCCAGATCGCATCGACGACCGCTTCCGCGACCGGGCCGCCGCCGATCGCCTCGAGCTGGGCCGCCACATCGGCCCGGGTGAGCCGTCGCATATCGATCCGAACGGCGCCGGGAGCGCGGCCCATCTCCGCGAGCCAGGTGACGGCCGGATGGCCGCGGGCGAGGTCATCCGTGCGGCAGGTGAGGATCGCGACGAGCGGCTCGGTCGTGACATTCCGGACGAGGAACGTCACGAGGTCGCGCGTCGCCGGATCGATCCACTGCACGTCCTCGACGACCGCGACGACGGGCGCGTTCTCGCCAAGGCGGCCGAGAAGCCCGATGAACCGCTCGAACAGCCGAGCGCGGTCGATCCCCGATTGCCGACGCTGCGCCGGTTCGCCGTCGCCGACGACGCCGCGGTCTTCGTCGGCCAGCTCCGGGAGCAGCCGCGCGAGGTCGTCGCGCGCGGGACCAAGGAGCGTCGCGAGCCGGCTGGGCGGCGTGGCGCGGGCGAGCCCTCGAAGCGCCTCGATGACGGGGAGATACGGCACGCCGTCGCCGCCGAGATCGAGACACGAGCCGTGGAGGATGGCCGAGCCGCCGGCGCGAGCGCGTTCGATGGCCTCGCGGACGAGGCGACTCTTGCCGATCCCGGCCTCGCCACGGACGAGCAGCAGCACCGGGCGTCCCTCGGCTGCCGCGCCGAGGGCACGCTCGATCACCCCCAGCTCGCGTTCCCGGCCGACGACGACCGGACTCGACCGGCTCCCCATCCGACCGATGGTACGGCCGGCCGAGCGCTCTGGGAACAGAAAAGGCCGTGGCGTTCCCGCCAGCGGCGCGATGACCGTCAGGCCGTTGTCCCGCGACGCAGTGCGCGGCGGGTCACGCTGCCGCCAGCGCTTGTTCGTTCCGTCACCGGGTCGAGCGCCCAGCGACGCCACGCCGCCGCCGTCTCCTCCGTCGTCGCGATCGGCGGCAGCCCTTCGGCCGGCTCCGGTACCGCTGGACGGCCGGCGCGCGAGCCGTCGAGGACGACGGCGCTGAGGAGGTAGCCGAGGACTCGCATGTCGATCTCCTGTGACGGCCGGATGGCCCGGCGACAGGAGAAGAGTCGGTTTTGGCGGTCGTCGTGCCATCGGGTGGCCGCCGCATCGGCATACCCGTGGCTACCTCAATTCGAGGCCGTTAGCCGCTGCCTCAGAGCAGCTCGCCGTGCGCGGATCCCGTCGGCTCACCGTCGCGTGGCCGCGGCTCCTCGCCGGGGGCGTAGGCGGGCGCCGCGCCGGGGCTTTCACCGTCGCCGGACTCGAGGACGCGGAGCGGCCGACCGGCCTGCCCCTCGAGCGCGCCGACGCCGAACGGCACCCATTTCGACGCGTCCTGGAGGCGATGCTTCTCCGTGTTGCCGCGGGTGTGTACTTCCTCGAAGCCCTTCGGCTCGATCCACATGCGCTCGCCCTCGAGCAGCCCGAGAACCCCGGACTGGCCGGGTTCCGCCCGGTGCTGCGCGCAGTACGCGCAGGCGGCCGAGTCGTGGCGGTCGTACGTCGGCGGCTCCTCGTACGTCGTGATATAGCCCTCGTAGTTCCGGAGCACGACCTTGTGATCCGAGTACGAGATGAGGTAGTTCGGCATGACCGGGATCTTGCCGCCACCGCCGGGAGCATCGATGACGAACGTCGGGATCGCGTAGCCCGAGGTGTGGCCGCGGAGCCCCTCCATGATCTCGAGCCCCTTGCCGACCGGCGTCCGGAAGTGCCCGGAGCCCTCGACGAGGTCGCACTGGTAGAGGTAGTACGGCCGGATCCGGTTTTCGACCAGCCGATGGACGAGCGCGCGCTGGATGTGGACGCAGTCGTTGACTCCGGCGAGGAGGACGCTCTGGTTGCCGACCGGGATGCCGGCCCGGGTCAGCTTGTCGACCGCGCGGCTGACCTCCGGGGTGATCTCGTTGGGGTGGTTGAAGTGGAGGTTGATCCACAGCGGGTGGTACTTGCCGAGCATCTCGCACAGCTCGTCGTCGATCCGCTGCGGCAGGAAGACCGGCACGCGCAACCCGATCCGGATGATCTCGATGTGGGGGATCTCGCGAAGGCCGCGAATGATCGACTCGAACAGCTTCGGGGCGAGGGTCAGGCCGTCGCCGCCGGAGATCAGGACGTCGCGAACCTGCGGCGTCCGGCGCAGGTAGTCGAGCTGGGCCTCGTGGTCCTTGCGGTTGAAGTTCTGGGTGGGGTCGCCGACGATCCGGCTCCGGGTGCAGTAGCGGCAGTAGCTCGCGCACTGCGTCGTGACGAGCATCAGGACGCGGTCGGGATAGCGGTGGACGAGGCCCGGGACCGGGGAATGGCGGTCCTCGGCGAGTGAGTCCTCCATCATCCCGGTGAAGGCGCTGTGCTCACGCCCCAACGGGATCACCTGGCGCCGGATCGGGTCGTTCGGGTCGTTCGGGTCGATCAGGCTGATGAAGTACGGCGTGATGTCGACGCGGAACTTGTC
>DATFPL010000275.1:0-3798 GCA_035264845.1 Candidatus Limnocylindrales bacterium | reverse complement strand
CGGAGGCCCGCGGCCCCGGGCATCAGTCGATCGTGGCCGACGAGAAGGGCCGGCTGTGGATCGTCTACCACGCCTGGGACAAGGACTTCGTCGGGTATTCGAACGGCGGACAGCGGTCGGTCTGGATCGACAAGCTGGTGTTCAAGGACGGCAAGCCGGTCGTCGACGGCCCGAACGACGACCCTGAGCCGGTCCCGTAGCGGCTCGCCGTCGCGCCGCGGGCGCGGCCGCCGCCCGACCGAGGCGGAAAGGCCCAGATATCAACCCGGGTGATGCAACGGACGGAATTGGGCCGTCGCCGCGCCAGTAGTAGCCGCTCGCGGCTACTTTTGCGGCCCGAAGCCGCTGTGAATGGCGTTTTGTACTCCGGGGGTTGATATCTGAGTGAATACCGGGGCCGCCGCACCGCCCGCGGCGGCACTGGATGGCCGCCGCGCCACGGCGCCACTTCCCTACGGAGCCGGCGTTCGCCGCTCCCCGGCGCCCGCGAGCTCGGGCACCGCGGCCACTCGTCGCGCATCCCCCTCGCGCGCGCCGTCACGCCGGTCGACGCTGGCGGCCTGCTGGATCAGCCGCTCCAGCAACAGCGTGGCGACGGGCCCGGACTCCGGTGCAACGCGGAACGTCGTCACCGTCACTGCGCCGCGTCCCTGGCGGAAGCTCCACACGACGGCAGCCGGCGCGTGGACCCAGCCGACGAACATCCCGGCCGGCACCTCGTCGCGATGGCGCACGGGGTCGTAGCCGAGCAGCACGTGGTCCGGCAGGACCTCCTCGTAGGCGAAGTCGAGTGGGTTCCGTGCCGGCAGCCCGGGGAGTGCGGCGTGATCGATCCAGCTCCAGCTCGTGACCCAGTCGCCCTCCCACGGACTCCGCTGGCCCGGCCAACCGGAGTGGGGGAGCCGCCGCAGGTGGATCGCGATTCGGCGCGTCAGATCGTGGTCGTCCGGGATTGCGGATCGGTTTCGGACGAGGACGAGCGCGCGACCGCCGGCGTCCAGGTGGGCGCGCAGCCGATCCGTGATCTCCGTCGCAATGACCAGCGCGTCCCGGCTCTCCGGTACGACGTTGTGACCCAGCGCGCGGACCCGTCCGGCGACGCCCCAGATGTCGAGCGGGTCGTGGACGGCTATGTCGACGGGCTGCGTCGTTCGGCGGCTGCTGAACGGCAGGACCGCCAGCCGCATCTCGTCGAACGCCCGCTGACGTCCGTCCGAATCGAACGCCCGAAGGATGAGCTGCGCGTCGCACACATCCGTGACGTCGGGGATGTCCGCGTCGATCCAGCCGACGGATGTCGCTCCACCCTCCGGCCACGACTCGACGGCGAGCTCGCCGGCGACGCGCTGGCCGTCGGAGATCAGCAGCTCCCACGTGACGCGCCCGGAGCCCGTGGTCGGTCCGTACGATGACAGGTACACCTCGCCGCGCAGTGGCTCCGCGCTGCACAGATCGCGACGGCTGAGGTCCGCGACGAGGACGTCCGGCGCGTTGAGCGCGGCAAGCCGCGAGTGGTACGCCTTCGGTCCGCGCATCGCGTCGAGGAGCCCGTTCGCTTCCCAGTACGCGTCCGTCAGCTCCGTGATCACGTAGCCCTGGACGCTGTCGTGTCGGCGGAGCTGCCCGATCTCGTACTGGAGCCCGTCGAACTGGTGCCACTGCGTCGCTTCGGCGAGGTCGTCGACGGTCGGCCAGATCCGGTCGAGGCCGTAGTTGACGAACCGTCGTCCGAGCCCGGTGGGGCGGTAGTAGTGACGTCCCGTCCGGAACCACCACGGCTCGCGCCGATGGTGCTGGATCAGCCGGTCGAGACGCGGCAGCCCCCAGCTCCCGAACTCGCTCAGGACGAGCGGCTCGTCGCCGCGCGGCTCGGCGTCGCCGTGCGGGCTCCACAGCCAGTTCGGTCGGCGCGAGAAGTCCTCGATCATGTTCCGCCAGCGCACCGCGTTGTCGGGCGGCAGGAAGTAGGCATGGAAGTCGGCCAGGTCCGTGCGGAGGTGGAAGTTCGGTGTCTGCGGCGTCTCGCACGCGGAGTTGTCGACGACGAGGCGCGACGGATCGAGCGCCTTCAGCCAGTCGTACATCTCCCGCAGCCAGTGCCGGTCGCGCGCCTCGTACCGGAGCTGCGTGCCCCAGTCCTCGTTGATGATCGTCCAGATGACGATCGACGGGTGGTTGTCGAGCGTCTCGACCATCCGCTCGAGCGTGTTGCGGCCGCGCGACGCCGATGTCGTGCTGAACTTCGTCCAGTTGGGCAGCTCGCACCAGACGAGGATGCCCGCCTCGTCGGCGGCGTCGAGATATGCCGGGTCGGGGACCTTGATGTGGCAGCGGAGGAGGTTGAGTCCCATCTCCTGGGCGAGGCGGACCTGCTCGTCGAGGTACTCGCGGGACGGCGGCGTCGAGATCGTGTCGGGGTAGAGGTCCTGGTCGAGCGCGCCGAGCAGGTAGATGGCGCGCCCGTTGAGGAGGATTCGGCCATCGCGTGTCTCGATCTGGCGCATCCCGAAGCGGACGCCGAGCTCGTCCGTGACCTCGTTGCCGCGAAGGAGCCGCGCCTCGACGCGGTACAGGTTCGGCTGGCCGATGTCCCAGAGACGCGCCTCGGGGATGGGGATCCCGATGCTCCCCGAGGAGCTGCCGCGGAGCTCGACCGTCTCCGCGCCGACCTGCGCGCCGTCGGGGTCGAGAACCGTGAGATGGAGCGCGTCGGGCGCTGGATCCGCTCCGGCGCCGTCGAGCGACCACCTGATGTCCGCCGCGCCTCCCGGGACGTCCGGTCGCACCCGTACCGATCGAACGCTCGTCACGGGCCGACGGTCGATCGACACCGACTGCCACAGGCCACTCTGGCTCGAGTACCACGTCTGCTTCCCGTGGGGCGCCTCGGACAGCGGCAGGTCCGGCTCGAACTCCTGCGCGAGGAGCACCTCCTCGACGGAGAACGCCGGGTACTCCTCGATGCCGTTGAGCGGGTTCACGACGCGGACGACGAGATCGTTCGGCTCGTCGTACCGGACGGCGCCGTCGGCGTCGAGCTCGATCGCGGTGTAGCCGCCCTCGTGTCGGCCAATCTCGCGTCCGTTCAGGAAGACGATGCACGAATACATGACAGCGCCGAAGCGGAGCACGACGCGCGAGCCCTGCCAGTCGGGCGGCAGGTCGAAGCTCCGCCGGTACCAGGCCGTGATGATCCGGTACGGCCGCGAGACCTGCGCCTCCCAGCAGCCGGGGACGTGGATGGACTCGCCGCTCGGCAAATCGTCCGCGCGGTAGAGCCGCTCCGGGTCCGCGATGAACTGCCACTCCCCGTCGAGACTCAGCGTTGCACGAGGGGCGTGCGAGGTCGTCGACACCACGGGTCAGGGCCACCATCGAGCGGGGTTGTTGATGGTTCGGTGGCCCGCATCCGACCGCCATCGGCGCGGGTCAGGGCAGGGGTCTTTTCTAGCACAAACGGTCTCGCGGCCGCGTTGCAGCGACGCGGGATCGAAGACGCTGGGCGTACTCGCGCCGTGTGCCTCGCCGCAACGCTTTCGAACGCCGCTGCGATGGAACTGCAATGTCGTCCGCGCGACGCGCGCCCCAGCGGTCGCGCTGGGCCGCCATTCTTGCGTTTCGCGCCGAGACACGCGACGGAGATCGCGGCTGGCCGAGGGAGGAGCTACGGAACGTGGCTGAATTCGTGCACCCCATGCCTGGAGCGCCGGCGCGACGACGATTGGGTCGCGTGGGCGCCGCCCTCGCAACCGCGGGCCTGCTGCTGTCAGCCGTCTGGGCTCCCGCCGCCGCGGCGAC
>DATFPL010000274.1:0-1983 GCA_035264845.1 Candidatus Limnocylindrales bacterium | reverse complement strand
GTCGCGCCCGCCGCGCGCGAGCAGCGTCGCGACGACCGCACCGGCGGGGCCGCCGCCGACGACCGCGACATCCGCACGTAGCGATGGCGATGTCACAGCGGAACCGCGGCGATCGCGTAGCGGTGCCGGAACACGCCGTATGTGCGGACGACGGGCCGGAGCCCCGCGGCGATGAGGAGCGCCTCCGCCTCGACCGCCGTGTATGCGCGGCGGACGGAGAGCGGCGCGTCGTTCCTCGTGAGGCGGTTCCTCGTCGTGACGTGCGCGAGCAGCCACGCACCGGCGAGCAGGAGTCGGCCGCGCGCCAGATCGTTGACGATCACGCCGCGCCGCGAGACCCGCCGCAGCTCCCTGAGGAACGCGGCCGCGTCGACGGCATCGAGGTGATGCAGGACGAGCGACGCGTGCGCGACGTCGAACGCGGCGTCGGGGAAGGGGAGCGCCCGCCCATCTGCGACGGCGAGTGTCAGGCGCGCCAAACCGTCGAGCCGTGGGTCGGTGGCGCGCGCCGCGGCGACGACTTCCTCACGGTCGTCGACCGCGGTGACGGACAGCCGCCGCCCACGCCGCTGCCAGTCGGCG
The DNA here is from genome assembly GCA_035264845.1 of Candidatus Limnocylindrales bacterium. Taxonomy (GTDB): domain Bacteria; phylum Chloroflexota; class Limnocylindria; order Limnocylindrales; family CSP1-4; genus JACDAV01. The sequence continues at coordinate 1,401 of DATFPL010000274.1, read as the reverse complement.
AGTAGCGAGACCGGAATGTCGCCCGCACCGGTCCCCACGTCGATCAGCGAGATCTCCGCCCCGCGGTCCGCGATGCGCCCGGCGAGGACCTCGAGCGCGGCACGGCTCAGGCGAGCACCGCCGAGAAGCCGGTTCGCCCGGCGCAGGTCGCGCAGGTTCCCGGCGAGGGCCACCGCATCGTCGAGTGGCCCGTCGAGTAGCTCCCGCGTTCCCTCGAGACGTCTCACCCGGGCATGATGCGCGATCGGCGGCGGGTGCCTCGTCGCCCGGGTCGCGGCGGGGCCGGGTGCGATAATGCCGCCCGTGACGACCGAGACGAAGAACGCCGTCGCGCGCGCCGCACCGCGCGCACCGTCCACCTGGGGCCTCGGTGACGGGCGAGCGATCCCGTGGGAATACGCTCCCGCACCGGAGTCGCGCGACGTCGTCCAGATCCGCGACACGTACGGCCTGTTCATCGGCGGTCGCGAGGTCATGGCCTCCGACGGCGCGACGTTCACGACGGTCGACCCCGCGACGGAGCAGCCGCTCGCCCAGGTCGCGCGCGCGACACCGGCCGACATCGACAAGGCCGTCGCCGCCGCGCGGCGAGCGCAGCGCGCCGTATGGGGGAAGCTCCCCGGGCGCGAGCGCGCGAAATACCTGTTCCGCATCTCGCGGCTCCTCCAGGAGCGGTCACGAGAGTTCGCCGTCCTCGAGTCGATGGACTCCGGGAAGCCGATCAAGGAATCGCGCGATGTCGATGTTCCGCTCGCGGCGTCGCACTTCTGGTACTACGCGGGCTGGGCGGACAAGCTCGAATACGCGTTCCCCGGTCGGGTGGCGAAGCCGCTGGGTGTCGCCGCGCAGGTCATCCCGTGGAACTTCCCGCTGCTCATGCTGGCGTGGAAGATCGCGCCGGCGCTGGCCGCCGGGAACACCGTCGTCCTCAAGCCCGCTTCGACGACGCCGCTCAGCGCGCTCCTCTTCGCGGAGGTCTGCCGCCAGGCCGACCTGCCGCCGGGTGTCGTCAACATCGTCCCGGGACCGGGCGAGATCGGGATGCACCTCATCACGCATCCCGGCGTCGACAAGGTCGCGTTCACCGGCTCGACGGAGATCGGCAAGAAGATCGCTCGCGGCGTCGCCGGGACGAACAAGGGGCTGACGCTCGAGCTGGGTGGCAAGGCGGCGAACATCGTGTTCGACGATGCGCCGCTCGACCAGGCGGTCGAGGGGATCGTCAACGGCATCTACTTCAACCAGGGCGAGGTCTGCTGCGCCGGTTCGCGGCTGCTGGCCCAGGAATCGATCGTCGACGCGCTCGTCGACAAGCTGAAGGATCGGCTGGCGACGATCCGCGTCGGCGACCCGCTCGACAAGAACACCGATGTCGGCGCCATCAACTCGAAGGCGCAGCTC
>DATFPL010000273.1:0-19419 GCA_035264845.1 Candidatus Limnocylindrales bacterium | reverse complement strand
GTCGAAGCGGGGCATACCGAAACCACGCGCGCGCCACGAGCAGCTCGAGCGGCACCGGCCCGAACCGCCGCGAGTCCCGCGGCTCGCCGAATCCCGCCGCGGCGGCCGTCTCCGCGTCGGCGTCCGCCGTGAGCCACGCCTCGTCGTCGCCGAGGACGAGGTAGCCCTGCTCGAACGGGACCCGATCGCCGGGGCGAGCGGTGACACGCTTGATCGCGAGCGTGTCGCCGTCAGGCTCGCGGAAGACGACGATGGATCCGCGGCGCGGCCACGAGCGAACCGTCGGGTCGACGAGCAGCCAGTCGCCCGGGTCGATCGTCGGCACCATGCTCGCCTCGACGACGGCAACCCGCCATGGCCCCCGGGCACGCCACACTGCTTCGCGCCACGACCGCCGAACCGGCGTCGCGCGGGCGACGGCGCGCCCGGGTTCGGGCGGGCGCGTCGCTTCGGTTTCGGTCTCCGCCGTCAGCCCGGGCGTCCCGCGACGCGCGTCTTCTCCTCGCCGCCGGTCGCCTTCCAGGCGGCGTCGATCTGGTCGATCATCTCGAGCAGCGCCTTGGCGTCGGCGAGCTCCGTCGACGCCTTGACCTTCGACACCTGCTTGTTGGCGTTCCAGAACAGCTCGTGCAGGTTGGGGACCTTCTCGAGGTGCTCCGGCTTGAAGTAGTCGTGCCAGAGCACATCGAGATGGTGCTTCGTGAGGTCGGCGCGCTCCTCCTTGATGTGGATCGCGCGGGTGCGGAAGGTCGGGTCCTGGTTGGCCTGATACTTCTCGATGATCTTGTAGCAGGACTCCGCCTCGATCCGCGCCTGCTCCGGGTCGTAGATCCCGCACGGCAGGTCGCAGTGGGCGTGGACGACGGTGCTGGGGGCGAGCCAGCGGCTCAGTCGGGACATGGGGCTCCTTCGGGTCATTGAAGGTGTTCTCGTGCCGCATCGGGCGGTCGCGACTCGATCAGCGAAGTGTCCGAGCGGGCGGTGAGGCTGTCAAACGCCGCGCCGACACGCCTCGATACGCGACGTGACGAGGCCGGTGGCCGCCGTCGCGCTGTCAGTCGACGCGGTAGAACGACGTCGCCGAAGAGCGGTTGATGCTGTACGCGGACGCGCGAGCAGTCACGTAGACCGTGTACCGCGTCGTGGTCGTGAGGATGGTCCTCGACGAGCTGGCGCGGCCGAGCGAGTTGGTGTAGCCGCTCGTCCGGATGAGCGTCCCGTGGTAGTCCCACGTCCATGTCACGTAGAGCCCGGCGACGGGATGTCCGGCGGTGTCGCGCGCATACGTGTAGACCGTCACGATCTGCCCGGCGTGGACGGTGTGATCGGAGACCAACGTCCGGAACCCCGTCGCGCCGTCCGCGAGCCGCCGCGTGGTGTAGAACCAGGTCGAGCGACGGAGCGTTCTGCCGTCTGTGGTGGCGGAGACGACGACAGTTCGCTTGACCATCAGCGGGCTGAGGCCCACGGAGCCCGTGTAGTGGCCGCTTCCCGTCGGGTCGGTCCAGAAGCGGACCGGCGTCGTTCCGCCGTCCGGGAGAGGCCAGGCAACCTTCACCTCGAGCCCCTCGATCGGCCTTCCGGTCGCGTCCTTCGCCGTCACGTAGACGCGCTGCGCGGTCTCGCCCTGCTTCGTCCCGTGCCACCGGATCGAAACCGCGAGCGTCGCGACGTTCGGGCCCACGCCGACGCCGTGGGCGATCGACCAGATGACGTTGGCAAGGTCGTCGGCGGCGCGAACCATCACCTCGCCGGTCAGCCGCGTCACCGTGGCGTTGAGAACCGTCGGGTCGACGATGAAGGATTCATAGAGCGTCGGAAAGCGCACTCGCGAGTAGGCCGCCGCCGCGATCGCCGAGGTCCGCACGTTCGTCAGCAGCTTCACCGTGCGATTCGCGCTGTGCCAGGCGGGCGAGGCATCGGGCGTCCGCGTGACGACTCCGACGAGATGCTCGTAGGCGAGATGGGCATCGACCTTGCCCTTGCCCGCGTACGCGCTGTGGAAGGGCATGAGGATGTCGCCGTAGAAATGCGCGAGCATCCCGATGTTGTAGCTGGCCTCCGTGAACCTCGCCACCGCCGTCGCCTCGTCGCCGACTCCCCTTGCCGCGGCTCCGGCACGGTAGAGCCTGACGGCAGCGGCGTAGTGCTCCGCGACGCGGTGGACGGCACCCCCGCGGACGCCGGCCTCGCGATACATGTGCTCGATGCTTCGCGACGGGTCTGCCGCAACCTCGATGTGATCGGGGTCGTCGGTCGCGCGGAGGGCCGTGTCGCGATCGAACCATCCGTCGACCTTCCCGTCGAGGACGCGGAGCGCCTGGTCGACGATCCAATCGTGGGTCTCGTAGCCGTCGCCCGCGCCATTCGTCCACGCCGCGGCGGACGTCGCCGTCGCGGCCGCGACGAGAATCGTGAGCAGGAGCGCCGGAATGGCGCGCGAAAGCGATGCGCGCGGTCGGCGGCGAGCAGCGGTTCGGGACATGGCCGCCTCCGTCGCCCTGGCGACGTTCCACGTTCGGTCAGACCTTGGGGCGCTTGTCGTCGGGATCGACGACGGACGCGGGCTGAGCGCCACTGACGGGTGGCGTGCTGCTACCGTCCCCCGCGCCCTCGCTCCGTCAACCTGCCCGTTGGGGGGCCGCGGCCGGGTAACTTTTCGGTCTCCCGGACCCGGGACCCGGGACCCGCGGCGCGACCGCGGTGTCACACCGGGAGTCGAACACGTCGCGCGGTTGCCGCGATCCCCCGCGTCGCCTACGATCGGGCGGGAGGTTCCGGTACAGCAGTGCGGCGGCATCGCCGGCGCCGGTCCTGGGATCCCGCACCTCCCTGGGTGACGCAGGTTCGACTCCTGCCCCGGCTCGTCGCGGTGGGTCGGCGGCAACGCAACAGGTCGGCGGCCATGCAGGCCTCGCGCCTCCGCCGCCGGGCTGTGATCCGCCACGACGGGCCACATCACACGCACACCACAGCCTCGACGAACGAGGAGCAAGGAAGCGAATGACCCCGATCGTCGCGATCCTCGCGATCGGTCTGCTTGCCGTCGTCGGCGTGGCGGTGGCACGCCTTCTCTTCGATATCGTCACGATCCACGACTACGAGCGCGGGCTGCGCTACACGCGGGGCCGGTTCGTCGGATTGGTGGACGCCGGCGCGTACGTCTCGTTCCGACCCGTCAGCGAGATCCGGGTGATCGACGCGCGACCCGTGTTCGCGACGGTCGAAGGGCAGGAGGTGCTCACCGCCGATGGCGTCAGCCTCAAGGCGAGCCTCGCGGCGCGCTACGTCGTCGCGGACCCCGCGGCGGCAGTCACGGCCGACCAGGATTTCCGGCGCGCCCTGTACCTGATCCTCCAGCTCGCCCTTCGTGAAGGGATGTCGGGGCGAACGGCCGACGAGATCCTCGCCTCGCGGGCGCAGCTCGGGCCGCGCGTGATGGAGCGCGCCGCCAGCCCGCTCGCGCGGCTGGGACTCGAGCTCCTTTCCGTCGACATCCGGGATCTGATGGTGCCCGGCGAGCTCAAGCGGATGTTCGCCGGCGTCGTTGCCGCGCGGAAGGAAGGCGAAGCGGCGCTCGAACGAGCGCGCGGCGAGACGGCGGCGCTACGGAACCTGGCGAACGCGGCGCGGATGCTCGAGGACCACCCGACGCTCGTCCAGCTCCGCGCGCTCCAGGAGATCGGCGCGTCGTCCGGGAACACGATCGTGCTCGGGATGCAGGACAACGTTGCGCCGAACGGGCGCCCACGACCGAAGACCGCCGCGCCGGAGGAGCGACCCTCCGGCCGCTGAATCAGCCGCCGCGGACGACCCGGAGCTCGCCTACCGCACCGCTCTGCGAATCGACCGTCACGATTGCCCGCTCCGGTGGCCCGTCGAGGCGGAGCGTCAGCACACCGACCCCGGCTCGTAGTTCGTCACCTGGAGCTTGGCCCGGAGGGGCGAGCGACCGGCGTGCCATTCCGGCGTGACGGCCCCGCTGCCGCACCGGTTCCGCCTCGTCCACACGGGTATGATCGCGGCCAATGACCGATCGCGGTTTGCCCATCGTCGACGGCGCCCCGGCCTGTCCGTTCGTCGCGTTCGAGGACGACCGCGACGAGCGCGCGACCAGCCCGGACCACCGTCATCGCTGCTACGCCGAGGCGCGACCGGCGCCGCGGGCTCTCGCCCACCAGGAGGCGTACTGCCTCGCGAGTTCGTTCCCTGTCTGCCCAACCTTCCAGGACTGGGCGCGGCGTGAGGCGGCGAACGCGCGGCAGGCGCACGGCGGCGACTCCGGCGCGACCGCCGACGATGCTCCTCGCCGAAACCCACCGCGGGAGTGGTCCGCGCCGCCGCCATGGGCCGGCGGACCGGTGGTACCGGGACACGGCGGCGACGACGATGACGACGACCCGGATGCGCCCGATTTCCTGGCCAGCCGAACGCGGCCGGAGCTGGGTTTGGCGGGGAGCGCAGGCGACCGCGTCGCGATCGCGGGAGGCGGCGCCGAGGATGACCGCGAGGCGCGAGCGCGCGACGTCGGGACCGCGCGCGACGAGGAGCAAGGCGGTCGGGATGCGGCGGCGGCTGGCGCCGCGATGGCTGGCGCGGCGGCGGGCCCGCCCCGCGAGTCCGTTCCGCGCCCGACGCCGTCCGGCGACCGCGCGGCCGAGGCCCTCGACGACGCTGTCGATGACTACGACGACTTCGGGGAGCGGCTCGACGACCGGCGCGATGCTGACCGGGACCGCGACGACGATCGCCGAAAAGGCGGCCGCGACGGGCGCGCCCCCGTCGGGGACAGCCGCGGGTCGCGCCCTGTGCCGGGATCGGAGGCGCCGTCGTGGGAGCGGCCGCGCCGCTACGAGGCCTATCCGACGCTCAAGACTCCGGTCAGGATGCCGGCGCTGTCGCGGGTGGCCGTGGGGGCGCTTCTGCTCCTCGTCGCCGCGGCCGTCCTGTTTCTGCTTCCGTCCGTCTTCCTGGGCGGCAGCGGCGGCAAGCCCGGCACAGGTGGCGCCACGACGTCCGCGCCATCGGCCGTCGCGTCCGGGTCCGCCGCACCCAGCGTGTCGGTCGCACCGACACCCCGTGTCTACGTCGTGGCGCCCGGTGACAGCCTCGGCAAGATCGCCAAGAAGTTCGGCCTTACCGTCGACCAGATCCTCGCCGCGAACAAGCAGATCACGGACGCGAACAAGATCGCCATCGGCGACAAGATCGTCATCCCGAGCGCCGAGGCGTCCGCGCCGGAGGATTCGGCTGCGCCCTGACGGCCGCAGGGGGCGAGGTCAGCGCGGGGCGAGGTTGATCGAGGTGATCTTCCCGGCCTCGACCCTGAACGTCGCGTCGAGGTGCTGCGACGGCGCGCCGGGCCGGACGACCATGATGTCCGCCTCGTACGTGTTGCCGGTGTCGCGGACGCCGCCCGGGATCATCTTCAGGCCCTTGTCGCCGCGGAGGAACCACCCGCCGACGCGCTCGACGCCGCGGAGCGTCTGAACGCTGTCGCCGACGTGGACTCGCATCTCGGTCGTGTCGGACATGAGCGCGACGGCACCCTCGCGGTCGCCCGCGTTGAGCTTCTCGAAGAAGACTTCCATCGTGTCGACTGCACCCATGGCCGAGAGTGTACGGCGCGACCCCCTCAGCCGCCGGAGAGGCGAAACCGCCATCTCGTGCGCCAGTGGCCATCCCTGCCCTCGGCGATGACGGTCGCAACGGCCGCCCGGCGGCGCGCGGGGAGCTCGGTGCACGCCTCGGCCAGCTCGGCGTCGGATAGAGCGTCTGCGGGCTCCGCGATCGTGACGTGCGCCGCGAACCCGACGCCTCTGCCGTAGAGCGGGTACTCCGGCCACGCTTCGGCGAGGCGCGTCGCGAGGGATGCGAACGGCGCGGCGGGCGCCGGCCGGACGTACAGCGTGTCGGGCCAGCGGGCGATTTTCGCCAGCTCAAAGTCGAACGCCGGCGTCGTCGTGAAAATCGTGGCGAGCCGCGCGCGGACGGTCGCGTCGAGCACGTCCGCGGGCACGAACGGGTACAGGAGCGTCTGGTGCGCGGGCACGCCGAGCGGCGCGTCCGGAACGTGCCGCCGCCGGAGGCGCTCGAGCCGCGGCGGCAGCTTCACCGGCAGGATGACGGCGGATCGCCCGGTCAGATTGCCCCCGTCGCGGTCCTGGTCGCGTCTCGCGCCCGAATCCGCCTCGTCAATTCGGCCGCCTGCTCGTAGCGCCCGAAGCTCGGCATGATGTACGTGCCGCTCACGAGCGACTCGACCTGGCCGAGGAACTCGAGACTCATCTCGAGCCCGACCTCCGCCCCGCGCTCGCCGGCGGCCGCCATCGCCGCGCGCGACGCGTCGGGGATCGTGATCCCGGGCACCTCGTTGTGGAGAAACTCCGCGTGGCGCGAGCTCTGGAGCGGCAGGATGCCCAGGAGCAGCGGGACCGGGAACCCGCGCGGGCCGAAGCGGCGGCGCGCCTCGGCGTCCATCGCCGCCACCTGCGCGATGTCGTAGAGCGGCTGGGTCATGACGAGGTGCGCCCCGGCCTCGAGCTTCCGCTCGAGGCGGTCCCACTCGGTCGCCTGGTCCGCGGCCGTCGGGTCGAGCGCGCAGGCGATCGTGAAGCCCGCCGGCTGGCCGATCGGCGATCCCGCCTGGTCGGCGCCCCGGTTGAGCCGGGCGAGGATCTCGACGAGGCCGATCGAGTCGACGTCCCACACGCCGGTCCCCGTCGGATAGTCGCCGACGCGCGGCGGGTCTCCGGTCAGCGCCAGGATGTTGCGAACGCCCAGGGCGTGGGCGCCAAGCAGCTCGGACTCGATCGCCATGAGGTTCCGGTCGCGGGTCGTGAAGTGGACGAGGCACTCGAGGTCCAGGTCGTGCTGGATTCCGAACGCGACGGACATCGCGCCCATCCGGACTCGGGCCATCGCGGAGTCGCTGACGTTGACGAGGTCCGCGCCCGCGGCCTGGAGGAGCCGCGCCGCCTCGAGCGTCCGGTCGATCCGGATCGAGCGGGGAGGGTCGATCTCGACCGATACGACGAAACGACCCGCGCGGAGCGCCTGCAGAAGGCCTGTCGGGGGTGACGCTTCCGCGGTCGCGCGGCCGTCCGCGAGCGGCATCGCACCGTTCGATGTCGCGACGATCGGGCGCCGCTCGCGCCCGATCGTGCCCGCGACCGTCGCCCGTGTCCGCTGCCCGTCGTCGCCCGCGACCGCATCGAGCGCCCCGCGCATCGCGGCGATGTGCTCCGGCGTCGTCCCGCCGCAGCCGCCGACGATCCGCGCGCCGGCCGACACGAACCGCGGCACCATCCCGGCGAAGTAGTCCGGGCCCGCGCCGTAGACGAACTGGCCGGCGATCCGCTGTGGCAGCCCGGCATTCGGCATGATCGAGAGCGGCAGCGCCAGATCGTCCGCGTTCGCGATCAGCTCGACGGCGTCGAGGCACGCCTGCGGGCCCGCGCCGCAGTTCACGCCGACCGCGTCGACCCGCGCCGCGGCGACCGCGCGAGCGGCGACTTCGGGTGTCGTGCCGTCGGGCAGCGCGAGCTCTTCGCCGAACGTGAGCTCCGCGACAATCGGCAGGTCCGCCGCCGCTCGCGCCTCGTCGATCGCGAGCAGGAGGTGGCGCAGGTCGATGTGTGTCTCGATCACGAACAGGTCGACGCCGCCCTCGAGGAGGCCCTCGATCTGCTCGCGGTACGCCGCGCGAACGGCATCGTCGGCGAGGTGGAGGAGATCGCGGGTCGGCGCGCCGAGCGGCCCGATCGAGCCCGCGACGAGGACGTCGCGGCCGCCGACGTCGCGCGCCTCGCGCGCGACCTGCGCCGCGCGCCGGCTGAAGGCGTGCGCGCTGTCGGCCAGCCCGTACATCGCGAGTCGCACGCGGTTCGCGCCAAAGCTCGCGGTCTCGATGACGTCGGCGCCGGCGTCGACGTATTCGCGGTGAATGGCGCCGACCAGGTCCGGGCGCGTCGTCGGCAGCTCGTCGAGGCACGCCCGCTGCGGCAGACCGCGGCTGAACAGGAGGGTCCCCATCGCGCCGTCGGCGAGGAGCGGGCCGCGGCCCAGGCGTTCTCGCAGCCGCTCGCGCTCGTTCACGCCGACAGCCTACCCGAGGGTCGCCGCAGATCCCCGCCGGCGGGCGACGCCGAGCGAGCCGTCGGGATGCAGGAGCACCTGCGGCGGACGTGGCCGGCCGTTGTAGGTCGACGACTGCGACGCCGCGTAGGCGCCGGCGTCACGGATCGCGACGATGTCCCCGCGACGGAGCGGCGGCAGGTCGTGGATTCCCAGCTCGTCGGTGGACTCGCAGACCGGCCCCTCGACGGTCGTCGGCGAGGCTGTGGCGGGATCGACGCCGTCGAACGGCCGGCCGAGCGACGTCAGGGCGACGACTTCGTGCCGCGCGCCGTAGAGCGCGGGCCTGATCAGCTCCGTCATCCCGGCGTCGACGACGACGAGCGGACCGTTGCGGTCGCGGACGTGCAGGACCTGCGCGACGAGCCACCCGGCACGCGCCACGAGGTAGCGGCCGGGTTCGATGGCGAGCCGCGACGGCCGTCGATCGGGCGGGATCTGGTCGACGAGCGGCTGAACCTCGCGGGCGAAGAGGGCCGGCGCCGGCACGCGATCGCCGAGGCCGGCGACCGGGAACCCGCCGCCGATGTCGAGGGTGTCGAATTCCGGAACGGAGCCACGGAGCAGGGCGAGCAGGGCCAGTCCGCGGCGGACCGCGTCGCGCCACGCGTCGACGGCGCCGAGCTGGGAGCCGACGTGGAGATGGATACCGCGCGGGCGGAGCGCCGGAGCGGCACGCACGACACGTTCGATGGCCGCGGACAGCTCCGTCTCCGTCATTCCGAACTTCGAGCTGCCGGCACCAACTGCCAGCCCGCGCCTCGTCTCGGGCGCGACGTCGGGGTTGAGGCGGAACAGGACGTCGAGCGACGCCGACCCTGCGATGTGAGCCGAGAGCGCACCGAGCGCTTCCGCCTCGTCGACCGACTCGATCGCCAACCATCGCAATGACCGGCCGTCGCGCGCGGCCGTGATCGCGGCCCGAAGGTCGGCGTCCGACTTTCCGACGCCCTCGAACGTGATCCGGTCGTTCGACAGCCCCGCGCGCGTCGATGCGGCCCACTCCCCACGCGAGACGACGTTCGCCCCGAACCCGCGCTCCCCGAGCAGCTTGATCACGCCCGCGACGTCATTCGCCTTGACCGAGTAGCTCCGCAGCCACGGATCCGGGAACGCCGCGCGAACCGCTTCCGCGGCGGCGTCGATCGTCGCAACGTCCGTGACGTACGCCGGCGTCCCGAACCGTCCCGCGGCGCGGCGGAGCGCGTCAGCGACCGCCGGCAGGCGGTCCGTTTCGGTCGCCGCCGGTCCGTCCCGCGTCGTCGTCGCTACAGGAGCTTCCGCGGTGACAGGGCAAGGCTCACGAGCGTCGACACGATGCTGATGACGATCGCGCCGAGGATCGCGCCGACGATCGCGTCCGCGTTCAGGTTCGGCGGAAACGCCCCGACCTTGAAGCCAAGCTTCAGCTGCGACGACAGGAACGCGGTGAGCAGGAGCATCGCGGCGTTGATGACGAACCCGACGAGGCCGAGCGTCAGGATGCTGACCGGGAATGAGAGCGCCCTGACGATCGGCCGCAGGTAGCTGTTGACCAGCGCGAAGATGAGCGCTACGACGAGCAGCTTCCACCAGTCGTTGCCAAAGGCGAACGTGATCTGCGGGATGAGCTGGACCGCGGCCCATAGCGCGGCCGCGTTGACGAGGACCTTGATGACGAGCTCGACCACCACACCCTCCTGACGGTCACCGACGGCGACGCGCGCGCACCGGTATGACTCGATGATGGCAGATGCCGACGGCGCGGAACGGCGTGCGGGCTCGCGCAATCGCAGAGCCGAGGGGGCCGGCAACGTGTTTGCAAGTTGGCGACGCTCCGGCAATGAGCGGGCGGAGCCGGGCGCGCCGGACGATCGCGGTCCTTGGGCCGCGCAGCGGCCGATCACGTACGGAGGTGCAGCGTGCCCGATCAGTCAGATCAGGGTGGCATGACCGGCCAGGGCGGCATGGGCAGCCAGGGCGGGTCGACCGACGGCGACTGGAGCAACGAGGAACAGGGCTCGACCGGCGGCGGGACCTCGATGGATCGCATGGGCGATTCGTCCGGCCTCGGCGACACGTCGGGCGGGACCGGCGGCATGGGCGGCGGCGACGTCTCGTCCGGCGGCGGGATGACGGGCGGCGGCTCCGGCGGGATGACCGACGGCGGGTCCGACGGCGGGCTCGGCGGCGGAACGTCCTCCGGCATGGACCGCGGGCTCGGCGGCGGAACGTCCTCCGGCATGGACCGCGGGCTCGGCAGCACGTCGTCCGGCATGGGCGGCGACGAGCAGATGAGCGGCTCCGACGGGCTCGGCAGCAGCACGTCGACGTCGAGCTCCGGGGGCGGCAGCAGCTCGACGGGCGGCGCGACTTCATCCGGCATGGGCGACACCGGCGACGACGAGGTCGGCGGCTAGCTCACCCGATCAGCGCACGTCGAACGCCGGCCGGACCCGCCAGGGGCCGGCCGGCACGTTCGTGCCCTCAACCGGGTTCGGACCCGCCGGCGTCGCGGCCGGCGAGAAGGTTGTCGAGTCCTGCCGTCAGTCGCGCCTTAACCGACGGCCACTCCTCCGCGACGATGCTGTAGTACGCGGAGTGCCGGAGCCGCCCGTCCGGCATGACCATGTGGTTCCGAAAGATCCCCTCGAACGTGGCGCCGATGCCGAGGAGCGCCGCGCGTGACTTGTCGTTGAGCGAATCGGTCTTGAACTCGACGCGGTTGCAGCCGAGCGTCTCGAACGCGTGCCCGAGCATCAACAGCTTGGCCTCACGGTTCGCGCCGCTCCGCTGGAATGCAGGCGCGACCCACGTCCAGCCGATCTCGAGCCGCCGGTGCTCGGCCACGATGTTGAGGTAGCGGCTGCTCCCGATCCCGCGACCGGAGCCGCGGTCGATGGTGACGAACGGCAGCTCGGTCCCCGCGTCCGCGTTCCCGAGGGCCGCGGTCATCCACGCCTCGAGTCCCGCGCGGTCCGTCGGGCGGGCGAGCGTCCATCGCCAGAGGGCCGGCTCGAGCGCGACCGCGGCGAGGTCGTCGAGGTGGCGTGGCGACATCGGCTCGAGGCGGACGATCCGACCCTCGAGCACGATCGATTGGGCCCATTGCGCAGTCATCGCGCGGATCGTAGCGATCGTGGCGAGTGGAGCGCGGCGATGCGCCGCGCTCCCCGCCTACACTGGGCGCCCATCCCGGCGGCCGCCACCAATCCGGCGTCGCCTCCTCATCCCCCAGGAGCCCACGTGTCCGCATTCACCGATCGCGTCGACGCGTTCCTTGCGGAGTTCTTCCGCCTCAACCCGCTGCATGCCACGGCCGCCGGGCTTCACGATCACGACGGCCGCTGGCCTGACCTGACCCGGAAGGGCCGCGAGGAACGGCTCGCGTTCGTGGATCGGTGGGCGACGGAGCTCGGAGCGCTCGACGCGGCGTCGCTGTCGTCCGACGAGCGCATCGACCGCGACCTGCTCCGGCTCGAGCTCGACGCGCAGCGGTTTGGCGACACGGAGCTTCGCGAAGAGGCGTGGAACCCGCTCGAGTGGGTCTACATCCTGGGCGGCGGCATCTTCCCGCTCCTTGCCCGCGAGTTCGCCCCGCTCCCGGTTCGGCTGACGTCGATCGCAGAACGGCTCGAGGGCGTTCCCGCGCTCCTCGCCGCGGCTCGCGAGAACCTCGTCGGCGCTGCCGGGCGGCCCGTCGCCCGCTTCCACACGGAGACGGCGCTGAAACAGCTGTCCGGGATCGCGGAGCTCGCCGACGACGCCGTGACGGCCGCTGACGACGCCTCGAGCGACGTCGCGGTCGCCGGCGTCGCGGACCGCGTTCGCGCCGCGGCCGCGACCGCGAAGGAGGCGCTGTCGGATTTCGAGGCCCACCTCCGCGACGTCGTCCTGCCCGCCAGCGAAGGCGAGGGCCGGATCGGCGGCGAGCTGTTCGCCGCGAAGATGCGCCACACGATCCGCGACGAGGAGCTCGCACCGGACCGCGTGCTTGCGGCCGCGGAGCGAGAGTACGTCGCGGTCCGCGGCGAAATGATCCGGCTGGCGCGCGAGCTGTGGCCGCGGTGGGGCGGCGGCGCGTCGATGCCGGACGACGAGGGCCACGTCGTCCGAAGCGTCCTCGACGCCATCGCCGCGGAGCATCCGCCGGCGCCCGAGCTGCTCGACTTCTGCCGCGCGGAGCTGGAGCGGATCGAGGCGTTCTGTCGGGAGCGATCCGTCATCGGGCTGTCCGACGAACCGCTGGACATTCGGTGGACGCCGGTGTTCCTGCGCGCGTTCGGCGGCGCGATGCTCGACTCGCCCGGCCCGCTCGACAAGGGCCAGAAAAGCTTCTTCGCGATCACCCCGATCCCCGAGGACTGGACGCCCGAGCAGGCTGAGTCCTACCTCCGCGAGGACAACGCGCGGATGCTCCGCCTGCTGACGATCCACGAGGCTGTCCCTGGGCACTACCTCCAGGGGGCGTACGCCAACCGCTGCGAGTCGATCTCGCGGGCGGTGTTCTGGAGCGGCGTCTTCGCCGAGGGCTGGGCGGTCTACGTGACCCAGGTGATGATGGACCTCGGGTACGGCGCGGACGACCCGGGGCTGATGCTTACGCACTGGAAGTTCTACCTGCGGGCGGTGACGAACGCGATCATCGACGTCCGGATCCACACCGCCGGGATGACCGAGGGCGAGGCCGTCTCGCTGATGGTCGACGGCGGCTTCCAGGAGGAGGCCGAGGCGCGCAACAAGTACAACCGGGCGCGGCTGTCGTCCGTCCAGCTGTCGACGTACTTCGTCGGCTCGCTCGCGTTCTGGGAGATCGAGCAGGATGCGCGGCGCCGCGCCGCGCGTACGACTGCCGACGCGCGCGAGGATGCTGTGCCCGCCCCTCGGGTCGTCGGCGGCTTCGGCGACACACCCGGCTTCGACTACCGCGCCCACCTCGAGGCGTGCATCTCACACGGCTCGCCGCCGATGTCGCTGCTGCGGCGGATCCTGCTCCCGGACTGACGCGGCTCAGCGGCGCGCCGGCGGGCTGAGTGCGCCGCCGGTCGTAGCGGGCTCGCCGGGACGCGGGGCCGCCGGCGTCTCGCCGACGAGCGCTCGGACGGCGGCGACGCGGTAGCCGGACTCCTCGCCGAGACTGACGAGGTCCGAAACGACGGCCGCGCTCGTCGCGATGTCAGCGACGCCGTCGATCGCGTCGAGCAGCAGCGCCCAGTCGAGCAGCTCGCGCCACGCCTCGCGACCGAACCACTCGACGCCCTCCCACGCGTTGACGTGGAGGAACGCCCGGACATCGGGATGGTCGAGCCACGACGTCGCCAGCCCCGCGAGGCGCTCGTTCGCCGAGCGTCCGCGGACGTTCGAGGGACGTGGCAGTGCCAACAGGACGCGGATGCGTTCCGACGCCCGCCATGCCGCGCCCTCGTCGAGTCCGGCATCGCGGAGCGCGGCCGCGACGACGCCTGCCAAACGCAGCTCGTCGAACCAGGCGCGGCTCGTCGCCCCGGCGATCGATTCGGGCGCCAGCCGGCCGAGCGGTTCGAGCACCGACCAGCCCGCGAGCACCGCGCGATGCCACGGATCCGCGAACGCGGATGCGACGCTGGGCAGCGCTTCGACCTGCGGCTCCGCGATCGCCGCCAGTCGCCTCGCGGCAACGCCGGCGACGGCCGCCGTGTCCCCCTCGGTGGCCGTTGCCGTCCTGACCGCGGCGACGAACGCGCTGAGCGACCGCTCCACGCCGGGAGCGTCGGACAGGACGCCGTCGCGAACGAGCGCGACGAGGCCGGCGTCCGCCGCGACGGTTCGTACGGCCGCGTGGACGGGCTCGAGCTCGACCTCGCGCAGGGCGTCGTCGAGCGACGGCACACCGCGTCCGCCGAGCTGCCGGGCCAGGCGTCGCCACACACCCACGGGGTCGTGGATGGCGCGGAACTGCCAGAAGACGTGGCAGCGGTACGCGTCGAGCTGGAGCCAGAGCCCCTCGCGGGCGAGCTCGGCCGTGTCGCGGAGGTACTCGAGACCGGCGCGCGCATCGCGGAACGCCACGAGCGCGGCGCCGCCGTCGCGAAGCCCCAGCGCGTCGCCGAGCGATGTTCGGTGCATCGAACGCGTGCCATCGGGCGCCTTGACGGCGAACGCGACGGAATCCCGGACGTGTCCCGCGGTCGAGGCGAACCGGTTGTGGTAGACGACAAGCGAGCGATCGGCGCCGCCGCCGTTCGAGTACGCGAAGACGTTGTCGTCAACCGCCCCGTCGTCCCGGAGGAAGTCGTAGAAGACGAAATCGTCCGCGCCGGCGAAGGCGCCGCGCCGATGGAGGAGTGGGAAGATCTCCCGCTCGTGCCGCTCGACGAGCCACTGGTCCGCCCGTTCGTCGAGGGTCGCCCGGCGGAACTCCATGCCGTACTTCTCGCCGAAGCCCTCGATCTGGCCGTGGCCCAGCATCGGCAGCCCGGGCATCGTTGCGAGCACGGTCGCGACGCCGAAGTACTTGTCGCCCTTGCCGAACTGCTCGACCGCCGTCGCCTCGTCCGGGTTGCTCATGAAGTTCACGTATCGCTTCAGGATCTCGCGGTCGAACTCGAGGGTGTCCCGGACGAGCTTTCGGAAGCCGGCGTTGTTCTCGTCGCGGAGCATGTGCATGAACGCGCTGTTGTAGACGCGGTGCATCCCGAGCGTGCGGACGAAGTAGCCCTCGAGCAGCCAGAACGCCTCGGCCAGGAGCAGCGTGTCCGGCACCTCCGCCGCGACGCGGTCGACGACGTCGCGCCAGAACTCGCGCGGCATCGCGGCGTCGAACACGGCCTTGGGCATCGCGTGCTCGGCACGTGACGGGATGCCGCCGCCCGCCCCGGGCTCCGGATACCACAGCCGCTCGACGTGCTTCCTGGCGAGGACCATCGCGGCGTCGAAGCGGATGATCGGGAACCGGCGCGCTACCTCGAGGATGGTGGCGATGACGGCCTCGCGGACCTCCGCCTTCAGGTAATCGAGCTGGGCGGTGTCGTTCCACGGGAAGCTCGTCCCGTCGTTGCCGTGGTAGACGTAGCGGTTCTCGCCGGTCCAGCGGTCGAGGCGGCGGAAGACGACGGCCGCGTCGCTCGAGTCGTAGTAGTGGTCCTCGAGGAAGATCCCGACCCGCTCGTCCGGCGACAGGTCGGGACCACCGAACGAGTAGGACGGGTACGGCGGCTCTCCGACCGAGATGAACCACTCGGGGTGCTCGACGACCCAGCGGGAATCGATGCCCATGTGGTTCGGGACCATGTCGCTGGCGAGCCGAATGCCGCGCGACGAGGCGCGGCCGCGCAGGTTCGCGTACGCCTCTTCGCCGCCGAGGTCGTCGGCGATGCGGTACTCGTCGAGCGAGTACGCGGACGCGACCGCGTCGAGATTGCCGCGCAGCTGCTTGATCCGCTCCGACGCAGTCGACCGCTGCCAGAGGCCGATGAGCCAGAGCCCGGTGATCCCGCGCGCCACGAGCGTGTCGAGCTCCTCGTCCGGGATACCGTCGAGAGTACGAATCTCGCGCTCATGGGCGCGCGACAGCTGGTCGAGCCAGACGTACGTGCTCTTGGCGAGCAGCACCACCCGTGGCATCCACGCCGAGTCGGAGCTGAACCGCTCGGGCTCCGCTTCGAGGCCGCCCAGCGACGGCGCCTCGGCGGGACCGCTGGCGCCGCCGCCACCGAACCGCAGGTGGAGCGCCCGCTCCTCCTCGGTGATGACGTCGAGCCCGACGAGCACACGGTCGAGCAGCCCGGCCACCTCGCCGAGCAGGCCGCCCCACCGCTCCCGGATGTAGCGCAGCTGCCCCGCGAGCGACGTCGGCGACGCCAGCATCGGGGCGCGCAGCATCGCGACCAGGGGCTGGCCTCCGGGCTCGACCGGCGGTCCCGCGTCGAGGATCGCCTCGAGGCGGGCGAGGACGAGGGGGTAGTCGGTCGCGGCTGCCAGTGCTGTGTCGTCGAACAGCTCGCGGAGGGGTTCTGCGGCCGGATTGGAGTTCGTCAATGCGAGGAGCAACAGCTCCTCGAGCGTAGCGCTGCGCCCGTTCTCGTCCCGACGCCGCGCGTTTTCCGGACCATGCGGCGCCGCGGCGGGATCGCCCGTTGGAAACTCCGTCGCAAACGTCTCGACGACACGACCCACGCGACCGTCGCCCAACTCGTCGCCGAGCTCGCGCGCGGCGGTCGCAATCGCGCCCGGGCGGGTCGCGACGTCGTATCGCGCCACGACGTGGTGGGAGATCTCGTGGATGACTCCGAGGGCAAAGATGTCGCCCGCCGTGATCGTCGGCGCGCCGTCGACCCGCCCCGCGGCCCGGGCCTCGTTCATCCGCGCGGCGAGCCGTCGAGCCCCGGCGACGTCGGCGACAAGGACGCCGCCGTGGAGGCCGAAGAGCACGTCCGAAAGCCCGTATCGATCGCGCGCGGCGCGCGAGACGTGGAACTCCCGCATATCGCGGGAAGGATGTCACGCGGGGGCGAGAGCCGTCGTCGCGCGCGCCGCCTGGACGTGCTCGATCGCCCGCCGCAGGAGCTCCAGCCCGGCCGGGTCGAACTCGTACGTCCACGGCCTGATCCGCTCGGGGCGTCCGAACGTCCTGTCGAGCCCGACCGCGAGCGCTTCCCGCGACATGAGGATGATGTCCGCCGTTCGGTCGACGAGCGCGAGATCGTCCGTGTTGTCGATCGTGGCCGACACGACGTCGATGCCTTTCGCCCCCGACAGCGTGAGCGTCTCCGCGATGTTGTCAGTCCCGCGGTTGGAGGCACACACGAGGCCGACGCGTGATCCCGCGGGTAATCCGGCGATCTCGTGGACGAGCTCGACGTACCCCGGCCCGACGAGCATCGCGACAACCGGACGTCGCCCGTGAACGAGCGCCTGCGCCTCGTCGGCGTGGAACGTCGTCGTCGCGACGAGGTCGTAGTGGAACCGGTCGAGCCGGTCGGGGACGTCGTCGAGGAGCGCGCCCTCCGCCTCGATCGTGCCCGCGAACGCATGGTTGAGCCGCTCGGCGTCATAGCCCGCGTCGGCGTTCGTGCACTCCGCGAAGAGGACCCGTACCTGGGGGCCCGGCCGTTTCCGCTCCGTCGCCGCGGCGAACGTCGCGGCGGCGACCTCGTCGGCGGTGAAGCCCGCCTCGGAGCCGCGCCGCAGGAGCTCCGCGACGATCCCGGCGAGCGCTTCCGCACCCCGGCGGTTCGGCGGCCGGTCGGCGACGATCGTCCCTGCGCCGTGGCGACTCGCGACGTAGCCGGCCTCGGCCAGTCGTCGATAGACCGCCCGGATCGTGTTGGGGTTCACTCGAAGCGCGGCACCGAGCTCCCTGACCGGAGGCAGCCTGGAGCCGGGCAGCAGCCGGCCGGAGTCGATCTGGTACGTCAGCTGCCAGTAGATCTGGGTCGAGATCGGGACATCCGAATCCCGCTCGACGTCGAGCTCGCTGCTCGACGCCGGGACGATCGGGTGGTCCGACTCAGTACTTGACATAGTTCAGTAGTCCAAGTAACGTCCGACTTGGCCTAGCACACTGTACCAAACAAGGATGTGCCCGATGGAAGGGCTCGTGTTCCTCGCTCTGGTCGTGATCCCGCTTGTGGTCTTCGATCTGCTCGCGACCCGCTTTGGCGTCGACTCGTCGGACAGCTCGACGGACCCGCGCCGGCCGTATCGCCCGACGGGCATCGTCGTCAGCTAGACGCCACGCCCGCGCGGCCCGAATTCGAATATCCGCGCCACCGCTCGCGGTGGCGCCTCCTCGTCAGCCCGTGGTTGCGCAGGCCACGGGCTGACGGATTCCTTGGCGCCGACGCCGTCAGGCCGCCCGGCGGAGCTCCATCCGGCGAAGTCGCGCGATGCGGTCGCGAAGCGGGGGATGAGTCGAGAACAGCGCCGCCGCGTTGACGCCGGCGAGCGGGTTGACGATGTAGAGGTGCGCGAACGCCGGGTTGAGTGCCGGCTGCCGCGTCGGCGTCCCGCGGCCGTCCGGCCGGCGACCTCGGAATCGGTCGAGGAAGCCCGGTCGCCGCGATGCTGCCTCCAGCTCCTCGAGCGCCATCGCGAGGCCCTCGGGATCGCCGGTGAGTGCTGCACCCGATGCGTCCGCGTAGTACTCGCGGCCGCGCGACACCGCGAGCTGGACGATGACGGCCGCGATCGGGGCGAGGATGATCGCCGCGAGCGCGCCGAGCGGGTTGCCGCCGTTGTCATCGTCGCCGCCGCCGAACAGCATCTGGAACTGCGCCATCTGCGCCACGAAGCTGATCGCGCCGCCGATCGTCGCCGCGATCGTGCCGATCAACGTGTCGCGGTTCCTGATGTGCGACATCTCGTGGGCGAGGACGGCCGTCAGCTCACGCTCGTCCATGAGCTGCAGGATCCCGGTCGTGACCGCGAGCGCGGCGTGATCGGGGTCGCGGCCGGTCGCGAAGGCATTCGGCTCGGGTCGGTCGACGATGTACAGGCGGGGCACGGGGATCGCCGCGCGGGCAGCGAGGTCGGTGACGATCTGACGCAGGCGCGGCGCCTCGCCAAGTCGGAGCTCACGAGCGCCGTTCGCGCGCAGCGCCAGGCTGTCGCTCTTCCAGTACACGAAGCCGTTGAGGGTCACGGCAAACACGAGCGCCATGACCATGCCGCTGCGGCCACCCAGGAGGCCGCCGACAAGGACGAGGATGCCCGCGAGCGCCGCGAGCAGGCTCGCCGTCTTGACCGTGTTCGAGAAGGAGTTGGTGTACGAGCTCATCAACGTCAGATGCTGACGCGCTGTCCGCGCGTCCGGGGTTCCGGAGAGGTGCCCAAGGACGGGCGCCACGATGATTCTCGGAGTGACAGCCGCTCGCGGCAACGCAGGCGGAGCCAAGACCGGCTGAAGGAATCGCAACCATTCGTGCGCGTTGGCGGGCACGAGCCGGTCAGGCCGGTCCCGGCTGGCCGACCTCGCTGAGCGCCGCGCGGTAGATGGCGGCGCCGTCGAGCCCCTGCGCCGGCGACGTGAACATCGTGAGGTCCGCAACGAGCGAACGCTCGATCCGCGTCCCGGCGACGGCGTCGACGAGGCGGGCCGCACGAGCCGCGCACCGGAGGTTCTGCTTTGTCTCGGGCCGGATCGGGTCGTCCCAGAACCAGCCGTCGCTCGCGAACATCGCGAGACGCCACCGCTGGGCCTCGAGGAGATCGAGCAGGCCGCGGACGGCGGCTGCGCGGCGCGAGTGACCGAGAAGCCGGTCCGCGAATGCGTGGGACGGTTCCGCGCCTGCCACGACGTCGACGTACGCGTCGCGCGCCTCCGCG
>DATFPL010000272.1:0-10236 GCA_035264845.1 Candidatus Limnocylindrales bacterium | reverse complement strand
AGCGTGTCCGGCCGCGTCGTGAAGACGCGGAGCTCGTCGCCGCCCGGCTGCGCATCGTCCGCGGCGGTTGTGAAGACGAGCTCGGCGCCCTCTGACCGGCCGATCCAGTTCGTCTGCTGCGTCCTGATCGGATCCGGCCAGTCGATGGCGGTGAAATCGAGCAGCTCGTCGGCATATGCCGTCGTCCGCAAATACCACTGCTCCAGGTCGCGTTTCTCGACCGGCGCGCCGCAGCGCCAGCAGTGGCGATCGACGCCCTCGACCTGCTCGCGGGCGAGCGTCCCGTCGTTGGGGCACCAGTCGACCGGCGACATCCGCCGGTATGCCAGGTCCTTCTCGAGCAGCCGCAGGAAGAACCATTGGTTCCAGCGGTAGAACTCGGGATCGCAGGTGACGACCTCGTAGCGCCAGTCGAACACGGCGCCCATCGTCCGGAACTGCTTCCGCTCGTGCTCGATGTTCCGCATCGTCCAGTCACGCGGATTGATGTTGTTCTTGATCGCGGCGTTCTCGGCCGGCAGGCCGTACGCATCGAAGCCGATCGGGAAGAAGACGTTCTCGCCGTGCATCCGATGGAAGCGGGCCAGCGCATCGGTCGGCGTGACGATGTACCAGTGGCCGATGTGGAGGTCGCCCGACGGGTACGGGTACATCGTCAGGATGTACGCCTTCGGACGCGACGTGTCGTCGAGGTCCGTCTCATACAGCCCAACCTCGTCCCACTTCGCCTGCCAGCGCGGCTCGATCTCCGTGGGCTCGTAGCGCTCGATGCGGGGACGGTCGGTTGTGGCGGTCACGCTCGGCTCTCGGTACGCAAGACCCCCCGCCGTCGGGCGAGGGGTCTGTTCGGGGGTGCGTTTATTGGTGGAGCTAAGGGGATTCGAACCCCTGACCTTCTGAATGCCATTCAGACGCTCTTCCAGCTGAGCTATAGCCCCACGGCGGAGCGCGGATTATACCGCAAGGGCCTCCGCGGTCGGGGACGGCGGAACCGCCGCGGTCAGTCGCCGAGCGGCTGAAACGCGTGGTAGGGCGTCCCGATCTGGCACCATTCGGCGTCGATGGCGCCGTTCGACCTCGTGATCCGCGGTGGCCGCCTCATCGACGGCACCGGGTCGCCCGCACGAGCCGGCGACGTCGGTGTTCGCGGTGACCGAATTGCGGCCGTCGGCGACCTTTCGAGCGTCGATCCGGCCACGGTTCCGCTCGTCCTCGACGCCACGAACCGCATCGTTTGCCCCGGGTTCGTCGACCCGCACGGCCACTCCGACGCGTCGCTCTTCGCCGACGGCGCGCTCGCGAGCCACGTGCGGCAGGGCTTCACGACCCAGCTGTCGGGCAACTGCGGGATGACCGTAGCGCCGATCGCCCCGCTCGGGCGCGACCTCGTCGAGATCGAGCTGCGGCTGAACGGGGTCTCGGCACGGTGGACGACGTTCGGCGAGTACCTCGATTGCGTCGCCGGCGAGGCACTGGGCCCCAACGTCGCGTTCCTCGCCGGGCACGGAACGATCCGCGCGGCCGTTCTCGGCTCCGGCGCCCGCGCTCCTTCTGCCGACGAGCTCGATGCGATGGCCAGGGAGCTGGAGCTGGCCCTCGACGCCGGCGCCTTCGGCTTGTCGAGCGGGCTGATCTATGCGCCCGGGATCCACGCCGAGCCGGCGGAGCTCGTGCGGCTCGTCGGCGTCGCCGCGCGGCGCGGGGCCCTGTACGCGACGCACATGCGGAACGAGGCGGCTGGCGTGTTCGAAGCCCTCGACGAGGCGATCGCGACGACACGCGCGGCCGGCGACGGGGCGCGCTTGCAGGTCTCCCACCTGAAGATGGGCGCTCGTGCCGTGTGGGGCCGGGCCGCGGAGGCGATCGAACGCCTGGAGTCGGCGGCCGCAACGGGAGTCGACGTCGGGGCCGACCAGTACCCGTACACGGCGGCCGCGACGACGCTCCAGATCGTGCTCCCGCCGCAGCTCCTCGCACTCGGTGTCGACGACACGGTCGTCGCACTCCGCGATGACGTGGTTCGCGACCGGATCAGAACCGAGATGGCGCGCGGCGTGTCCGGCTGGGAGAACGTGACGCGCGACCCCGGCTGGGACGCGATCCGTATTGCGTTCTCCGCCGCGCATCCCGACTGGGCGGGCCGGAGCATCGCGGCGATTGCGGAGGCGCGTGGCGGGGATGCGCCGGAGGTGGCCTTCGACGTCCTGGTCGACGATCGGCTCGAGACGTCGATCGTGGTCGATTGCATGGACGAGGCCGACGTGGAGACCATCCTCGGCGTCCCGTGGGTCGCCGTGTGCACCGACGCCGAGGGGCGTCGGCCGGGGCATCCGATTCTCGACGCCGGCGTGCCGCATCCGCGGACGTACGGCGCGACGGCGCGCATCCTGGGCGAATACGTCCGCGATCGCGGCCTCGTCACGCTCGAGAACGCGATCGCGAAGCTCACGTCAGTGCCCGCCGCGCGGGTCGGACTCGACGATCGAGGCGTCGTCCGGGAGGGCGCGTTCGCCGATCTCGTCGTCTTCGACCCCGCGACGGTCGCGGACGTGGCGACGTACGTCGAACCCTCGCAGCACCCGCGGGGCATCGAGGATGTCGTGGTCAACGGCCGCCCGGCGGTGATGGCGGGACGCGAGACCGGCGTGCTCCCCGGCAGGCTGCTGCGGCGAACGTGATCGCGACCGAAGCCCCCGCGACCGTCGAGCTCCCGAGCGGCCGCCTCGACTACGTCGTGCGCCGCTCGCCGCGCTCGCGTCGTCTCCGCGTCACGATCGACCCGGAGCGCGGCGTCATCGTCAGCCTCCCACCCTCGACGCGACGAGGCTGGGCGAGACCCGAAGGGCTTGTCGAAGCATTCCTCCGCGAGCGCGACAAGTGGCTGCGGCGGCATCTCGACGCGCAGGCGCGGCAGCTCGCCGAGGTGGCGGCGCGCGGCGGCGTCGCGGACGGGGCGACGATCCGGTTCCGCGGCGATCTCCATCGGCTGCGGATCCTCGATGCCGCGGATGGCGTGCGCCGCTCGTCCGTCGTCAGGGTCGGCGCGGAGAGCGGGGACGAGCTCGTCGTCCGAGTTGCGCGCCGCGACCGCCGCGCGATCGGCGCGGTCCTCGAGGAGTGGCTGCGGGCGCGCGCGAGGACCGCGATCGAGCACGATCTGGCGCGTCACGCGCCGGGCCTCCGTGTCGAGCCCGCGGCGATCACGCTGCGCGACCCCCGGACGCGGTGGGGCAGCGCGTCGCGCAACCGCCGCCTGTCCTTCTCGTGGCGGCTCGTCCTCGCACCGCCGGAGGCGCTCGAGACGGTCGTCATCCACGAGCTGGCACACCTCCGCTACTTCGGCCATGGCCCGCGCTTCTGGGGGCTCGTCGCGAGCCGGCGCCCCGATCACGCCACGTGGCGGCGCTGGCTGCGCGACCACTCGGTCGAGCTCCACTCAGCACTTCCCGACCAGGACTGACCCATCGGGTCCGTCCTCGCGCCGCCTTGAGCGGACTTTGAGCGTCGCGCCGTGCTGGTTGGCCCGGTCCCTCTTGGGCGGGCGCGTACGTTCGGGACATGGCCCTTCGAACCGCACCCGCGCGTCGCCGCCCGGCTCGCACCCGCCTGCTCGATGCCGACGCGCAGTCGATCACCGCGGCGCTCGCCCTCGTCGCCGGCGGTGCCGCGGTCTCGGTCACGCTCGTCGGGCTCCGATTCGGTGAGCGCCTCCTCCCCGATGCGATCGAGGCCGGCCGCGATGCCCGGCTCGTCGTCTCCGCCGACCGCGACGCCGCAGGTTCCGTCTCGATCTCGATCCGGCGCCTCCCGTCGTGAGCGCCAGCGAGCCGGGAGCGGCTCGCGGCCGCATTAATACCAGGACCTGGACGCGGATCGGCGACGCGCTGCTCGGGTGGCCATATCGGCGCGTCGCGGACGTGCCGTATCGGCGCGACGGACAAGGGAGTGGGTTGAGGGGGTGGTGGAGATGAGGGGACTCGAACCCCTGACCCCCGCGATGCGAACGCGGTGCTCTTCCAACTGAGCTACATCCCCACGTCGATCGACGCACTTGGCGGATCGCGACGGGGAGTCTAGCACGCGACGCGGTCCCGGCCGCCGGCACGGATCGATGGCGCGCGGCGCGGCAACACTAGGCTGCGCGGCATGCCGCTGGGACTCGTGCTGGGCCTCGGGGCCGCGCTCGCCTGGGGGCTGACGGACGTCTGCGCCACGTTTGGCGGACGCCGGCTCGGCAGCCTCCGGGTCCTCGCCGCCAGCCAGGTCGTCGGCTTCGCACTGCTCGGGATTCTCGGCCTGGCGCGCGGCGAGCTCATCCCCGGCGACCCGGGCGCAACCCTCGCGGCGGTGCTCGTCGGCGTCGCGGGCACCGGTGCGTACCTGTCGTTCTTCACGGCGCTCCGAATCGGTCCGCTTGCCGTCGTCAGTCCCATCGCCGCTGCGTACGGCGGCCTGACGGTCGTCCTCGCCGTCGTGCTGACCGGCGAGCGGCTCACGTCGTTCCAGGCCGTCGGCGCAGGGGTCGCGACCGCCGGCGTCGTCCTCGCCGGCCTCGTGTTCGACGGCGGCATCAGGCACGCACGAATCGTCGGCCGCGGCGTCGGATTCGCGGTCGTCGCCCTCGTCCTGTTCGCGGTCATGACGATGGCGAGCGCCGGTCCGGTGCGGATCGCCGGGTGGCTGCCGGTGATCTTCGTCGCGCGTCTGACAAGCGCCGCGATCTCCATCGCGCTGCTCGCGGTGGCAACGGCGCGGCCGGCGTCGCTCGCGCCGCTCCTCGAGGCGCCGCAGACCGCGGCACCGTCCGCGTGGTGGCTCGCGGCGGCCGCGGGGCTGCTCGACGCCGCGGGGCTGGTGAGCTTCGCGATCGGGCTCGAACAGTCGGAGACCTGGCTCGTCGGGCTCGCGAGCTCGTTCGGGCCCGCCGTTGCGGTTCTCGGCGCGGTGTTGCTGCTCGGGGAGCGGCTGCGTCCGACGCAGTGGCTCGGGCTGGCGGGCATCGCGATCGGGCTTGTGGCGGTGGCGATCGGCTGACGTTTTCGGCGTTGACGATATCGAACGGATGTTCGATACTCGGCGTCCGATGTCGACCATCTCTCCGGACGTGGCGGCCGCTCTCGCGACGCTCCAGTCGCGGTGGGGTTCGGCAGCTCCCAGGCGGGCCGGGGACGCGGGCGACGGGATCGGCGACGTGATCGGAGCGCTGGCGACCGTCCCGTTGCCGGCGGAGATCGAAGACGCGCCTCCGACGCCCCTCGCCGCGCCGGCGGAAGGCGTCATCTCGACGGGCTTCGCCGCGCTCGACGGAATCCTCGGGCCCGGTGGGCTGCCCCGCTCGACGAGCGTCGCGCTCCGCGGCCAGGGGTCGAGCGGCAAGACGACGCTCGCGCTGCGGACCGTCGCCGAGGCGCAGGCCGCCGGCTCGATCGCAGCGTGGATCGACGTCGGGCGAAGCTTCGATCCGGTCGAGGCGGTAGCTCGCGGTGTCCGCCTCGAGTGGCTCGTCGTCGTCACGCCGGAGACACTCGACGAGGGACTCGGGATTGCCGGCACGCTGCTCGGCGGCCGGTCGGTCGACCTGCTCGTCCTCGACCTGCCGCCGCGCCTCGATCCGGCGACGCGTCCCGCGCGCGTCGCCGACCGGCTCCGCCGGCTGGCCGCGCTCGGACGCCGCTCGGAGACGCTGCTCGTCCTCCTCGAGCCACCCACGCTCGCGACCGGTATCGCGACCGCGGTCGCGGAATCGTCGGGGCTCCGGCTCGAGCTGGCGCGACGGTCGTGGATCCGCCTCGGGCGTGACGTCGTCGGCCAGGCGACGGACGTTGTCGTGGCCCGCAACCGGTTCGGTCCGCCGGGCCGGCACGCAGAGCTCCGGATCCTCTACGCCGACGGCGACGAGCGCGACGCGTGCCTCGCCCGCGACGACCTCCTCGTCGAGCACCCAGCCCCCGCCATCCCCGTGCCCGGGACGAAGAACGATGCGACTGCTCCACCTCTACTGGCCCCATCTCCCGCTCGACCTCGCCCGCTCGCGCCATCGGCCGCGGCCGATGGATCGCCCGCCGGCCGACCCGACCTCCGCCTCGTTCCCGTCGGGACCGGTGGTTCTCGGTGGCCAGCCGTGGACCGACGGAACGGTGATCGACGCGAATCGGACGGCACGCGCGCTCGGCGTCCGACGCGGGATGCCGTTGGGGAGCGCCCACCGGCTCGCGCCTGAGGCGACGTTCCTCGACCCGCAGCCGGACGCCGACACGGCCGCGGTCGAGGCCGCGTTCGAGGCGCTCACCGCGCTCAGTCCGGGACTCGCCGGGACGTCGGATCCGATGGATCCCGCGTTCGGGCTGATCGAGGTCCAGGTCGACGGGCTCGGTCGGCTGTGGGGTGCGGAGCCGGAGATGTGCGCGCGGCTCGTCGACGCGGCGGGCCGGTGCCTCCCGGGGCGGCCACGCCTCGGGATCGCGGGCACGCGGTTCACCGCGACAGTCGCGGCGGGGCACGCAGCTCCGGGCACGCCGTCGATCGTGCCACCCGGTGACGACGCCGCGTTTCTCGCCCCGTTGTCGGCGGCGCTGCTGACGCCGGACGTCGGTGTCCGTGCGCGGCTCCGACGATTCGGGCTGCGCCAGATCGGCGCGGTCGCGGAGCTGCCGCGATCGGCGCTCGTCGCGCGGTTCGGCGCGGAAGGGGACCGGATCCACGCCCGGGCGCGCGGCGAGGAGGTCGTCCGGTTCCGTCCCCGACGCGCGCCGGAGCGACTCGCGCTGGCGCTGCCGATCGATCCGCCGGTCGCGGATCTCGAGCCGCTTCGGTTCGTTCTTCGTCGCGTCGCCGCCGCCCTCGGCGATCAGCTCCTTGCTCGCGGATCCGCCGCCGCGGTCGCGCGCCTGCGACTCGAGCTTGACCTCACGTTCGCCCGCCCCACGACGCCACCGGAGATCCGCGCCGAGCAGCGATTCCCGGAGCCGACGGCGGAGGCGGAGGCGATCGAGCGGCTGCTCCTCGCGCGGCTCGAGCGGACGCCGCCGGCTGCCCCCGTCGCGCGCCTCGAGCTCGAGCTCGGCGGAGTTGCGCCGGCGAGCGGTCAGCAGCTCCCGCTGTTCGTCCCGCAGGCCGCGCGCAACGCGCGCCTCGGCTGGCAGCTCGCGCGACTCGCGCTGACATACGGCGAGGACCGCATCCGCCGCGTCGCGATCGCCGACCCCGAGGCGCCGCTCGCCGAGCGACGGTGGGCGTGGGAGGGCGTCGATCTCGGGGACGTCGCGGGATGACGCGGCTGCTTCGCGAGCACCCACCGATCGATGCGGAAGTCGATGGCGCGGGCCGCCTCGTCGCGATTCGATGGAACGGACGCCGCGAGCCGGTCGAAGTCTGCAACCGCTGGCGCGTCGAGGAGGACTGGTGGCGCGACCCGATCGCGCGCGACTACTTCAAGGTCGTCGGCAGCCAGTGGCTCGCGCTCGTGTATCGCGATCGGATCGACGGGACGTGGCATCTCGAGCGCCTCTACGACTAGGCGCGAGCGCCGGCTCAGCGGGCGACGGGACCGACCGTCAGCGTCACGACGAACAGGATGATGAAGAGGCCGACGACCAGCGCGAGCAACCCGATGTCGCGCGGTTGAGCGGTCTGCACGACTGAAAGTCCCCCAGCGTTCGGCGCCCTCCCGCGGCGCGCGACGAGTGTAGGCGGTTGGCCGCGTCGGCGAACGTCGCAACTGCGCAACAACGTCTCGACCCGAACGCGGGACCTACATCGACCGCCACGTCGCGAAGAACAGCACCGCCACGAGACCGATGAGGATCGCGGCGAAGATCCCCGCACCGACGAGGTCGCGTGGCCGCGGGTTCATCGGTTTGCCCCGGCGTCGATCACGAGAACGGACAATCGGTTGCGACAAGGATCGTCATCACCGTCGTTCCTCCCTGCTTCGCGATCGTCGTCTGCGTCTTGCATTGCGTCCGGCCTTTGCGTGTCGAGTCGAGCGTCACGCTACCGTCCTCGAGCGGCCCGGAGACGTCGGTGACGAAGCCCGCCGCGGTGAGCGCAGCCGTCATCCACGACCGCGTCGTCGGCACGTCGGCAGGAACGATGAGCTGTGCCGTCGCGGCGCTTCCGATATCCGTCGTCGGCGTCGCTCCGGGGTACATGGGAAACCAGCGCGGAAGCTCGTCCCAGATCCGGCCCCACGAAGTGTCGGTCTGACCGATCGATGGGCCGGGCTCGACGTCGCCCGCGGTCGCGACCGGCGTCAGCGCCGGCTCGGTCGCCTCGGCCGAAGAAGAGGACGACGTCGACGGGACCGATGCGGGCGCTGCGCCGGAGCCAGTCGCGCCGCCGGGCGCCTGCCCGCACGCCACGACCAACGCGCACACGACCGCGGCCGCGAAGACCGTGACGAGCGGGGTTCGGCGCCGTGCATCGACGGGTGGCATCGGGGACCTCGCGAGCAATTGGTGTCGCTGCGACATCGTACCGGCGACTCCGGCCGAACGGGCCGGACATGACAGGACCCCGTCGCCCCCAGCGCGACGGGGTCCTGCGGCGCCGATGCACCCGCTCACCAGGTGCCTCCGGCGGCGTCGACGTCGGCCAGCGGCCTTCGTCGCCGATCGTCCCGGGCCCCCAGGCACGAGACGCTGTACGTGGGTCAGACCGCCGTGGCGGCCTGTGCGGCAATCGCGGCGGGGAGGAGGACGAGGATCAGCAGAATCGCGAGCGCGACCATCGCGGCACTTCGCGCGGTGGCGACGGCGATGGGGCGGATCCGCGTCTGCATGCCGGTGAGACGCCACGACCCCTGGCGATGTTGCGACGAATCTCGTCGAAATTCGGGGGAGGGGGCGAGCGTACCGACGGCTGATTGCACCACGACAGAATAGAACACATGTTCTACGATTGGAAGCCCTTTTCGAACCGCCCCCAAAGCTGCCGGAGCAGGGCCGTGGCCGCGACATACGCTGAACTCCACTGCCACACCAACTTCTCGTTCCTCGACGGTGCATCCACCCCGGACGAGCTCGTCGAACGGGCCGCCGAGATCGGGCTGGGAGGTCTCGCCGTCACCGATCACCGCGGGCTCTACGGCGTCGTCCGCTTCGTGTCCGCGGCGGAAGCGGCGGGGATCCATCCCGTCGTCGGGATCGAGATCGAGCTGCTCGACCCGCTCGTCGCGGACCCGCAGCACGTCGTCGTCCCGGCGCGCCGGTCGCGGCGGCGTCGTGGCGAGCCGCCGCGGCTCGACGGCGCGTTCGCAACGGAACCCGCGGACGGTTGTCCCGCACGACCACGCGCGGAGCGGCTACGGCTGCCCGGCCACCGCGAGCCGGTCAAGGAGGACCTGCGGGGCATCGCGGACCGGCAGCGCGGCCCGCATCTCGTGCTCCTCGCCCGCGACGTCACGGGCTACCGCAGCCTGTGCCGGCTCGTCTCGCACGCCAACCTGGCCGGTACGAAGAGCGTCCCCCGGTTCTCGCAGGCTCTGCTCGCCCGGCACACCGAAGGGCTCGTCGCGCTGTCGGGCTGCCGCGACGGCGAGATCGCGCGGCGGCTGCGCGTCGGCGATCGCGACGGCGCCCGTGCCGCGGCGGAGGAGTACGCGCGGCGGTTCGGGCGCGGCGACTCGCCGGCAACGTCCGGGTTCGTGCTCGAGCTCCAGCACCATCTCCGGCCGGAGGACGACTGGCTCGTCGCGGAGACGGCGGCACTCGCCGACCAGCTGGGCCTCCCGGTCGTCGTGACGAACGACGTCCATTACGCGCGGCCCGAGGGCCGCGAGCTCCACGACGTCCTGACGGCGATCCACCACGGCCGCGCCGTCGCCGAACTCGGCGAGCTGCGCCGCGCCGACGGCGAGTCGTACCTGAAGTCGGGCGACGAGCTCGCCGCGATGCCGCCCGCTGACGGGGTGGCCGCGGCCGCGGACGCGCGAACGGCGCGGGCCTGGCTCGAGGGCATCGGCAACGCCGGCGAGCTGGCCGCGTCGTGCTCGGTCGATCTCGTGTTCGAGCAGTACCGCTTTCCGGGTTTTCCGGTGCCGGCCGGCGAGACGCCGTTCAGCTATCTGGTCGACCTGTGCCAGAAGGGCGCGCGCCATCGGTACCACCCGCTGACGCCGCCGGTCGTCAAGCAGCTCGCCCACGAGCTGGGCGTCATCGAGAAGACCGGGCTCGCCGAGTTCTTCCTCATCTGCTGGGACCTGATGCGCTTCGCCAAGGAGCACGCGATCCCCGCGCA
>DATFPL010000271.1:0-2795 GCA_035264845.1 Candidatus Limnocylindrales bacterium | reverse complement strand
CGAAGTCGCACGCCGCCGCGTTCGCGCGGACCGCGTACGAGTCCGCGTTCCTCAAGCTGTTCTATCCCGCGCAGCTCCTCGCCGGGCTCATCAACGCGCAGCCGATGGGCTTCTACCCGGTCGAGGTCCTCGTCAACGACGTGAAGCGGCACGGCGTCACGGTGCTGCCGGTCGACGTCAACGCAAGCTCGTACAAGACGACGACCGAATGGGTGGGGCGGCCCGGCTGGGCGCTCGCGGGGGCGCGGGGTGACGACGCGTCCGCGGACGCGGACCCCGGGGAGCCACTCCCCGATGGCGCGGGGGTCGGGGCGCATGCGCGGCCGGTCCGCTCCGCGTCGTGCGTCATCCCGTCAGCCGCGGCACGGGACAAGTGGACGCCGGAGAACACCGTCGGCTGGGGGGTGCGGCTGGGGCTGTCGCTCGTCAAGGGAATCGGCGAGCAGCACGAGGCGGCGCTCGACGCGGAGCTGCGGCGCGGCCGGTATCGGAGCCTCGCGGACGTTGTCGAGCGGACGGGACTGCCGGAGGAGGTGATCGAGCGGCTGATCCGCGTCGGGGCGCTCGACTCGCTCGGGCGGCCGCGGCGCGAGCTCCTGTGGCAGCTCCGGGAGGTCGCGGGCGCGGCACGCGGGCGCGTCGACGGACGCGCGGTCTCGGCCGCGCCGGCGCGGACACGGGATGCCAGGCCGATGACGATTCGGCTGCCCGCGACGGACGCCCCGCCACTCCCCGAATTGACGGAGACGGAGCGGCTCGGCGATTCGTACGCCGTCGTGGGGCTCGACGCGCGACGCCAGGTCGTGGGGCTCTTCCGCTCGGTGCTCGACGGCCTCGGCGCGGTGAGGAACGCGGATCTCGCGTCACGCCCGATGGGGGCGGTCCGGCTCGGTGGCCTCGTCGTCACGCGCCAGCACCCGATGACGGCGAAGGGCACGGTGTTCCTCGCCCTCGAGGACGAGACCGGGATGGTCAACGTCACGTTGTGGCCGGACACCTGGGCGCGGCTGCGGGGCGTCGTCCGGCGACATGCGCTGCTCCTCGTCGACGGCGACCTTCAGCGCGAGGGAAACGTCGTGAACGTGGTGGCACGCGAGGTGAGGTCGCTGGTCGAGGTCGCGCACGACCGCGGCGGTCCCGATGCGCCCGACGGCGTCAAGCAGATCGGCCAGGCAGGGATGCGACGCCTCGGCTGACGCGCGGACTGCCGTCAGCGGCGTCGCTGCTGCTGCCGCCCGCGGTTGTTCGAGCTGCGCTGGACGCCGCGATTCGGGTTCGCCAGGCGGAGGAACCGCCGGTACCATGCGGCCGCCGACGCGAAGAAGATCCCGGCAACGGGCGAGATCAGGAACGAGTACGCCGCCACCTGCTCAGGCGACGCCGCCGGCGTCGCGGACGGCGACGGGGCGGCGGAAGCGCCCGGACCAGCGGATGCTCCGGGGCTTGCCGCACCGGAAGCCGCTGCCGGCGATGCGCTTGCCGCGCGTGACGGCGAAAGGCTGACGGCCGGGGACGCCGCGCCACTTCCCGATGCGGCAGCGCTCGGCGCGGGCGAGACGATCGCGGACGGTGCGGCGCTCTGGCCAGCGCCGGGGCCCGTCGTCGTGGTCAGCGACCCGGGCGGGATCGTGAATGCTGCGGCGGTCACCCCGATTGCGGCTGCGACGCCGACGATGCCCCCCGCGAGGTAGCTCGCACGGGGTGCGAAGAAACCGGCAATGAAGATCGCGCCGATCGGTGGCGGGAAGAGGAAGTACTGCGCGAGGAGCGCCGAGACGACGTCATGACCGCCGCTCGCGGTCAGCGCGATCGCGGTCGCAGCGATTGCGAGAAGCGGGAGCAACACCGCCCGCGACCGGATGAGGATCGGGAGATGGGCGAGGTCCTCGCGGAGGTTGGCCGGGTGAAATGCGGCGCGGAACGCGTAGCCGATGCCGCTCCGTGCCGGCGCGGCGGCCGGCGTGGCACCGCGAGCGCGTCCCCCGCGGGCAGAGGTCGCCGCCGGCGACGCCGAATCTCCGTCGTCCTCGCCAGGCTCGACGACGTCGGTGGCGACCTGCGCGCGGTATCGACGGCGCGCGTCGGCGCGATCCGTTCGCTTGGCGCGGGGCACGGCTCCTCCTGACGTCCGGTGTGGCGGTGGCCGCATCGTAATCGATCCGCCTCAGCCGCCCGGGAACGACGCTTTTCGCCCGCAACCGCTGGTTGAGGTCGCGATACGTGGCAGTAAAGGGTCGCGGCGTACAAGTGACGCCCGCCGACCATCCCGTCGCCCCCGCCGGGAGGTCGTCGATGGAACGCGCCCGGCGCGCGGTTGTTGCCGCGCTCTTCGTTCTCACCATCGTTGGTTCCGCAGTGGCGGCGTCTGCACCGCCTCCGGTAGGCGGCATCGTGCCCGCCGCCGCAGTCGCCTGGCCAACGTCGACGCTCGTCGTGTCGGAGGTCGTCACGGGCGGCGCGTCGGCATCGGATGAGTTCGTCGAGATCGCGAACACCGGTCCTGCGGTCGTCGACCTCGCCAACGTCGAGATCGCCTACGTCACGTCGTCGGGATCGACGGTGACGCGGAAGGCGAGCTGGACGTCGACGACGCCACTCGATCCCGGGCGCCACCTTCTCATCGCGAACTCCCTCGGTGCGTACGCGGCGACCGCGGATGCCACGTACTCGGGCGGGCTCGCCGCGACCGGTGGCGCCATCGTCCTCCGCCCGATCGGCGGCACGCCGCTCGACGCCGTCGCCTGGGGCGACGCGGTGAATGCGTTCGTCGAGGGGACCGCGGCAACCGCCGCCCC
>DATFPL010000270.1:0-11765 GCA_035264845.1 Candidatus Limnocylindrales bacterium | reverse complement strand
CACGCGTTGCTTCGCGTAGCCGCGGCGACGTTGCTTCGCCTGGCCGCGGCCACGCGTTGCTTCGCCTCGCCGCCGCGGCGCGTTGCTTCGCCTAGCGGCGGCGGCGCCTCGCGCGCCAGCCGCCGCCGGCCGTCCGGATGTTGCCCTCCGGCTCGAGCGGCAGGGACGTCGCCGGGCCAGACCGCAGGTCGAGCTCGAGCGCGACGACGGCGGCGATTGCCGCGATACCCAGGCCGTGGACGAAGATCGGCACTCGTCCTCCGAACACGACGACGACGAGTGCGTACGCGCCGACGAGGCCGAGGTCGGCGATCCGGAGGCGCCGCCCACTCTCGCGGCGCATGTACCTACCGGCTCCGGTCACGAGGATGTAGACCGCGGGCAGGAGCGCAACGCCGAGGACGCCGCCGAGCGTGGCGAGCGAGTACGCGACAGCGGCGGCGGGGTCGCGCTGCGCATCGGCGCTCGGACCGACGAGCCCGACGCCACCGACCACGAGCAGGAGCGTCGCGGCGGCAGTCAGCAGCACGGCGAAGACGACATTGAGCGCGAGCGCCACCGGGCGCGCCAAGTCGCGTCGCACGATCCGGTCGGCCTCCCGGTCACGTTCCGTCTGGTAGGCGAGGTCGGGGTCGAACCGACACGCCGCTCACGCGGCACCGGCTCCTAAGGCCGGCGCGTCTGCCATTCCGCCACTCGCCCGCGGGCGAGTCTACCGCGCCGCGGCGGCGCGGCCCGGGTGGACGCAACTCTCGACGCCCGCGCGCGGGCGCGACGCCACGTCATTCCTGCCAATCGTTCATACGGTGAGCACGAGGCGGCATCCAGCGCCGATTGATAGCCGCCGCCGGCTATTTCTCGCCGCCGATGCCCCGAAAAAGCCTCGAAACGTTGCCTCACGGTCACGGCGTGAACAAATGGCAGAAAAGGCGCCGCCCGCGGCGGCGCGGACGGCGAGCGGCGGCGGCGGCCCGACGCGGGCCACGGACGGCGGCGCGGGCGCCGCGGACGGCAAGCGGCGGCGACGCGGCGCGGACGCGGCGCCGCGGACGGCAAGCGGCGGCGCGACGGCAAGCGGCGGCGCGACGCCGCGGACGCCGGCAGCGACGCGGCGGCTCGCGTGGGCCGCGGGCCGCGCGGCCGCGGGCTTGGCCGTCGTGCTCCGTCGCTGGCGGCGCCGCCGCTACTTCGCGGGCGGCTTGCTGCCC
The DNA here is from genome assembly GCA_035264845.1 of Candidatus Limnocylindrales bacterium. Classification (GTDB taxonomy): domain Bacteria; phylum Chloroflexota; class Limnocylindria; order Limnocylindrales; family CSP1-4; genus JACDAV01. The sequence goes on along the minus strand of DATFPL010000270.1, from coordinate 10,557 downwards.
TTGCCGGCATCGCGGCGGGCGCGGATCCGCTCGACCGCGTCCTGGAACGACGCTCCGTCCGGGCTGAACAGCTCCTCCGCGAGCCGCCGCCCGACGCGCGACGTGACCGGCTTCGCGACGTTCGACAGCAGCACTGCGGCGACGGTCCCCAGGTCCCGGTTCTCCCGCTCGTCCTTGTGTTCGTCGAGGTAGCGGCGGAACTCGCGCTCGAGCGTGCCTCGGACCTTGTCGCCGTCTGTCCCGAGCTTCCTGAGCGCCTCGTCGACCTCCTTGGGCAGCATCGACTTCGGGAGCGGCTCCTCCGGCCCGACGATCGCGCGCTTCGCGCGTCGGAACAGGCGCCGTGGCCCTCCGGCGACGAGGAACACCGCGCCGGCCGCGACGCCGGCGGTCTTCGCCGGCGCGCGCCTGATCTTCGCCGGCACGTCGACCGCGGAGCGGCCCGCGGCCTCGAGGCGGGTCACCTCCGAGGCGAGATCCTCGCGGGCCGCTAGGACTTCGGCCCGAGCGGCGTCCGTGCGCGCACCCACTCGATCGTCTCCTTTGTTGTGTCGATGGTCTCGTCCGGATAGAAGCGAGCCTTCAGTGCGTCGGTGTCGATCCCGCGACGGCTCACGCCGATCCCCATGAGGACGGGCCACGCGGCCAGCCCGACCGCGACGCCAAGCGCGGCGCCCACGCGCGGCCCGAGCGAGATCGCCGTCAGCGCGCCGACGAGCCCGCCGAGGATGACCCCGAAGATCCCGAGCCCCAGCGCCCCGCCCATGCCGCCGGCGCGCCCGCCCGCGATGACCCCGAGGATTCCGCCGACGACCGCGAGCGAGGCGGCGGCGACGACGAGCGGCCGGATCCCCGGGCTGATGCCGGTGGCGATCGCGTCGCCCGCCGCGCTCCACGCGCGATTCGTCAGGCTGAGCCCGAGAACGACGCCGACGACGATCGCGAGGACGGCGGCGATGAGGAAGTCGCGCCCCACCGTCCCGCCGCCGACCCCGAGGGCGACGAGGAGCGCGGCGACCGCGACCGCGGTCAGGAACAGCGGCCCGTGGAGGATCCCCCAGCCCATCGATCCGAAGATCGTCTCGCCAATGAACAGGCTCAGCCCGATCGGGATGAGGAAGCCGACGACGACGAGGGCACCGAACGCCACGCCCGCGAGGATGGCAACGCCTTTGACCTCGTCCATGATGTCGGCGAGCTCGGCCTTCGCCAGCGCGACGTGCGACGAGACGAGCCGTCGGACGGCGCCGCGCGTGGCGCCGAGCTGGGTGCGCAATCCCGGTGCTGCGCCAGGCGGATCCGTGCGATCACCCGCGGGAGGCGGCGGCGTGCTCCCGCGACCGGAACCCGATGTGGACGTGCCGGCAGCGGAGCTGGTCGCCGATGTGGCGGCGACGGCCGTTGCAGTGAAGTCGTAGTCGGCGTTGCGCGAATCGGGCGACGGCGACGACGACGGCGGGTCGTCGCGATAGCCCCACTCGCCGGGCACCCCGGCGTCGCCACGCAACGCGCTGCTCGACGCGACGGCCGGTCGCTCGTCGCGTGGCGCGAGAGCGGTTTCTGCGGCGTCGTCGAGGCCCCCGTCGACGGCTGCCGTCGGCGGCTCCTCCTCGGACGGCCACTCCGCGACCACGGCGCGTTCCGTGCCCCCATCGTCCTGACCGGTCGGTTCGATCGCCTTGCGTTCCGACGCTGTCTCGTCGCGACCGGCCGCGTCGGCGCTGCGCGGGGCGCTGGGCTCGTCTGCGTCCAGTGATTCACTCCGCGATTCGTCGGGCTCCGGGGTCGCCCGGATCATATCAGCGGCGGGACCCAGTTCCGGGAGCTCCGGCAGCGGCGGATCGTCGATCCGGCGGCCTCCTGACGACGCGCGTGGGCGGATCGGCCTCACGACTCCGTCACGCCGCGCCGCGCATCGCCCGGAAGCCGAGCCGATCCGCGGCGTCGAAGAATCCGTATGTCCGCCGGAATGCCGGGTCGACGCGGCTCCCGGCGCGTCCCGTCACGGCCTTCCAGAGCTCGCGCTCGAGCTCGGCGATCCGCTGGGACAGCTCCGCCGGGCCTCGCGGTGTCGGGATGTCGGCGTACGTGCGCCGGCCCGAAGGGAATCGGACCTCGTCCTCGGGAAGCTTCGGCAGCAGCGCCAGCACGACGCGCGCGTGGCTCAGTGCAGCGAGATGCCAGGGCTCGGCGCCGGTGAGCGCCGGCCGGGGTCGTCCCTCGCCGAGCCTTGCCTCCATCAGCATCTCCGCGGCGGCGGCACGACGCTCCGGCTCGGTCTCCGGCGCCGCGACGCGGAGCGCGGCGACCTGGGTCAGGAGGAAGCGGAGCTCGGCGGCGTCGGCGGCATCGGACCGGAGCCAGCCGTGGAAGCCGGACTGGACGCCCTCGAGGTGCGGGAGCGTCGTCCCTTCGATGTAGGCCGCGCCGCCCTCGGGCAGCTCGCCCTCGTCGGCGACGGTGTCGAGCAGCTCCCGCGTCCGCCGCACGAGGTCGAGAACGCGGTCGAACTGCGAGAACCCGCTTCCGTCGATGTTCGCCATTTGGTGTCCATCACCTCCGGCACGAGGCCCGGCCGAGGCCGGACCGTCAGCATCGAACGGACGTTTGCGCGTGTGCACCGGCGCGAACGTCGCTCGCAACCTGCCCGATGGTACCGGCGACCGCGTGCACCGGAGGGCCAAACGCGCGCACCTGCGCGTGGCAGTGGCATGACGGTCGACCTGCCGCCGAACGGCGCCGAAGGCGGGAGTACGCTGCCCTGATGCCGCCGAACGAGGCGCCCCGGCGCCCCATCCTGACCGCTCATCTCCTCAGCATTGGCACCGAGATCACGACCGGCGAGACCCGCGACACGAACGCCGGCGAGCTTGCCCGCGACCTGACGGCGCTCGGCGTGACTGTTGCCCGGATCCAGGCCCTGCCGGACGACCTCGCCTCGGTCGAGGCGGCGTTCCGCGACGCGCTGGCATCCGCCGATCTCGTCGTATCAACGGGAGGCCTCGGCCCGACGCCGGACGACCTGACGCGCGAGGCCATCGCCGCGGCGGTCGGCGAGTCACCCGCCGTCGATCCGGAGCTGGAGCGCTGGCTCCGCGGCCTGTGGACCCGGCGCGGGATGTCGTTCCCGGAGCTGAACCTCAAGCAGGCGTGGGTCATCGAGTCGGCTACGGCCATCGCGAACGCGAACGGCACCGCGCCGGGGTGGTGGGTCGATGCGCGCGATGGTCGCGTCGTCGTTGCCCTGCCGGGCCCTCCGCGGGAGATGCGGCCGATGTGGTCCGGGTGGGTGCTGCCACGGCTCCGCGGCCGCGCCGCCGGCCGCGAGACTGATGTCCGGGTGCTCCGCCTGAACGGCATCGGCGAGTCGCAGGTCGCGGACATCCTCGGCGACGCGATGCTCCGCGCCACGAACCCGGTCGTTGCCACGTATGCCCGCGCCGATGCCGTCGACGTCCGGATCGCCGCCGTCCCCGCGACCGACGAAAGCGGTCGCGACCGAAGCGCCGCAGCTGTCGCCGACGACGCCGAGCGCATCGTCATGGAGAAGCTCGGCGAGCACGTCTGGGCGCGCGGCGCGACGACGTGGGCGGAGGCGATCGGCGAGGTGGCGGGCTCCCTTGGGTGGCTCGTGGCGGCGATCGAGATGGGGACGGGCGGCGCACTCGCCGCACTGCTCGGCGACGCGGCGTGGATGCTGAGCGTCGAGAGCCGCGCCGCCGGGGAGCCCGACGATATCGAGCGCGCGGCCGCGGACGTACGGGCGTCGCGCGGCGCGGACGTCGGGCTCGCGGTTCGCGCGAAGGAGGACGGAGAGGACACGACGGTCACCATCGGCGTGGCGACGCCGCGCGGCAGTCACGTGGAGCGTCGTCTCGCCTTCCTCGGCGGGCCGCAGGGACGATCGCGTGCCGCGCTGGCGGCCGCGGCGGTGCTGCTCTCGAACCTCCGGGAAGGGGCCGCGACGAACGGGCCGACCCAGCCGGAGGCTCAGTCGGTCAGGAGATCGTGAGGACGGGCTGCTGGTCGCGAGCGGCGGCGCGAACGCTCATCCGCGCGGCAACGATCCGGGCAAGCGTCGTCAGCGCCGCGGCCGCCGGACCGGGCTCCCGCTGAGCGACGGCGGGAACCCCGACGTCGCCGCCCTGGCGAACCGTCACGTCGAGCGGCACTCCGCCGAGGAACTCGATGTCGTGCTCCCTGGCAAACCGCTCGCCGCCGCCGCGTCCGAAGATCTCCGTCACCTCGCCGCAGTGGGCACAGACGAAGCCGGTCATGTTCTCGACGACGCCGATGACCGGGACGCTCATTCGCTTGAGCATGGCGAGCGCCTTGGTGACGTCCGCGAGGGCGACTTCCTGGGGTGTCGTGACGAGGACGGTGCCGCTGATCGGGACGGCCTGGGCGAGGGTCAGCTGCGCGTCCGAGGTGCCCGGCGGCAGGTCGATCACGAGGTAGTCGAGATCGCCCCACTCGACGTCGCGGAGGAACTGCTGGATGGCGCCGCCGATCAGCGGGCCGCGCCAGACGATCGGCTGGCCCTCGGGGACGAAGAACTGGATCGAGATGACCTTGACGCCGTGCCGCTCGAGCGGCGTGATCTTGTTGTTCGCGCTCGCCTTCGGCTGCCCGTCGACGCCCATCATCATCGGGATGTTGGGGCCCGTGATGTCCGCATCGAGGAGGCCGACAGACGCGCCGGACTGGGCGAGTGCGACCGCGAGGTTGACGCTGATCGTGCTCTTCCCGACGCCGCCCTTGCCCGACGCGACGGCGATGATGTTCTTGACGCCCGGCACGAGCTGCTGCGGCTGTGCGGCCGAGGCCCGACGAACGGTCGCGCCCCACGCGAGCTGGATCGCGGACACGCCGAGCGGCAGAAGCACCTCGCGGACGTTCGCCTCGATCTCGTCCTTGAGCGGACAGGCCGGCGTGGTGAGCTCGATCGTGAACGCGACGTCCGATCCGTCGATGCGGAGGTCGCGGATCATGTTGCGGGTGACGAGGTCGCCGCCCAGCTCAGGCTCCTGGACCTGACGCAGCGCGTCGTACACGGCGGCTTCGGTGATGTTCGTCATGAGGCTTGCGGAGTTCCTTCCGGGCGAAGACGCGGGCGTGGTTCTGACGGTCGCCGCGTCGATATCGTAGCCCGAATCGCACGGTCGCCCGTCCGGGGGACCGGCGCTCGCCACGGCTTGCTGGCCGCACTCAGCCGTCGCCGCCGAATCCGCTCGTCGTCGCGACGAAGTTCGTGTGGCGTCACCCGGAGCGTTGTGCGAGATTCGCACAGAAATGTGGCCGGACGACGCGCAAGTCGTCGCCTTGACAGTGCTACGGCGCGATCCTATCGTTCCCGCACCTCGCACCCATCGCGTGCGAGCTGCGCTGCCGTCGCCGCGCGCTTGGACCAGCCCCGTGCAGGCGGGGACCCACGGGGACGCAGGAAGCCTCAACGAACTTGCCCGCCGCCGTCCGCCTCGCCCAGGTCGTGAAGCGCTTCGGTGACGTCCCGGCCGTGGACGGCATCGACCTCGACGTGCCCGACGGACAGTTCTTCAGCCTCCTCGGCCCGTCGGGCTGCGGCAAGACGACGACGCTTCGGATGGTCGGTGGCTTCGAGCAGCCGACCTCGGGCCTCATCGAGCTCCAGGGCGCGGACGTGACGTGGCTGCCGCCGTACCGGCGCAACGTCAACACCGTCTTCCAGAACTACGCGCTGTTCCCCCATCTGACGATCTTCGAGAACGTCGCCTTCGGCCTCCGGCGGAAGAGCGTCCGCGATTCGGAGATCAGGTCTCGGGTCAGCGAGATGCTCCGCCTCGTCGAGCTTCCGGGCTACGAGAAGCGCCGCCCCAACCAGATCAGCGGCGGCCAGGCGCAGCGGGTCGCGCTCGCGCGTGCGCTCATCAACCGGCCGGCCGTCCTCCTTCTCGACGAGCCGCTGGGCGCGCTCGACCTCAAGCTGCGGAAGCAGATGCAGATCGAGTTGAAGCGAATCCAGCAGGAGGTCGGCATCACGTTCATCTACGTGACCCACGACCAGGAGGAGGCGATGACGATGTCGGATCGGATCGCCGTCATGAACCGCGGCCGATTCGAGCAGCTGGGCGACCCGGAGTCGCTGTACGAGCGGCCTGCCACGCGGTTCGTCGCGGGATTCCTCGGTGTCAGCAACCTCCTCGCGGGTCGTGTCGAGGACACGAACGGGTCGTACGCCGTTGTCCGTCTCCCCGACGACACGCGCGTCCGCGTCCCGCGGTCGCTCGCGAACGGTGCGGCGGACGTCGAGGTTGGCGTCAGGCCGGAGAAGATCCGGATGGCGTCGACGGGCGACACCCCCAACGGGCAGAACGCGCTCGTCGGCACCGTCCGCGACGCGTCGTATCTGGGGGTCTCGACGCAGTACGTTGTCGAGGCTGGCGGGGGTCAGCGCCTGACCGTCTACGAGCAGAACGTCGAGCGGACCGTCCATGGCTCGCTCCATCGACCCGGCGAGGAGGTCTCTCTGACCTGGTCGCCGGACCACACCTTCGTCATCGCTGCCTCACCAGAGGCTGCCGCCGCACCGTCTGCATGACCCGGACCGGCAGCGAGCCGGAAACGAGGAGGAGAGTTCCGTGAGCGAAGACAAGCGCACCGTGTTCGAGCGATCCATCGACCGCCGCCGCTTCCTGCAGGGGTCCGCGCTGGCCGGCTTCGGCGCGTTCCTCGCCGCGTGCGGAGCGAAGGGCGCGGCAAGCAACTCGCCCGCCGCGGCGTCCGCTGCGCCGGTCGCGTCGGCGAGCGCATCGGCCGCGGCGAGCCCGTCGGCTTCCGCTGTCGCGCCGAGCGGACCCATCGGTGGCGAGCTCAACTTCGCGAACTGGCCCGGCTACATCGATGTATCCGACGACGGCGACTCCCACCCGACGCTCGACGCCTTCACCAAGGCCTGGGACGTCAAGGTCAACTACCAGGAATCCATCGATGACAACGAGAAGTTCTTCACGAGCGATCTCCAGGGCCCGCTGAGCCAGAACCTGCCGACCGCCTGGGACATCATCGTCGTGACCGACTGGATGGTGGCTCGCCTCGCCCGGCTCGGGTGGCTCGAAAAGATCGATACGAGCACGACGCCGAACTTCCCGGCCAATCTCCAGCCCCAGTACCAGGGCCGCACGTTCGATCCGGACACGAACCTCGCGGCGCCGTGGCAGTCCGGCATGACGGGTCTCGGCTTCGACCAGAAGAAGACGGGCAAGCTGGACTCGCTCGACGCCTTCTGGGACGCGAAGTACAAGGGAAAGCTGACCTACCTGACGGAGATGCGCGACACCGTCGGGCTCGCCGCGATCAAGCTCGGCTTCGATCCGGCGAAGATCACGAAGGACCAGTTCGACCAGTCGCTCGCGGAGATCGACAAGGCGATCAAGGGCAAGCTCGTCAGGCAGCTCACCGGCAACTCGTATGTCGACATCATGGCGTCGGGCGACGCGATCGTGGCGATGGCCTGGTCGGGCGATGTTCTCGGTCTGCTCGTGCCGGACCAGAAGAAGGACCAGGACTTCCAGTTCGCCGTGGCCAAAGAGGGCGGCATGCTGTGGACCGACAACATGTGCCTGCCGAAGGGCGTCAAGAACAAGAAGCAGGCCGAGGCCTGGATCAACTTCTATTACGACCCGAAGAACGCGGCGCCCGTCGAGGCGTACGTCAACTACGTCTGCCCGGTGAAGGGCGCCGCGGAAGAGCTCAAGGCGAAGGACCCGGACATCGCGAACAACCCGCTCATCTTCCCGCCCGAGGATGTGGTCGCGCGGCTTCACCAGTTCCGCGCCCTGGACGCGACCGAGGAGAAGGACTGGAGCGAGGCGTTCTCGAAGGTGCTCGGCCTCTGACCTGGGGTCGGTTCACCGGCCGCCGCCGCGCGCGGGGAGGGTGATGGCCAGGTTCCACCTGTCGCGCTCGACGGCGCCGTATCTCCTGCTGCTCCCCGGGCTGGCGTGGCTGCTCGTCTTCTACGTCTACCCCGCCATCCAGATGTTCCTCGTGTCGCTCTGGACCGGGAACATCCAGGACGGCTACGAGCTGACCTTCAACTGGCCGATCTATCCGGATGCGCTCGGCGAGTACTGGCCGTGGATCGTCCGCTCCGTCGAGTACGGCGGGCTGGCGACGATCCTCGCCTTCCTCCTTGGCTACCCGCTCGCGTACACGATCGCGTTCCGCGGCGGCGTCTACAAGAACGTCCTGCTCTTCCTCGTCATCGCGCCGTTCTTCACGAGCTTCCTGCTCCGCACGATCTCCTGGAAGATCATCCTGGCCGACAGCGGGATCGTCCTGGGGCCACTCAAGGCCGCGGGGCTGCTGCCGGACGACTTTCGTGTCCTCGCGACGCCGGCGGCCGTGGTGGCCGGCATCACCTACAACTTCCTGCCGTTCATGACGCTGCCGCTGTACGTCGCACTCGAGAAGGTCGACAGGCGGCTGATCGAGGCGGCTGAGGACCTGTACGCGGGGCCGTGGCGGCCCGGCGGGACGATCGCCGGCGCGGCGATCGGTGGCGTCGTCTTCGCGCTCGTCGCGCTGACGCTCGGAGCGTCGCCGATCGAACCCGCCGTCGCCGGCGCGGTCGTCGGCGGGCTGATCGGAACGTTCCTGATCAGCCAGGCGTTCCTGCGTGTGACGCTGCCGCTGTCGCTGCCCGGCATCTTCGCCGGGTCGCTCCTGACGTTCATCCCCGCGGTCGGCGACTTCGTCAACGCAGAGCTGCTCGGCGACCCGGGCTCGGCCATGATCGGCAACGTCATTCAGGCCCGGTTCCTGAAGATCACCGACTACCCGACGGCGTCGGCGCTGTCGTTCATCCTGATGGCCGCGATCCTCGTGGGCGTGCTCGTGTACGCGCGCCTGATCGGCACCGAAGAGCTCACCGGCGGCGCCGTCTGATGGCGACGGCCGCGGCGACCGCAGCCGCGCAGCGGCGGCGGGCGCGGATGCAGATGGGTGCGTCCGTCGTCCGGTGGCTGCTGCCGCTCTACACCGTGGCCGTGACGCTCTACCTGATCCTGCCCGTCGCGGTGATGATCCTGTTCAGCTTCAACGACCCGACAGGACGCTCCAATCTCGTCTTCCGGGAGTTCTCGTTCGACGCGTGGCTCAACCCGCTGGGCCGGCCCGGGCTCGGCGACGCGGTCGCGAACTCGCTGATCGTCGCGCTGACGTCGACGCTGGTGGCGACGATTCTCGGCACGCTCATCGCGCTCGCGCTCGTGCGCTACGGGTTCCGCGGCCGGGCGACGACGAACATGCTGATCTTCCTGCCGATGTCGACGCCGGAGATCGTCCTCGGCTCGTCGCTGCTGACGATGTTCATCGCCACGACGCAGCTCGGGTTCGTGCCGGAGGGGCTCCTCTATCCGCTCAACATCCGGACGATCTTCATCGCCCACGTGATGTTCAACATCAGCTACGTCGTCGTGACCGTGAAGGCCCGGCTCGCCGGCTTCCCGCGGCACCTCGAGGAGGCGGCGATGGACCTGGGGGCGAACGAGTGGGTGACCTTCTGGAAGGTCACCTTCCCGCTCATCCTGCCGGGCGTCGTCGCGGCAGCACTGCTCGCGTTCAGCCTGTCGATCGACGACTTCGTGATCACGAGCTTCACCGCCGGTCCGCGGACGCCGACGTTCCCGCTCTTCATCTATGGCGCGCAGCTGCGCGGCATCCCGGTGCAGGTCAACGTCATCGGGACGATGATCTTCGTGTCCGCGGTGACCCTCGTCGTCCTGACGACGCTCTGGCAGCGGCGGCTCGCGGCACGTGACTTCGCTCCTGTCGAGGTGATCACGTCATGACGGAGCTCGTCTCCCGTTCCGCGATGCCGGATACGAGCGTCGTGCCCGCCGTCTGGAGCCGGATCACGAACCTCGTCGTCGACCACGGCGAGGGGTCGTGGCTCGTGACTACCGACGGCCAGCGGATCCTCGACTACTCCTCCGGCATCGGGGTGACGAACACGGGACACGCCCACCCGCGCGTCGTCGCCGCGGTCCAGGAGCAGGCGGCGAAGCTTCTGCACGGCCAACAGAACATTGTCTTCCACGAGCCGGGGCTCCGGCTGTACGAGCGGTTGTCGCGGCTGATCCCCGGCGAGGGCTGGGGCGCGTTCCTGTCGAATTCGGGGGCTGAGGCGGTCGAGGCCGCAGTCAAGCTCGCGCGGGTAGCGACCGGGCGACCGGTCATCATCGCGTTCCGTGGCGGGTTCCACGGCCGGACGGCCCAGACGATGGCGTTGACGAGCGCGAAGGACGTCTACCGCGCGGCGTTCGAGCCGCTTCCCGGCTCCGTTTACCACACCGCGTTCCCCTACTGCTATCGGGCCGCGGCCGAGGCACACGAGCCCGACGCGTCGTGCACCTGTGACTGGGAGGCGCAGCTCGACCTGCTGTTCCACCAGATGGTCGATCCGCAGCGAGTCGCGGCGATCGTCGTGGAGCCCGTGCTCGGCGAAGGCGGCTACGTCGTGCCCCCGCCCGGATTCCTGCCGCGGCTGCGGGAGATCACCCGGCAGCACGGCATCCT
>DATFPL010000269.1:0-3004 GCA_035264845.1 Candidatus Limnocylindrales bacterium | reverse complement strand
AATCGGTACCCGGGGCGACGGGACGTTCGTACCGACTCCAGCGTCATTCTAGCCCGCGCGGACGCTCCTGACGCTCGGGACGCGCGTGGGCCGAAGCCCGGCGCGGTGGACCGCCCCGGCGAACCGGGCGGCGTCGCGCGGCGCGCAGCCGCGTGGGTCGTTGTTGAAGTAGACCCAGCAATCCTCGTCCGCGGTCCACGTCTCGCTGAGCCGCCGCGCCCACGCCGCGAGCGCGGCGCCGCCGTAGCACGGCGCCGGCGCGGAGCGGCCCTCGTGGAACCGGAGATAGGTCCAGTCGGTCGTCCGCCACAGCGGCGTCAACGGACGGCGGCGGTCGGCGAGGCAGAGTGCCGCGCCCCGCTCGGTGAGGAGCGCCCGGATCTCCTCGACGAACCAGGTCGGGTGGCGGAACTCGACAGCGACGCGAAATTCGCGCGGGAACTCGTCGAGCGTCGCCGCGAGCCGCTCGGCGTCGCAGCGGAACTGCGGCGGCAGCTGCAGGAGCACGGGGCCCAGCTTCGCGCCAAGCCCGCCGACCCGATCGACGAACCGCGCGACCGGCTCGCGCGGATCGCGGAGCCGCCGGATATGGGTCAGGTAGCGACTGACCTTGACGGCCATGACGAAGTCGTCCGGGGTCCGCGCGGCCCACGCTTCGAAGATCCGCCGCTCGGGAAGGTTGTAGAAGGCGTTGTTCGACTCGACCGTGGCGAACCGGTCGGAGTAGCTCTCGAGCCAGCGGGCGACGGGAACGCCGGGCGGGTAGAAGCGATCACGCCAGTCGCGGTACTGCCAGCCGGATGTTCCGATCCAGACGGTCACGCCGCGCACGATCCGCCACGGGCACGAGCGGCCGCGCCGTTCGTGGCGCCGCCCCGCTTGCAACGTCGTGGCGCGACGTCAGTCCCCGCGCGCCTCGCGGAGGTCCTTGACGACGATCATCCCGGCCGACTGGTAGCCGAGGCGCTCCCGGTAGAAGCGGCCGGCGTCGTCGTTCCGGGCGTTGTAGTCGAGGACCGTGTACTGGCAGCCGCGATCTTTCGCCCATGCTTCGGCGGCGCGGACGAGCGCCTCGCCGACGCCACGGCGACGGGCAGGCGCCGTCACGGCGACCTCCGCGAGGAGGCCGTACCGATAGCGCCGATGCGCACCTTCGGGCACGACGACGTGCGCGTCGACGACGCCGACGACGGAGCCGTCGAGCTCCGCGACGAGCGTGGCGCGCTCGTTCGCCGGAACACCAGGTGGGTGCTGGCGGCCGGCGCTGTACATGGCGGCGACGGCGGTCCCGTCGAGCACCTCATAGCGCTTCGGCTCGAGCGACACGTGGTGGAGTGAGCTGTCGACGATCGCCTGCGCGACGGCGTCGGCGTCGTCCGCGCGGAACGGACGGACGACGATCCCGGCCTCGATCACGGCGTCGCCGGGCAGCTGTCGCAGGCGCCCGGTGGCGGCAGCGCGACACGCAGCAGCTCCCGCAGGATGATCGCCGGGTCCGACCGACTCTGGTTCGTCAGGACGGCGACCGTGACCCGCTGGTCCGGCAGGTACCGCACCACCGCCTGGAAGCCCTGGAGGCGGCCGCTGTGGCCGTATGCGCGGTAGCCGTTGACGGCGACAGCCTGGACCCCGAGGCCGTAGGGAATGCGCGGGTGGTACTTCGCCGTCTGCCCGACATCGCCGAGCATGAGCGCGAGATCGGCTGTCGAGAGCACGAGGCCGCCGTAGAGCCCCTGCGCCCACCGCGCGACGTCGGCCGACGACGCCGCGACCGATCCCGCTCCGCCGGCCGCGGTCACGACCGATCGGAACGGCATGATTCCCGTTCCGTCGGAGATGTCGATCGCCGGCAATGACGGCTTCGTGCCGCGGAACCGGTACCCGTGGGCCGTCGGGCCGCGGGGGATCTCGACGGCCTGGTAGAACGCCGTCGTCATCGCGAGCGGCTCCAAAAACCGTGATCGGTACTCGTGAGCGAGGGTGGTCCCGCCGACCTTCTCGGCGATCATGCCGAGGAGCAGGTAGTTCGTGTTCGAGTAGTGCCAGCCCTTGCCCGGCCGGAAATACGGCTTGCGGACGAAGGTCAGCGTCTTCGTCGGCGTCCATTCGGCCGTCCGGTTCGACTGCAGCGCGCGGTCGATCCCGGGGCTGAAGAAGAAGTCGAACAGCCCGCTCGTGTGGTCGAGGAGCTGCCGCACCGTGACCCGCGCATCGATCCGGATCGTCGGCAGATACTTCGCCACGGATCCGCCGAGGTCGAGCTTGCCCTCCGAGGCGAGCTCGAGAACGAGCGCCGCGAGGAATGTCTTGCTGACGCTGCCGACCGCGAAGGCCGTATCCGGCGCGACCTTTCTCCCCGACTTCACGTCGGCCAGCCCACTCACCCCTGTCCACGACGTGCCGTCGGGGAACATCACCGTCGCCGAGACGCCCGGGATCCCGGCCTTCTTCCGGAGCCGATCGAGGGACGCCTGGAGAGACTGCCCGAGGGCGGCCGTCGCGGTCGGGACAGTTGGCGGCGACGTCGGGCCCGCTGGCGACGACGGAGCAACCGACGGGGCGACCGTCGCGGCCGCGGATCCCGGCGTCGAGGGGCCCGGCGACGGCGAGACGAACGCGACGACGGGCGGCGGGTGCGTGCCCGGGGATTGTCCGAGGACGACCGCGAGCCCTGCGATCGCGACGGCGAGGGCGGTGACGGCTACGGGCAGCCTGCGACGCACGGTGGTGGGACGATACCCGACTCGGCACGGGTCACGGCGCGATTGGCGCTCGGTGCTCCAACGGGCATCCTGGGCCGAGACGATCAGGGCACGCGGAACCGCCCCGGTCGCGTCGGCCGGGGCGGTGGTCCACTCGCGTCGTGGGGAGTGGCGGTCCCGGTGCAGCCGGGCGCCGATTCAGATTGCCGGGCGGAAGACGAGGGGGCGGAGACCGATCGCCGCGAGCAGCGAGGCGATCCTGTTCGGGCGTCGGAAGTCGGCACTGCGGCGGATCCTGTCCG
>DATFPL010000268.1:0-1773 GCA_035264845.1 Candidatus Limnocylindrales bacterium | reverse complement strand
CCCGGAGCGCCGTTGTCCTCGCCGCCCGCTCCGATCGCCGCGGCATAGAACGCGTCGACCGTCGCCGTGTCCCGAGCGGCGAAAGCGACGTGCACACGCCCGGCCGGCTCGCCCGCGCGGATCCAGAAGAAGGGCTTGCCGCCGCGGCCGAAGCCACCGCTCCGGCTTTCGAACTCCATCACCAGCTCGCAGCCGAGCGGCGCGAGGGCGGCCAGGTAGAAGTCCCTGCTGTGCACGTAGTCGCGTACCTCAAGCGCGATGTGGTCGATCATCCCGCCTCCTCCGGTCGTGGAAGACCGCTTCGACGTTGTTGCCGTCGGGGTCGAGCACGTACGCGGCGTAGTAGCCGGGGTGATAGTCGCGCTCGCCCGGCCCGCCGTTGTCGCGACAGCCTGTCGTGAGCGCCGCGCGGTGAAACGCTTCCACGGTCGCACGGTCCGGCGCCGGGAACGCCAGATGGACGTTGACCGTCACCGGGGTGTCGCGGACGAGCGCGAACGAGCGGCCACCGCTCGTGACGTGGAAGCGGCCCGCGTCGCCGGCGCGGACGTAGAGGCCGACGGCGGGCGCGACCGCCTCGTAGAACCGTCTCGAGGCGTCCAGGTCGCGCACTCGGATCCAGAGGTGATCGAGCCGGTTCTCACCCTCGCGCGGCTCGCCATGGTGGACGGCCTCGACGCTGTTGCCGCTCGGATCGCGCACGAAGGCGCCGTAGTAGTCGGGTGAGTACTCGGGCCGCGGGCCCGGAGCGCCGTCGTCCTCGTAGCCCGCGGCGGTCATCGCCTCCCACCAGCCGTCCACGTCCTCCCGCGAGGCGGCGAGCAGCGCGAGGTGGAGGTTCCGGGTCGCGGGCCGGCCGTCGCCCGCCGCCCAGATCGACAGATCCCCCCACTCGGAGAAGTCGTCCGCCCGGTACGGGTCCTCGTACCCGAGTCGCCGAAGGGCCAGCTCGTAGAACCTGTGCGACGCCTCGAGGTCGGCGATGCGCAGCGTGACGTGATCGAAGACGTCGAACACGGCAAGATTGTGCCGTGATCTTCGAGAACGGCGTCGTCCGCACGATGGAGCCCTCGCTGCCGCTGGCGCGCGGGCTCGCAATCGCCGGCGACCGGATCGCGGGCGGCGTCGGCACCCACGAGACCGCGCTCCCCGGGCCGGAGCGGATCGACCTCGGCGGCCGCTGCGTCGTCCCCGGCTTCACCGACTCGCACGTCCACTTCGCCACATGGGCGCTGGCGCAGAGCGAGGTTCGGCTCGAGGGGACGCGCACGCTCGAGGAAGCGGTCGACCGCGTGCGCGGCGCGTTGGACACCTCGACCGGCCCGTGGCTGCGCGGCCGCGGCTGGCGGAGCGGCGACTGGTCGCCTCCGGTCGAGCCGACCAGGCACGAGCTCGACGCGATCGCTCCCGACCGGCCGGTCGCGTTGATGGCCCGTGATTCGCACTCCGTCTGGTTGAACTCCGCCGCTCTCTCGCGCGCGAACGGCGACCTGCAAGTGCCGGGCGGCGTGGTCGAGCTCGACGAACGCGGCGAGCCCACCGGCGTCCTGCGCGAGGAGTCGTGCTGGCACTTCCGCGACCGCTACGTCGAGACGACCGACGACGAGTACGTCGACGCCATGCGCGCGGGCGTCAAGCTTGCCGCCTCGCGCGGGGTGACGGCCGTCCACGACAAGGACGGCTGGCTCGGCGCCCTCCGCTTCTGGCAGCGGCTCGACGACGAAGGCGCGCTGATCCTGCGCGTGTGGCAGTCGCTGCCGGCCGAGAAGGCCG
>DATFPL010000267.1:0-7407 GCA_035264845.1 Candidatus Limnocylindrales bacterium | reverse complement strand
AGACGGCGCGGCGACGTTCGACATCTCGTCGGACGTCGAGGAGCTCGCCAGGACGGCGATGGTCGTGGTGTGCGCGGGGCCGAAGGCGATCCTCGACGTGCCCGCGACGATCGAGCTCCTGGAGACACGCGGCGTCCCGGTCGTCGCGATCGGCCAGCCGGAGGTACCGGGGTTCTACGCGCAGTCGAGCGGCGTCCGCGCTCCCATCTCCGTCGGCGACGCCGCTGCGGCCGCGCGCATCGCCAGGACGCATCTCGACCTCGAGATCGGCGGCAGCGTCCTCGTCTGCGTGCCGGTCCCCGCCGCGGACGCGCTCGCCGACGACGTCGCACGAGACGTCGTCGATCGCGCGGTAACGGAAGCGGAAGCGGCCGGCGTTTCCGGCCCGGATCTCACGCCGTGGCTGCTGGCCCGGATCGCGGACATCACCGCCGGTGCGTCGGTTCGAGCCAACACCGCGCTCATCGTCAACGACGCCGCCGTTGCCGGAGAGATCGCCGTCGCCCTCGCGAGGACGACGTAGCCGCTACATCGACGGCTGGTAGCCCGGGTCGAGGAAGCGCTCCGGGTCGTCGCGGAACTCGAGCAGGCAGCCCTTGCCGCAAAAGTAGTAGTCCTTGCCGTCGTGCTCCGCGGTGAGGGTCATCGCCCGCGCCCGCTCCGGATCGACCGTCATGCCGCAGACCGGATCGACGGCCTCGTCGGTGGGATTCGTCATGCGCCGAGTCTAGGCCGAAATCGGGCACCACCCCGCCGGGACGGCGACGATCGCGTCGTATACTTCCCGCCCACCCCGACCGCAGCCCCTGGGTTCGCATGTCCGCCGCCATCGAGGCGCCGGCACTCGACGTCCGCGACGTCCGCCGCGTCTACCGCTCGAAGCCGAACGACATCGTCGCGCTCGCCGGCGTCGACCTGGAGGTCGCGCCCGGCGAGTTCTTCGGGCTGCTCGGCCCGAATGGTGCCGGCAAGACGACGCTGATCAAGATCCTCACGACGCTCCTGTTGCCATCGAGCGGCACCGCGCGCGTGTTCGGGTTCGACGTCGTCGACGATACGAAGCGGATCCGCCGGATCATGAACATGGTCGCGGGCGGGGAGCAGTCCGGCTACGGGATCCTGACGGTCCGCGAGAGCCTCTGGATGTTCGGCCAGTTCTACGGGCTTGGGACGCGCGATGCATGGAAGCGCGTCGACGAGCTGATCGACGCGACGGGGCTCCAGGAGCAGCGCGACCAACGGGTCGCGACGCTGTCGACCGGGCAGCGGCAGAAGATGAACTTCGCCCGCGGGCTCCTCAACGACCCGTGGATCTTCTTCCTCGACGAGCCCACACTCGGGCTCGACGTCGCGGCGGCTCGCTCCGTCCGCGAGCTCGTCGTCCAGTGGAAGGCGGCCGTGCCCGGTCGGACGATCCTGTTGACGACGCACTACATGGCCGAAGCGGACGAGCTGTGCGACAGGATCGCGATCGTCGACCATGGCCGGATCCTCGCGATCGGGACGCCTGCGGAGCTGAAGCATCGCGTCCAGACCGAATCGATCTTCCGGCTCGAGCTCGACCGCCTCGACGCCGGCGCGGAAGCCTTGTCGCGGCTGCCCGGCGTCGTCAGCGCGTCGGTCGCGGCAGACGATGGCGACGGGCACGAGCGCCAGGACGTCGTGGTGAACGTCGTCCTTGCCGACGATGCCGCGCTCGGCGGCGTCGTGACCGCGCTCGGTGGGCTCGGGTCGCAGATCCGCTCGCTCCGCAAGTCGGAGCCAACGCTCGAGGACGTGTTCGTCGAGCTCGTGGGCCGCGGCTTTGCGGAGGCCGACACCGCCGACGGCACGAACCGAGCGAACGCGACGAATGGCGCGAACGGCTCGAAGCCGCGGCTCGCAGCGGAATCCGGGCAGTCAGCCGAAGCCGCCACGGGCGCGGAGGAGGAGCTCGTCTGATGTCGTCGCCGTTCGTCTACCGCCCCACCGATAGCCCGGCAGCCGCCGCGACCTGGACCCGCCGCCAGGCCTTCGCGACGGATCTCCGCGCCGTCTGGGGTCGCGCCTACCCACGAATCCGCGGGATGGGCCGCGAGAAGTCCTGGATCTTCTTCGAGATCCTCCTGCCGTTCCTCACGACGTCCGCGTTCGTCTTCGTCTATCGCGCGCTGAACGCCCCCCCGCAGTACATCGGCTTCGTCGTCCTCGGCGGTGCCATGACGGCGTTCTGGCTCAACGTCATCTGGATGATGGCGAGCCAGCTGTACTGGGAGAAGAGCCAGGGCAACCTCGAGCTGTACTTTGCCGCGCCGATGGACTTCATGAGCGTCCTCTTCGGGATGGCGATCGGCGGGCTCGTCATGAGCTCGGTTCGAGCGGTCGTCGTGCTCGTCGTCGCGACCACCCTCTACGATGTCTCCTTTGCCGTCGACCAATGGCTGCTGCTTCTTGCCGTCTTCGGGCTGACGCTCGCGGCGCTGTACGGTCTCGGGATGATCCTCGCGGCTCTGTTCCTGGTCTGGGGCCGCGAGGCGTTCCACCTGACGCAGGGGCTGATGGAGCCGGTCTACTTCGTTTCGGGCCTCAACTTTCCGGTCGCGCGCCTCGGGATCGTCGGCGCGCTCGCAATTGGCGTCATGCCGCTCGCGGTCGGGCTCGACGCCATGCGCCAGCTCGCGTTCGCGGGCACTGATTACCCCAAGGGCACGCCGTCACCGGGGGTCGAGGCGCTCATCCTCGTGGTGATGGTCGCGGTGTCGCTGCTGCTCGCCCGGTGGATCCTCCGGCGCCTCGAGCAGGTGGCGCGTCGCGAGGGGCGCCTGTCACTCCGCTGGCAGTGAGGCACGACGCATGACCGCGAGCGGCGTCGCCTCGTCGGAGGAGCGCGGCCTCGAGTCACCGCCGTGGGGCGGCTTCGACCCATCGCGCACGCACGGCCGCGGGGTCAGGGACACGTGGCGCAGCTTCGCCACCGCGGCGCGACTCGGCTGGCAGATGGAGGCGAACTGGACGGACCCCGTCCTGTTCTTCATCTATTCGGTCGCCAAGCCGCTCTCGACGACGCTCATTTTCATCGTGATGATCGACGTCGTCGGCGGGGCGAGCACCGCGGAGTACAAGGCATTCGTCGTCGTGGGTACTGCGCTGTGGTCGCTCGTGCTGAGCGGCATCGCCGGACTGGCGTGGTCCATCCTCGACGACCGCGAGCGCTACCGGATGCTGAAGTACATCTATGTCAGCCCCAGCGACTTCATCATCACGCTCGTCGGCCGCGGCGTCGCCCGGCTCGCCGTAGGGGCGATGGGCGCGCTCATCACGCTCGCCGTCGGCGTCGTGGCGCTCGGCGTCGGGTTCGACCCCGCGCGTGTCGACTGGCTGCTCCTCGCGGCGGTCACGGTCATCGGCCTGGTCGCCATCATCGCGATCGGCGTCGTGCTCGCCGCGATCTGCATCCAGACGCGCCAGGAGTCGTGGTCGTATCCCGAGGCGGCGGCCGGGGCGCTGTTCCTCGTCTCGGGTGCCGTCTTTCCGCTGGCCGTGCTTCCGTCGCCCGCACAGGTCGTCGGCTGGATGACGCCTCTGACGTGGTGGATCGAGGGCGTCAGGCGCGCCGTCTTCCCCGCCGGAATCAGCGGGATCGGTGGGCCGGAGTCACTCTTTGCGTCGTACACCGGCCGACCCGTGCCCGATTCCGGTGAGGTCGTTATCGCCTTGCTGGCGACCGGGGCGGTCGTTACACTCGCGGCGGCGGTCGTCTTCCGGATCAGCGAGCGACGGGCGAAGAATCGCGGCCTGCTGGATCAGACGACGGGTTCCTGAACCGGCAACCATCCGGCGGTCTGCGACGCGACCGCGTTGCGTCGGCGCACCGGCAAGACAGCGGGCACGACGCCCGCGAGACGGGATGAGCAGGGAGACGGATGCGGATCTACGAGGGCAGTCCGCGCCAGGACTTCGAGGAGGTCTTCCGCTCGATTGGCGCGTTCCTCGATCAACGCGCGATGCGCGAGGTGCTCCTCGCGGAGGCGCCGGATGGATTCATCGTCCAGGGCCTCGTGGCGACCGCCGCCAACGACGGCCAGTGGAGCGAGACGGCCGGGTACGTTCAGAAGGAGACGCTGACGTTCCTCGACGACGACATCGCCCGCTTCATGGAAGAGGCCATCGCGCGACGCAATTCCGGTGCGGCGCTTTCCGCCGGCGGTGAGGCCGGCTACTATGAATCGGCGTTCCGGGTCCTCGGTCGCTATATGGACGAGCAGAAGCCGCGGGACGTGTTCTTCTTCGAGCAGGAGGGAGCGTTCGTGCTCCGACTGCTGATGGGCGGCCACGGCAACAGCCGCCATGTCCTCGCCGAGTTCACACGCGACGACATCGCAGAGATGGTCTCGCAGGCGCCGACACTCCGGCAGCGGGACTCGACACCCGGCGCGACGACCGCGGCCGGCAGCTAGACGCAGGGAGATCAACGCATGAAGGCCCTCAAGACCGTCGCCGTCGCGCTCGGCATCACGCTCGGAGCGCTCATCGTCATCCCGCTCGTCGTGCTCGCCGGGCTGTTTGTGTGGCTGAAGCTGACCGAGGAGTCCGACGAGGAGACGCTCGAGCTCGAGCAGGAGACCGTCTGACCGAGCCCGACGCCCGCGCGCCGCGAGGCACGCCGGCCGCGACGACATCGACGCCCGCCGGTGGCCCGGCGGGCGTTTCGGCGTCCGGGACCCGACCCGCGGGGCCCGTCGCGGGCACGCGCTCCGTCCGCCGCTCGTCGACTCCAGCTGAGCGCCGAACGGCCGAGATCGGCGTTCTCGTCGTGATGGTCCTGTGGGCCGCGAACTTCATCGTCGTCAAGTCGGCGATCGCCGTCATCCCCCCGGCCTCATTCGCGGCCATCCGGTTCGCGCTCGCGAGCGTCACGCTCCTCGTCCTGCTTCGCTGGCGAGAGGGGAGCATCGGGCTGCCGCGGCGCGACATCGTACCGATCGCGCTCCTCGGCGCGCTGGGGTTCGGCGTCTACCAGATCCTCTGGCCGACGGCGCTCCAGTCCATCTCCGCGGGCGACTCGGCGCTGATCATTGCCTCGACGCCGGTCCTGGTGGCGTTGTTCGCCGTCGTCGCGCGGTCGGACGTCCTGACGCCGGGCAAGCTCGTCGGCGCACTCGTGTCGTTCGCGGGCGTGGCGATCGTCATCGCCGGCGGCGGCCGCCTCGACCTCGCGGCGTCGCTCGGCGGCGACCTGCTGACCCTCGCGGCCGCGGTCTGCTGGGCGATCTACAGCGCATTCGGCGCGCCCATCCTGCGCCGCCACTCGCCGCTGCGGACGACGACGTGGGCGGTCGTGTTCGGGACGCTCGTCCTCGTCGTCCCGGGGCTGCTCGAGGCGTCGTCCGTCGACGCGTCCCGATTCGGGCCGGACGTCGGCGCGGCGATCCTCTATTCGGCCTTCCTGTCCGCCGGCGTGTCGAACGTTGTCGTCTTCCACGGGATCTGGCTCCTGGGCCCGACCCGTGTCACGGCATTCCAGTTCCTCGTCCCGGCGATCGCCGTCGTCCTTGCCGCGATCTTCCTCGGCGACCCGATCCGCATTGCACAGCTGGTCGGCGGCGCTGTCATCGTGCTCGGCGTCGTCGTGACGCGCTCGGGATCGACGCTTGCGGACCGGCTTCGGCGCGCGGGCGTATCCTCCCCGTCATGACCGAACGAGCGGCGATGACGACGGATGCAGACAACGTCCTGCGCGCGCTCCGGCGGACCCGCCAGATCCGCGACTTCCGCCCCGATCCCATTCCGGACAACGTCCTCGAGGACGTCCTCGACGTCGCACGTTGGACCGGCAGCGCAATGAACCGGCAGCCCTGGACGTTCGTCGTCGTCCGCGACCCGAAGCGCCGCGCCAGGCTCGCGGAGCTCGCACCGCAGGCAGGCCACGTCGCGAAGGCCGCGGCCGTCATCGCGATCGTCATGACGGGCGAGGACGCCGACCAGGATTCATACGACGAGGGCCGGGTCGCGGAGCGGATCCTCATCGCGGCGAGTGCGCTCGGGCTGGGCGCCGGCATCGGCTGGGCGAGGAAGTCGAACTGGCCCGCGATCGCCGAGTTCCTCGGCATCCCCGCGCCGAAGTTCGTGCGGACATTCGTCTCGCTCGGCTACCCATCCGACGCCGCGGCCAGGCCCAAGTCCGCTCCAGGCAGCGCGCGAAAGCCACTCGACGAGCTCGTCCGTCACGAGCGGTTCGCCTGAGCGACGCTACCTCGTCGGCGGGGATCGGCGTCGCGCCGCCGCCACCGCCGCTCGAGCCCGGAGCACCGCCGATCGCGATCCTCGTCGACTACGACGGGACGATTGCGACGACCGACGTGTCCGATGCGCTCATGGCGCCGTTCGTGACGTCGGAGTGGGAGGCGCGCGCCGCTGAGTACGACGCGGGCCTGAGTGGCTCGCGACGGCTGATGGAGTGGGAGGTCGGCCTGATCGACCACCCGCCGGACCGGCTCCGCGCGTTCGCCGCCGCTCAGCCACACGACGCGGGATTCGCCGCGCTCGTCCGGCGCGCGGGCGCGGCCCGCATCCCGATCGAGGTCGTGTCCGACGGGTTCGGCTTCTTCATCCCGGCGGCGCTCGCGGCGCTCGGCGTCGGCGACGTCGCGGTCGTGAGCGCTCGTACGACGTTCGACGGCGGGACGCCGCGGATCGACTTCCCGAACGGCCACCCGCGCTGCTTCGTCTGCGGGACGTGCAAGCGCAACCGCGTCCTGGCGCACAAGGCCGCCGGCCGGGCGGTTGTCTTCGTCGGCGACGGCGAGAGCGACCGCTATGCCGCGGGCTACAGCGACGTCGTCTTCGCCAAGCGGGCGCTCGTGACACTGTCCATCGAGAACGGCTGGCCGTACCGAGCGTGGTCGGAGTTCGCCGACATCGACGCATGGCTCGCCGATCTCGTCGACCGATGGCGCGTCGACCCGGCGGCCGCACCCGCGCCGCTCGCTCGGCGGTTCTTCTGCGGACCCGAGGTCTGGGGCGAGGGACGCTGGGACCCTCCCGGACCCGCAGGCCGGCCCGACGCGACGACCGGCAGCGAGGGCGTCGTCCCCGGATGACGCCGCGAGGTGGCCACGGCAGTGCGATGTTGTCGCAAGGATTCCGCGGGTAGTCGTAACGGGACACGCCATTCCCGAGGCCGACTGTCGTCGCAGCACACGACGGCACGTCTCAGCAGGCGGCGGCAGGGAGGGCTGTTCGCCCGAGCAGGACCCGCCGCCCGGAGGCCGGGGCACCACAGGGGGAGCCCCGGCCTCCCCGCGTGGACGGCGACTCGCGGGTTGGTCGTGTTGCTGTCGTCCGCGCGGCACGAACTTGCCGCCCGTGGGACTTTCCGATAGCATCAGAAAAACCCCCGGAGGTCCCACCCATGGCGAAGTATGTCTT
>DATFPL010000266.1:0-11840 GCA_035264845.1 Candidatus Limnocylindrales bacterium | reverse complement strand
CCGTCGTCTCGGCGAGGTTGTTGCGGAACGTCGCGCGGACGGGGTCGCCCTCGACGACGCGAAGCAGCGGCCCCGGCCACGTGCCGTTGTAGCCGGGCGCGTCGATCGGGTCCTTCTGCGCGTCGATCCGGTGCTTGATCGTCTCGATCGTCAGGTCGAAGACCTTCGCCTGACCCGCCAGCTTCGGCTCGAGCGGCTTGTTCCCGGCGCTATCGAGTCTCGCGGCCTCGCCGCCGAGGAACCGCTTGACCACTGCGAGCGCGGCGTCGTCGTGGGCGGCGCCCGGGGCACCGGACGGGGCGGCGGAGGCTGCCGGGTGGCTCATCGATGCGGCAGGGGACGCCGCTGCGGATGCGGGCGCCGCGGTCGACGGCGCGGGCGCGCCGGGAGACGCAGGCGCAAGACGCGGCCCGTACGTCCACGGGGGCGCCGCCGCGGCCGTGCAGCCGGCGATCCCGACGGCGACAAGGCCGCCGCCCGCGACCGCCGCGCCACGGAGGAAGCCGCGGCGAGACAACTCGGGGGTTGGATCCGCGGCCGGAGCCTGCGGGACGGGGACGGATGGCGTGGGAGTTTCCATGGCGGCGATCATTCGGCCGCCGCCTCGCCCCCGAAAGTGACCTCCGGCCCATTCCGTGGGGGCCACCTGTCGCTGCGGGCCGGTGCTGCCCCGACTACCCTCTGCCAATGGCAGCGCCGCGCATAGGCTCCGATGCGGTTCGGGGTGCGCTCTTCCCGGTCGTCGAGGCTCTCGAGGCTTTCGAGGGCTGGTCCCGCAAGCCGGGGATGCCGTCAAGAGGCGAACTCGCCGACGCGCTCGCCGCGATCGCGCGAGCCGTCGGCGGCGACGGCGCCTACGTCGCCGTGGACGCCCCGCCGCTCCCCGCGCTGGAGCTCGGCTGCGGGTCCCTCACCCACGGCGTCGACCCCGGCGCTCCCACGGTTGAGATGCGCGAGCTGCGAGGCGGCGACGACGGCGGGCGCCTGGGGTCCGTCTGGGTGGCGGGCGAGGGCGCCGACGTCGACGCCGCGGCGCGCGCCCTCGAGGCGGTGATCGAATCCGTGCGCGCCCGCGCCGCACTCCGGCACAGCGCCGACCGGATGGCGGCACTCGACGACGCGACGCGGGGCATCGCCGAGGTCCTCGACGTCGATGCCGTCCTTCAGCTCATCGTCGACCGCGTCCGCGGGCTCGTCGGTGCTCGCTACGCCGCCCTTGGCATCGTCGACGACAGCGGTGAGATCGAGCGGTTCATCACGAGCGGCATCACGTCCGGTCAGCGCGCCAGGCTCGGGCCGCCGCCGCGGGGCCACGGGCTGCTCGGGCTGATCATCCGCGAGGGCCGGACATATCGGATCCCGGATATCGCGTCGCACCCCGATTCGTCGGGCTTCCCCGCCAACCATCCGCCGATGCGCTCGCTGCTCGGCGTTCCGGTCAGGCTCAAGGGCGGCATCGTCGGGAACCTCTACCTGACCGACAAGCGCGACGCCGACGAGTTCAGCGAGGGCGACGAGGAGATCGTCGAGATGTTCGCGCTCCATGCCGCCATCGCGATGGAAAACGCGCGGCTTCACGAGCGAGTCCAGCAGTTCGCCGTCGTCGAGGAGCGCGAGCGGATCGGCAAGGATCTCCACGACGGGATCATCCAGGGGATCTACGCCGTCGGGCTCTCGCTCGAGGACGTCCCGGACCTGATGGACGACGACCCCGCCGAGGCGAAGGCGAGGGTCGACCGCGCGATCGACGCGCTGCATCTGACGATCCGCGACATCCGCAACTTCATCCTGGGGCTCCAGTCGGAGTTCCTGCAGGGCTCGGACCTCGTCGCAGGCCTGTGGACGCTGGCGGAGGAGTTTCGCCTCAACAGCGCGATCGACGTCGAGGTCGACGTGGACGGTGGCGCGGACGCCGCGCAACTCATCGGAGCCGCCGAGCGCGTGTCGCTCCTGCAGATGGCGCGGGAGGCGCTGAGCAACGCCGCTCGGCATTCGCGAGCCGCGCACGCGTCGGTGCAGCTCACGACGGTGGGCGATGGCCTGACCCTCACCATCGCCGACGACGGCGTCGGGTTCGACGCCGAACGCGTCACGGCATCAGGGCACCTGGGGCTTCGGAACCTCCGGGACCGCGCCGCCGCCATGGGTGCGACGCTCAACCTCGATGCCGGACCGGGACGGGGCACGCGTATCATCGTCGTCGTGCCCACGACATCTTCCGAAGCCGATCTCTCGGCGTGAGCCCGGGACCGGCGCTCCGCCTCCTGATCGTCGACGACCATGAGGTGGTTCGACAGGGCCTCGTCGCCCTCCTCGATCGTCGCGACGAATTCCAGGTTGTCGCCGAGGCCGGGACCGTCGCCGAGGCGATCGAGCAGGCCCGCAAGTTCGAGCCGGACATCGTCGTCCTCGACGTGCGGCTTCCGGACGGGTCGGGGATCGAGGCGTGTCGGGAGATCCGGTCCGAGCTGCCGAGGACGCGAGTCGTCATGCTCACGTCCTACCCCGACGAGGAGGCCGTCCTGTCCGCCATCGTCGCCGGCGCGAGCGGGTACCTCCTGAAGCAGATCCGGGCCAGGGATCTCGTCGCCGCGATCGAGGCCGTCGGGCGCGGCGAGTCGCTTCTCGACCCGCTCGTCACGGAGAAGGTCCTGGAGCGCGTTCGTCGGATCGCGTCGGGATCGGCGACCGACGAGCTGTCCCAGCTGACGCCGCAGGAACAGAAGATCCTCGCGCTGGTTGCCGAGGGAAAGACGAACAAGGAGATCGCGGCCGACGTCTTCCTGTCCGACAAGACGGTCAAGAACTACGTCAGCTCCATCCTCTCGAAGCTCAACCTCGAGCGGCGCGCCCAGGCCGCCGCGTTCGTCGCGAAGCACCGCATCTCCGGCGGCGGCTAGTCACCCTCGCTGACGAACGTCCCGTCTTCCGGGGCCAAACGGCCCTATCCGCACGGATCCGCAAACCTCGACCATGCACGCGTTTGGAGGATTCGCGATGGTCATGATCGCCGCCGACCCGTACATCAACCTCGAGCATCGGCTGACTCGCCGGCTCAGGGACGACGACACGCACCGCCGGATCGCGACCGCGCTTGCGGACGTGGCCGTCGCCGCCATTCATCCCGGGCGCCATGCGCAGCTGGCAGACCGCGTGATGGACTCGTTCCTCGAGGATCCCGTCGAGAACGCCACTCGCGCCGCCGTCGAAACCCTCATCGACGAGCTCGAGGAGCTCGTCGACTCGATGCCCGTGTCGGCGCTCGAGCGGCTCGCCGCCGAACAGCTGACCGCGGATCTCGGGATCGAGTAGCGCGACGACAAGGACCGCGGAAGCGGTCCGCGGCCCGCGCGCGCTTGCGGGCGGCAGTCAGGCGACGTCAGCCGGCTGCGAGTGATACCAGACCCCCGCCGCGAGCACTGCGGTGTCGACGGCGAGGGCCGCGATGTCTTCACGCGCGGCGGCTCGGCGTCCGGCCGCCGAGCGACTGCGCGACCTCGTCTGCTGAGCGATCGACTTCGTCGCAGTCGGGTGGTCCGTGTCGGGAACGAAGTCGCGGGCGATGAACCGCCCGCCGACTCCCATGTTCGAGCCGTCGACCTTCGTCCCGTCAAGCGCGTCCGCAGCCGCGCCGGCGCCCCTCACGCCGGAGCCCAGCGCGCGACGAGCGCTGCCCACACGAGCGCGACGTCGATCGCGACGCCAAGGACGAGCCACGGATGGAAGAACAGGACGAGCACCGCGAGCGACGCGACGGCGCCCGCAACAATCGCAGGTGCCCAGGCCACCTCGGGCGCGACGCCGATCGCCGCAAGAGCCGCGAGCGCGAACGCCGCGAAGGTGACCGCGACGAGGGCGCCGCCCAGCACCCTGATCAACTCCGCGTCGACGCCCAACGGCGACAGGAGCCACGACCGCGCGAGATCGAACGGCCACTCCGGGCCGCCCGCCGTGGCCGCCGGACGCGGCGACAGGAAGCCGGTGTGGATCGCGCCGTGCGCGAGCAGGAATCCGGCGATGACGAGCTTGGTGACCATGTCAGCCTCCTGATCCGAGGAAGAACAGCGCGTTGCGCAGCCCCGATGCGTCGGTCGCGACGTGGGACAGGGCCACCAGGCGGAGCGAGCCGGTCCGAGCGATGGCGGGGTGGTTGATCGCCGCCTCGCGCTTGGGCGGAGCGGCGATCGCGACACGCGCGACGCAGATCGAGGCTAGGTCCGAAGCGGAGCCTGCTGTCGCGGCCGCCCCAGGACGGTCCCGGGCCGCCACGGCGTCCCGAGGCGGGGGAGGAGGTAGCGGTCGACGCCGTAGTACCCGGCGACCTTCCAGGCGAGGATCAGGCCGATCGCCGCGGTGAACATGATCGGATTCGTCGATGCTGAACCAGCGAGCAGGAACGACATGTTCATGAACGCCCCAAAGAACGCGGCGACGCCGGTGAGGGCCCCGAAGATCAGGCCGAGCCCGATGGCCAGCTCGCCGAATGCGACGAGCGGCGCGAACCATGTCTGGTGGTGGCCGTTGAGCAGGAACGTGATGAAGTCGCGATACCACTCGTAGGTGATCGGCGGGCGACCTCCCGCGGGAACCGCGGCGGCGCCCTTCCAGAAGCCGGCAAGCGCGGCCCCGCCGTCAAGCCACCCTGGTCCACTCACCTTGTGCCAGCCTGCCTCGAGCCACTCGAAGCCGATAAAGAGCCGGATCGGGAGCCAGAACAGGCCGGCGCGGCTGTTGTTGAAGAGGAACCGCGCGAACGCCGGGCCCTCGATCTCGACGTCGTCGGCCTGGGGGTTGCGCCGCGCGTCGACGTAGAGGATCGCGACGAGCGCGATTGACAGGATCCAGAAGGCGACCGCGACGATCCGCTCGAGTCCCGCCGGCACATCCACCCACGGGTTCACCATCCAGAGGAGCAGGACGACCGCGAGCCCTCCGACCGCGAGCGCCGCGTTGCGCAATGACGACATCTGTTTCCTCCATCGTTATTGCCGGTGTCATCAGGGTCAGCCTGGCCCCGGTTCCAACGGCAGCCTGCCTTCCCTGGCGCGTCGGGCGCAGAGACGTGCGGCCCGGAGATCCGGGCCGTTCGGCCCTGTCGAGCGGGTGCCGCGGCGGACGATGGTCTGTTCGTCGCTGGAGGTATCGAGATGGATGGCCGAGGGCTCATGGTCGCGGACCTGATGACGCTCGACCCGGTCGTTGTGCTGGTCGATGCTCCGCTCGAGGAGGCGGCCCACCTGTTCCACGAGAACTCCGTCACTGGTGTGCCGGTCGTCGACGACGTCGGCTTCCTGGTCGGGGTCATCAGCCAGTCGGACCTCATCGCGCTCGACGTGTCGCCGGTCGGTCGACGCATCCGGGGGGAGTCGTCGGGGCTGCGCGTGGGCGAGGTGATGACCTCCCCGGCGATCACGGTCGGCATGACCACGTCGCTGCGCGACGCCCCGCGGGTGATGATCGACCGTCGCGTCCACCGCGTGGTCGCGCTCGACGACGACGGCAATCCCGTCGGCGTGCTGTCCTCGACGGACTTCCTGACGCTCTACGTCGACGCCTGACGTTTCCGCTACTCCCAGAGCGGCCGACCTGGACCGTATCCTGGCAGCGGGTCCTGGATTCGCCATGACGCAATTCGGCGTGCCTACGCCGCGGTGACCCATCAGCCCGACCGTCTCGTCGCATCGACCCGGAGGCCCACGCGCACCGGAGTCGCTGACAGCGTCGCCGCCGCCATACTCGGTCCCCATGCGGATCGTCTCCCCGGCCGACGCCGTCG
This sequence comes from Candidatus Limnocylindrales bacterium, assembly GCA_035264845.1. Classification (GTDB taxonomy): domain Bacteria; phylum Chloroflexota; class Limnocylindria; order Limnocylindrales; family CSP1-4; genus JACDAV01. The sequence goes on along the minus strand of DATFPL010000266.1, from coordinate 6,064 downwards.
CCGGCATCGCGAGCGGCGACCAGGTCTACATCCACTGCGCGGCTGCGGCCCCGTCGGTCCTCCTCGACGCGCTCGTCGCGCGCGCGCCGGAGCTGCACGACGTCGCGATGGTCCATCTCCACACGGAGGGCCCCGGTCCCCACCTTGCGCCGTCGATGGCGGCGCATTTCCGGCACCGGGCACTGTTCGTCGGGCCCAATGCCCGCGCGGCGGTCAACGACGGCCGCGCCGATTACGTCCCGGTCTTCCTGTCCGAGGTCCCGCAGCTGTTCGACCGCGGCGCACAACCGCTCGACGCCGTCCTCGTCAACGCAACCCCGCCCGACGCCCACGGCTTCTGCTCGCTCGGCGTTTCGGTCGAGGCGATGCACGCCGCGATCCGCGCCGCGAAGACGGTGATCGTCCAGCTCAACGCGGCGATGCCGCGGACCTTGGGCGAGAGCTTCATCCATGTTGACGCCATCCACCTCGCGGTCGAGGTCGATGTCCCGCCGTACGAGCACGCGGCCGGGGTGATCGGCGATGTCGAGCGGCGCATCGGCCGCTACGTTGCCGAGCTGATCCCGGACGGGGCAACGATCCAGCTCGGGATCGGCGCCATCCCGGCAGCTACCGCGGCCGCACTGACAGGGCACCGCGACCTGGGGATCCACACCGAGATGTTCACGGACGCCGTCGTCGATCTCGTCGAGACGGGCGTCGTCACGGGCGCGCGAAAGGAGCGCAATCGGGGCAAGATCGTCGCCGCCTTCGTCATGGGAACACGGCGGCTGTACGACTTCGTCGACGACAACCCGATGGTCGAGATGCGGTCCGTCGACTTCACCAACGACACGCATGTGATCCGCTCGTTCTCCCGGATGACCGCGATCAACTCCGCGATCGAGGTCGACCTCACGGGACAGGTCGTGGCCGACTCGATCGGCGGCCGCATCTACAGCGGCGTCGGCGGGCAGATGGATTTCGTCCGCGGCGCGGCGCTCGCGCCCAACGGCCGCGCGATCATCGCCCTCCCATCAACGGCGGCGGCCGGCAGCGTGTCGCGGATAGCCGCGACGATCGCCCCCGGCGCGGGCGTTGTCACGACCAGGGCGCACGTTCGGACCGTCGTCACCGAGTGGGGCGTCGCGGAGCTGTTCGGTCGCAGTCTCAGGGAGCGTGCGCGCGCGCTGATCGCGGTCGCCCACCCGGAGCATCGCGACCGGCTCTCCCACGAGGCGCGACGGCTCGGGCTGGACTAGGCACCACGCCGACACGAGCGGCCTGGCGTCGCGTTGCCGCGGAGGGGCCGAAGCGCCGTCACCGCCGGGCCGGACGGCCCTGTCGAACCGGCGGGACTACGGCCACGATCGACTCGAGCAATGAGATCGGAGGTCCTGATGTTGATCGTCGAACGCGTCGCGGCCGCGTTGGCCCTGTTCGCGGCGGCGCATTTCTCGATGGGGTTCATCAACTCGAGCGCGGGCGGCAGCGGTGGCTCGCTGCTCTTTCCGTTCTCGACCTCGTCCGCGTCGACGTGGGTGTTCGGAAGCCTCGATCGAGGTGTCGCCGCACTCTTGATCCCGGTGATGATCGGGCTCGCCGGTCTCGCCGTCCTGGCGTTCTTCCTCGCCTTCCTCGCGACGTTCGGGCTGTGGGTGCCGACGGACCTGTGGCCGCGCCTCGTCCTCATCGGCGCGATCTGCTCGGCGGCGGTGCTCGTCCTGCATCCGAGCATCTGGATCGTCATCCCGCTCGCGCTCGACGTGGTCCTGTTGTGGGTCGCGTGGACGGAAGCGTGGACACCTGTCGCTCCGGCGTGATCCGGAACTGGAGATACACATGACATACGCACGAATCGGAGACCGTCTGAGCTGGATCGCGGCGCTGTTTGCGACGCTCGCTGCGGCGGCCGGCCTGCTCGTAGCAGGCCTGTATCGCGACGCGCCGTTCTGGATCGACCAGGCGCGCGGGACGGATGTCGCGACCCTCTTCCTCGCCGTGCCGATCCTCGTCGGCGGGTTGCTCGCCGCGCGCCGCGGGTCGACGTTGGGTCGCCTCGTGGCGCTCGCCGGCCTCCTCTACCTCGTCTACAACTACGCGATCTTCTCGTTCTCGGTGGCGATGAACCCGCTGTCCGCGATGTACATCGCGATCCTCGGTCTCGCGGTCTGGAGCCTGTTCCTCGAGCTCGCCGACCTCGATCTCGCCGCGCTCGCGCGGTCGGTCGAAGACCGCCTGCCGCGCCGCACTACCGCCACCGCGGTCGTCGTCGTGGCCGCGCTGTTCGGGCTTCTGTGGCTCGGCCAGATCGCGTCGGTGACGGCGAGCGGCGTGCTCCCACCGGACCTCGTTCGCGCGAACCTGCCGACCAACCCGATCTACGCGCTGGACCTGGCGATGTTCCTGCCGCTGTGCGTCCTCGTTGGTGCAGGGCTGCTCCGCGGTTCGCGGCTTGGTGGCTTTGCGTTGCCGATGCTCATCTGGCTGTCCCTGACCTCGGCCGCCGTGTTGGCCGGGTTTGCCATTCCGGCCCTGCGCGGCGAGGCGCTGCCGATCGCGCCCGCCGTCATGGTCGGAGCGATTGGCATCGTCACCACGGTGCTCGCGGCGCTTGCCTTCCGGCCGCGCCGCGCGGTTCGGCGAGTCCCACATGCGATGTCGCTGATCGACGATCCTGCGACCTGACGGCCGAACCGCGGTAGGCTCGCCGTGATGGAGGATGTCATGACCGACGGCAGGCACGGGACGGCGATCGCGACGAAGAGCACAGGCAGTGACCGTAAGTCGTCGCCCGTATCGGACGACGAGCTGTCGCGGATCGACGCGTGGTGGCGGGCCGCGAACTACCTGTCCGTCGGGCAGATCTACCTGCTCGACAACCCGCTCCTGAAGCGACCGCTCGTCGACGACGACGTCAAACCCCGGCTGCTCGGGCACTGGGGGACGACGCCCGGCCTGAACTTCGTCTACGCCCACCTCAACCGCGTCATCAAGGCCCGCGACCTCGATGCGATCTGGATCGTCGGACCCGGCCACGGCGGCCCCGCGGCCGTCGCGACGGCGTGGCTCGAGGGGACGTACGAGGAGGTCTATCCGAACCTTGCCCGCGACGAAAAGGGCATGCTCCGGCTGTTCCGGCAGTTCTCGTTTCCGGGCGGCGTCGGCAGCCATGTCACGCCGGAGACACCGGGCAGCATCCACGAGGGCGGCGAGCTCGGCTATTCGTTGTCGCACGCGTTCGGCGCGTCATTCGACAACCCGAACCTGACCGTGTTCTGCGTCATCGGCGACGGCGAGGCGGAGACGGGGCCGCTCGCCACGGCATGGCACTCCAACAAGTTCGTCAACGCCCGTGTCGACGGCGCGGTCGTCCCGATCCTCCACCTCAACGGCTACAAGATCGCCAACCCGACCGTGCTCGCGCGCATCCCCGAAGCCGAGCTCCGCGAGCTGATGGAGGGCTACGGCTGGGAGCCGTTCTTCGTTACCGGCGACGACCCGCCGCTCGTCCACCGCGCGATGGCGCGGGCTCTCGACGACGTGTGTGACCGGATCGCGGAGATCCAGCGCAACGCCCGCGAGCACGGCGACGACTCGCGGCCGCGCTGGCCGATGATCGTCCTTCGGACCCCGAAGGGCTGGACGGGGCCGAAGGAGGTCGACGGCGAGCCCGCGGAGGGCAGCTTCCGCTCGCACCAGGTGCCGATGTCGGAGATCCGCGGCAACCCCGGGCATCTCGCGCTGCTCGAAACGTGGCTGAAGAGCTATCACCCCGAGGAGCTGTTCGACGACGGCGGCCATCTGCGGCCCGACCTCGCCGCGCTGCCGCCGACCGGCGACCGGCGGATGAGCGCCAATCCGGTGGCGAACGGCGGGATCCTCCTCCGCGACCTCGCGCTGCCGGACTTCCGGGACTACGCCGTCGAGGTGAAGAAGCCCGCGTCGACGATGTCGGAGGCGACGAAGGTTCTCGGCGGCTTCCTCCGCGACGTCATCAAGCTGAATCCGCACACGTTCCGGCTGTTCGGGCCGGACGAGACGATCTCGAACCGGCTCGGCGCGGTGTTTGAGGCGACCGACCGCGTCTGGGACGCCGAGCGCCTTTCGACCGACGAACACGTCGCCCCGACCGGCCGCGTCATGGAGATCCTGTCGGAGCACCAGTGCGAGGGCTGGCTCGAGGGCTACCTGTTGACGGGCCGGCACGGCCTGTTCAACTGCTACGAGGCGTTCATCCACATCATCGACTCGATGTTCAACCAGCACGCCAAGTGGCTGAAGATGACCCGCGAGATCCCGTGGCGCCGCCCGATCGCGTCGCTCAACTACCTGCTGACCAGCCACGTCTGGCGCCAGGACCACAACGGCTTCAGCCACCAGGACCCGGGCTTCATCGACCACGTCGTGAACAAGAAGGCGGAGGTGATCCGGGTCTACCTCCCGCCCGACACGAACTGCCTCCTGTCGGTCGCGGACCACTGCCTCCGCAGCCGCAACTACGTCAACGTGGTCGTCGCCGGCAAGCAGCCGGCACTCGCGTACCTGTCGATGGACGACGCGGTTCTCCACTGCACACGCGGCATCGGGATCTGGGACTGGGCGAGCAACGACGCCGGCAGCCCCGACGTGGTGATGGCCTGCGCGGGCGACATCCCGACGCTCGAGACGCTCGCCGCGGTCGACATCCTTCGCAAGGCGCTGCCCGACGTGCGCGTCCGCGTCATCAACATCGTCGACCTCATGCGGCTGCAGGACGAATCGGAGCATCCGCACGGGCTGCCGGGCGCCGAGTTCGACGCGCTCTTCACGACCGACCGGCCGATCATCTTTGCCTACCACGGCTACCCGTGGCTCATCCACCGGCTGACCTACCGACGGTCGGGGCAGGCGAACATGCACGTCCGCGGCTACAAGGAGGAGGGGACCGTGACGACCCCCTTCGACATGGTCGTTCGCAACGACATGGATCGCTTCCACCTCGTCATGGACGTCATCGACCGCGTGCCGGGCCTCGGGTCGAGGGCGGCGCTGCTTCGCCAGCAGATGGTCGATCGGCGCGTTCTCGCTCGCACGTACGCCCGGACGCACGGCGAGGATCCCGCGGAGATCAGCGGCTGGACGTGGGGCGGCTGAGCCGCTTCGCGCGGCATCGCCGACGCTCGCGCTCGTCAGACGCCCGGTAGCGCGTGCGCGTCCTCGTTCTGAACGCGGGCTCGAGCTCGCTCAAGGCAAGCGTCGTCGACGCGGGCGAGACGATCGCGCGGACCGACACGTCGTGGGGCGCGGACGCGTCCCGCGCGAAGGGACGCGAGGGAGCCGTCGCGGCCGTGCTCGAGGCGTTTCGGCGGGACGGCGTCGCGGCGGACACGCTGGCCGCCGTGGGCCATCGCGTCGTACACGGTGGGACGCGGTTCACCGCGCCGGTCACGATCGACGCCGCGACGCTCGACGCGCTCGACGAGCTGAGCGACCTCGCGCCGCTCCACAACCCGGTCGCGATCGACACGATCCGCGCCGCTCGCACCGCGCTCCCGTCGCTCCGTCACGTCGCCTGCTTCGACACCGCGTTCCACGCGACGCTTCCCGAGACGGCGGCGCAGTACCCGCTCCCGGAGGCGTGGCGCGCGGAGTGGGGGATTCGGCGCTTCGGATTCCACGGCCTGTCGGTGGCCTGGTCCGTCGAGCGCGCTGCGGAGATCCTGTCCCGTCCTGTCGCGGAGCTCAACGTCGTCGTCGCGCATCTCGGCAGCGGCTGCTCCGTCACGGCGGTCCCGGGCGGGCGGAGCGCGTGGACGTCGATGGGCTTCACCCCGCTCGAGGGGCTGATGATGGGGACGCGGTCGGGGTCGATCGATCCCGGGATCCTCCTCCACCTCCTCCGAACCCGGAAGGCGTCGCGGGACGAGATCGAGGACGCGCTCGAGCACGGCTCCGGGCTCGCCGGGGTATCGGGGATCGGGTCGGATATTCGCGAGCTCGAGCCTGCCGCCGCGGCGGGCGACACGCGCGCACGGCTCGCCCTCGACATGTTCGCCGACCGGGCCGCCGCGGGCATCGCAGGGGCCATGACATCGGTCGACCG
>DATFPL010000265.1:0-11004 GCA_035264845.1 Candidatus Limnocylindrales bacterium | reverse complement strand
GAGCTCGCCGTCCGGAGCGGCGGCCACAACACGGCCGGTCACGGCTCGACGGACGGCGGGATCGTCATCGACCTCCGCGACATGAAGGCCATCGACATCGATGTCGCCGGCCGGACCGCGTGGGTCGAGACGGGCGCGACCGCGGCTGAGGTGACGAACGCGACGGGCGAGCACGGGCTGGCCGTCGGGTTCGGCGACACGGGCTCCGTCGGGGTCGGCGGGATCACGCTGGGCGGCGGGATCGGCTATCTCGTCCGGAAGCACGGACTGACGATCGACTCGCTTCTCGCCGCCGAGGTCGTCACGGCCGACGGCAGCATCCTCCACGTTGACGCCGAATCGCATCCGGACCTCTTCTGGGCCATCCGCGGCGGCGGCGGCAACTTCGGCGTCGCGACACGTTTCCGGTTCCGGCTCCGCGCTCTGCCGGGCATCGTCGGCGGGATCCTCATCCTGCCTGCGACGCCGCACACGATCGCGGGCTTCATGGCCGCCGCCGCAGCCGCGCCGGACGAGCTGTCGGCGATCGCCAACGTCATGCCGGCGCCGCCGATGCCGTTCCTGCCCGAGGACACCGTCGGCAAGGTCGTCGTCTTCGCACTGATGACGTACGCCGGCGACGCGGAGGCGGGAGAGCGCGCGCTCGCGCCGTTCCGCGCGCTCGCGACGCCGCTCGCGGACCTCCTGCGACCGATGCCGTACGCGGAGATGTACCCACCGGAGGACGAGTCGTACCGGCCGCTCGCGATCTCGCGAACGATGTTCATGGACACGGTCGACGGTGACACGGCAGCGACGATGCTCGAGCACCTCGAGGCGTCCGACGCGCCGCTGCGGGTCGTGCAGCTCCGCGCGCTCGGTGGCGCAATCGCCCGTGTTCCCGCCGATGCGACGGCATTCGCTCATCGAGCGAGCCGGGTGATGGCGAACGTCGCCTCGTTCTACACCGGCCCCGACGACAAGCCGCTCCGCGCGGGGTGGGTGGCCTCCCTCTCCGCAGCGCTGCAGCAGGGCGACGACGGTGCGTACGTCAACTTCCTGGTCGACGAGGGCGAGGAGCGGATCCGCGCCGCATATCCCGGCGCGACGTGGGACCGCCTCGTCGAGGTCAAGCGGCGGTACGATCCGACGAACCTGTTCCGTCGAAACCAGAACATCGCGCCGGCCTGAAGAGCCGCCGGCCGCGGGAGCGAGAAGATGAAGTTCCGGACGACCATCCTCCAGAGCGACGGGACCGCGACGGGCATCCGAATCCCCGACGAGGTCGTCGAGGCGCTCGGGAAGGGGAAGCGACCCCCGATCCGGGTGACCATCAACGGCTACTCGTACCGCAACACGGTCGCGGTGATGGGCGGTACCTACATGGTCGGCGTCAGCGCGGAGCACCGCGCGGGCGCGGGCGTGAAGGGCGGGGACACGGTCGACGTCGACATCGAGCTCGACACGGCGCCGCGCGAGGTGACGGTGCCGGCGGATCTCGCCGGCGCCCTCGACGCGGAGCCGGCGGCCCGTCGCACGTTCGACGGCCTGTCGTACAGCAACCGGTCGTGGCACACGCTCCAGGTCGATGGCGCGAAGACGCCGGAAACGCGCCAGCGCCGCATCGCGAAGTCGGTCGAGGCGCTGAAGGAGGGACGCGTGCGATGAGCGCGAGGACGACCGCGAGAAGCTGCTCATAAAGCCGAACAGCCGCCTGTGGACATCCGATCCCGCCCGATCCGCCGTCGTCGGCCCGCTGCCGGATGGCGTCGCGCCCTAGGTCCGGTTCCGCGTCGCCGCGAACGCCATCGCGCCGATGATCGCCGCGGTCGCCAGTCCGCCGAGCCGCGACGCCGTCGCGAGCGACGACTGGCGCTCACTCCAGCCGCCGTGCACGGACGTCCCCGACGCCATCGGCTCGAAGACGTTCCCGGGACCCGCCGCCGCAGGTTCGTCGAGGAAGTGGTCGCGCTCGACCATCGCCCCGTACGCGCGCTCGAACAGACCGGGCGCCAGCGTTCGGAACCACGTCGTCAGGCGCCCGACATCGCCCGCGAACACCTCGCGCCGCGGCCGCTCGAGCAGACCGACGATGGTCTTCGCGACGAGCTCCGGCTGGTAGAACGGGCGGATCGGCTTGAACGGCCGCCCTGCGTAGTTCCCCGAGTGCTCGAAGAACGGCGTGTCGATCGCGGCCGGCATGACGGTGCAGACGTCGATCCCCGTCTTCTCGAGCTCCATCCGGAGGCACTGCGAGAACCCCACGACGGCATGCTTCGCGCTGCCGTACGCCGTGTAGTACGGCCCGCCGACGCGGCCGGCGAGCGACGCGACGTTGACGATGACGCCGCGGTTGTTCCGGCGGAAGACCTCGAGCGCCGCTCGACAGCCGTTGACGACGCCGAGGAAGTTCACCTCGAGGGTCCGGCGGAACGCGTCGGGCGGTAGCGCCTCGAACGGGCCGACGAGAGACACCGACGCGTTGTTCACCCAGCCGTCGATCGCACCGAATCGCTCGATCGCGGCATCGCGCAGTATCCGGCTGGCCGCTTCGTCGGCGACGTCGATCGTCATTCCGAACGCATCTCCGCCATGCGACCGGCACTGGTCGACGACCTCCTGGAGCGGCTCACCGCGCCGCGCCGCAACGACGACGTTCGCGCCACGCGACGCAAGCTGCAGCGCGGTCTCGCGCCCGATCCCGCTGGATGCGCCGGTGATGACGATGGTGGCTCCGCGCAGGTTCATGTGACTGCTCCTCGGGTCTCGCTGGGTGCGTCTCGCTCGTCCGGATCGAGGTCGCGGATCGCGTCGAGCACGTCCGCCGGCGTGTCGTAGACGCGATCCGGGAGCCGGTACAGGACCGCGACGACCCGCTCGTCGCCGTTCCGCTCGGCGACGAGTGCGGCGAGGTTCGTGGGCTGTGTCGGGAAGTCGAGGCGCGAAATCTCGGCCTGGACTTCGGGGATCTCGACACGCTCCGGTTTCTGGGTGCTGCCAACCATTCCGGGTTCCTCCGTCAGGCGGGGCCGGGCGGCGTCGCCGCGGCTCCGACTGCCTCGATGAGCGCCTCATGGACCGGCTCGGCATGCGCGACGCAGAGCACGACGAGGTCCCCCGGACTCGACGACTCGAACGCGGCGATTGACGCGTCGCGCTCGTCAGGGATGAACGATGTGCGGCAGGTCCGCGACGACGATCCGTCCGGGCCGCAGGTCGCGGCCGCGATGATGGTTGCCGCGGTCTCGCCCGGGGCGCGGCCGCGAACGTTGGGCTCGGCGACGACGAGGTCGTCGAACAGGGCGCCGGCAAGCGACCCGAACGCGCGCTGGTCCTCGACCCGGCGGTCACCGGGCGTGCTCACGACACCGATGGTCCGGCGTTCCTCGCGGACCCGGGCGAGCACCTCCCCGAGCTCACGCAGCGCCTCGACGTTGTGCGCGTAGTCGATGATCACCTCGCGGCCAAGCAGCGAGAATCGGTTGAGCCGTCCTGGCGCCCCGTTGTAGGTCGTGTCGAACGTCCGAAGGCCGTCGGCGACGCCGTCGGGCGGAACACCCATGGCGATTGCACCGCACGCCGCCTGGAGCGCGTTCGAGACGTTCATCCACGCGGCGCCGCCCCACGTTGCCGGGACGTCCGCGACCGCGATGTCGACGAGCGTCGTCTGGCCGTGGCGGACGACGAGCCGCTCCTCGCCGGCGGATCCGGACACGACCGCGCCCAGTCCGCCATCCGCGATGTGGCGCTCGACGGCGACTCGGCCGGCGCTCCCCGCATCGAGCGAGGACGACGTCAGGGCAACCGAGCCGCGGCACTTGCGGGCCATCTTCGCGACAAGCTGGTCGTCGGCGTTGAGAACCGCGGTTCCTCGCCGCGGAACGGCCTCGACGATCACACCCTTCACCGCGGCGAGCTGCTCGACGGTGTCGATGCCGTCGAGGCCGAGGTGATCGCCGCTCACGTTCGTCACGATCGCAACGTCGTTCCGGTCGTAGCCGAGCCCCTCGCGGAGCAGGCCGCCACGAGCGACCTCGAGGACAGCGGTCTCGATCGTCGGTACACCGAGGAGCACCCGGCACGACCCGGGACCGGCCATGTCGCCCGACTTCATCGTCCAGCCGTCGATCTCGATGCCGTCCGTCGTCGTGCAGCCGACGCTCCGGCCGGTGGTTCTGACGAGGTGCGCGAGCATTCGCGCGGTCGTCGTCTTGCCGTTCGTGCCCGTCACGGCGGCGACCGGGATCCGGCCCGAGGAGCCGTCCGGGAAGAGGTGCTCGATCACGGCCGCGGCGACGTTCCGCGAGCGGCCCGACGTCGGGTGCGTGTGCATCCGGAACCCCGGCGCCGCGTTGATCTCGACGATCGCCCCGCCCACCCTGCGGAGCGGCCGCGAGACGTCGGGCGTGACGACGTCGACGCCCGCGATGTCGAGCCCCACGAGCCGGGCGGCCGTCTCCGCGACACGGGCGACATCGGGGTGCACGTCGGCCGTGCGATCGATGCTCGTGCCGCCCGTCGAGAGGTTTGGCGTCAGCGAGAGCCGCACCTCGCGGCCGCGCTCGGGCACGTCATCGGGAACCAGGTGCTGCGCCGCGAGCACGTTGAGTGCCGCATCGTCGAGCCGCAGCCGCGTCAGCTGTCGCGCATGGCCGTCGCCGCGCCGCGGGTCGCGATTCTCGGTCGCGACGAGTTCCCGGACGGTCGAGCGGCCGTCGCCGACGACCGTCGCGGGGAGCCGCTCGGCGCAGGCGACGAGGCGGCCACCCACCACAAGGAGCCGATGGTCGCGCCCGGGCACCTGGCGCTGCACGACGACGCGGCCACCGCTCGTCTGCGCGGTGGCTGCAGCGAACGCCGCGGCAACGGCAGTCTCGGAGTTCAGGTCGAGTCCGACGGCCCGCCCGTGGTTGCCGTCGACGGGCTTGACGACGACCGGGTAGCCGATCCGTCGCGCGAACGCGATCGCCTCCTCCGCGGAGGTCGCGACGCGTGACTCCGGCACCGGGAGACCGGCCCGCTCGAGGAGACGCGACGTGTCGTCCTTGTCGCGCGCGAGGTCCGTGGCGATCGTGCTCGTCTCGTCGGTGATCGTCGCCCGGATCCGCCGCGCCGCGATCCCCCAGCCGAGCTGGATGAGGTTCCGGTCGTCGAGCCGGATGACCGGGATGTCCCGCCGCCGCGCCTCGTCGACGAGCGACTGCGTCGACGGACCCAGGCCGTCGCGGTCCGAGAGCGCGCGGAGGTCGTCGACGACGGCGTCAATGTCGACGGGCTGGCTCTGTGCGGGATCGACCAGCGCATTGACGATGTCGACGGCGGCCCGACCGGCCGCAAGCCCGACGGACTCGACGCGGTAGTTGAAGACGATGTCGTAGCGGCCGTACCGCCCCGCGCCCCGGGTCTTCCCGCGCGTGACCGGGCTGCCGGCGAGGTTCTGCAGCTCGATCGCGACGTGCTCGGCGATGTGGCCCGCCCAGGTCCCCTCGTCCAGGCGCCGCACGAACCCGCCGTGCCGACCGTACGAGCAGGTATGCGAGACGAGACCCGGCAGCGCGGCGACGAGCCGATTCCGGAAACCCGGGATCTCGTCCGACGGGAAGCGCTCGAGAACGCCGAGGTCCACCAGCAGTCGGATCATCGGCAGGCGGGACCAGCGGCTCGGGCCGCGCATCACACGCGCGTCGAGGATCTGGAGCGTCGGCGCCGGGCGCTCGGCGGCCAGCGGCCGCGGCGCGAGGCGTGATCGTGGTCGCCGGGCGGGGCGGTACTGAGTGCCACGGGGCCGGAGTGAAGTGATCGTGTCTGGGGACTGGTGCTGCTGCACGGCGGTTGCTCGTTCCTTCGCATTCCCCCCGCCCGAAGCAGGGGGTCCTGCGTCGATCATGGGGCGAGCCCAAGCAACGTGATCCGGCCTCTCGCGCGCACCGGCGTTGCGCGAGGGTTGCACCGCATCACTCGGCCGACGGCAGGTGGAACGCGGGCCGTGCCTCGGCGACGGTTCGTCCCTCCGGGTCGACGAACCTCGGCCAGTGCGTGTCACGAAGCTTGCGCTCCGACTCGGGCTCGAGCAGCCCGAGCCGCGACAGCGCTTCGATCGCGACGACGGACGTCGCACGTCTCGTCTTGTCGCCGTCGTCGATCGTGACCGACACGCCCAGCCCGGCCCCCACACTGCCGATCCCGATCAGGCCTTCCGCGCCCTCCTTGGCGACGAATGCGCCATCCGCCCCCGTGAGGTCCGTGTCGAACTGGCCCGGACCACTGATCCGGACGGGGTTCGAGCGCATCGCGTCGCGGACGCGGCGGAACGCGGGCTCGAGGTCGGCCAGCTCGGCGGGCAGCCGTTCCGGTCGTGCCAGCCATGCGTACGCGCGTGCGATCGACGCGAGCGGGACCTGCCACGTGGGAAGGGCACAGTCGTCGCCGGCGCGTGGAGGTGGGCCATCGCCGCCGACGAGGCGTGTGACGAGCTGCTCGATCGCCCGCTGCGCCGGGTGACCGGCTTCCCAGTAGCCGTCCGCCGGCCAGCCGGAGTGGATGGAGAGCGCAAGGATCCCCGCGTGTTCGCCGGAGCACATCTGGCGAAGCGGGCCGGGCTCTTCGCCCGCGGCTGCCAAACGTGTCTTTGTGGCCTCGTCCGACGGTCCGCCCGTGCCGTTGTGCAGGTCGTGCTCGGCCTTGCCGATCCGATCGAGCAACCGCTGCACGGCCGCGACATCCTCGTCGGTCCCGCCGTGCGACGCGGCCACCATGGCGACTTCGACGGGCTCCATCCGGAGGGCGTCGGCCGCGCCGGACTGGACGACGAGCGCGGCCACGAACGGCTTGATCGCCGATCGCAGGAAGACGGGTCGGTCGGCGTCGCCCGCGACGTGGACGTCATTGCCCTGGCAGTCGACGACGACGATCGAGCCCCGATGGCGCACCTCGACGGCGTCACCGCGCACGATCTCGACGAGCGTCTCGCTCCGCATGTCCGTGTGCCCCCGCTCAGCCCGTCGCGCCTCAGGCCGGGCGCCTGTTCGCCAGGTCGTACTGGTGTCCCTCGGCCAGCAGGTGGAGCGTCACGTTCTCGATCGTCAGCGTCTCGTCGCCGTCGCCCTCGGTCACGTTCGACGTCCCCGCGTTCTTCCCGTCGACGATCCAGATCGCACCCGATCCCAGGACTTCGACGCAGTCCGCGCGGACGACCATCGCCGTGTTCTCGTCGATCCCGATCCCAAGGACGCGCGGGTTCTGGGCGATCGCGCCGAGGAGGCGGCCCATCCGGCCGCGTTCCGCGAAGTGCATGTCGACCACGACCCCGTGGAGGAAGCCGAATCCAGGGGCCATTCGCGCGATGTCGCCGATCCGCGGCGTGTTGTCGCTGTCCCCGTCGACCAGCATCGTCTCGCTCATCACGGCGGCTCCGGCCGACGTCCCGGCGACGATGCCGCCTCGCTCGAGGAGCTTCGAGATTCGCTCGTAGACCGGCGTGTTGCCGATGTGGCTGGTGATGCGGAGCTGGTCGCCGCCGGTGAAGAAGACGCCGCGGGCGCGGGCGATCGGCTCGCTGAGCTTCGGGTCGAGCGCGACATCCCGATCGCGGACATCGACGTGTTCGAGATGGTTGACGCCGAGCTTCGTGAACACCTTCCGATAGCGCTCCCAGGCCTCCTGCGGCTCCTCGGTCGCGCAGGTCATGATCACGAGCGTCCCGCCGTCGACGCGGTCCGCCACGTAGCGGAGGATGTCGGGGTTCTGTTCCTTGTCCTCGCCACCGCCGATGACGATGAGGGTTCCTGGTTGTGGCTGCGATGCCATCCGAGCTCCTTTTGCGCCGCACGCCGCGGTGCCGGCGTCCCCGGCTTCCCAAGATGGTGCCCGCCGGGATGAGCGGGGAGGCACAGTTCAGCAGGCAGTGACTTGCAGCGTCATTGCGGGCGGGGACGAGTCCCCGACGTGGGACGGCCATGCGCCGCACAGCATCGACGGGGCTCCTCCCCCTGCAAGCCACTCGTCACGTTGAGCCGTCGCGGAATCGCGGTGCATGGACGAGCACCGCCGGTACGTTCCGGTCATGCCAGACCCATCGGAGGCGCCGCTGCTCGACGCCATCGACGCCTTTCAGCGGGAGAACCGGCTCAGCTTCACGATTCCCGGTCACAAGCAGGGACCCGGCGCTCCGGACGAGGCCAGCAGGACGCTGGGCGAGAAGTCGTTCGCGGCGGATATAGCGGTCATCGGCGGGCTCGACGACCGGCGGGCGACGAAGGGCATCGAGCAGTCGGCGGCACAGCTAGCCGCGACCGCGTGGGACGCGGAGGAGGCGCAGCTCTCGACGAATGGGAGCTCACTAAGCATCCAGGCCGCACTCATGGCCGTCGCCGGACCGGGCGAGCGGATGCTCGTCGCGCGGAACATGCACATGTCCGGGATCAACGGCCTCGTCCTGAGCGGCATCGAGCCTGTGTTCGTCGCGCCGGAGATGGACGAGGAGCTGGAGATCGCCCACGGCGTCACCCCGGAGGCGACAAGGGCCGCGTTCGAGGCCCACCCCGACGCCCGGGGCCTGGTGATCGTCAGCCCCACGTACTACGGCGTGACGTCCGACATCGCAGCGCTCGCGGCCGTCTGCCACGAGCGCGACGTCCCGCTCATCGTCGATCAGGCGTGGGGCGCGCACTTCGCGTTCCACCCCGAGTTGCCCCAGCACGCGACGACGGCGGGCGCCGACCTCGTCGTCATGAGCGTCCACAAGACGCTCGGCGCATTCGCCGAGGCGTCGGTCGTGCTCCGTCGGCGGTCGCTCGTCGACGCCGAACGGCTGAGCCTCGCGGTCACGCTCCTCGAAAGCACGAGCGCCTCATCCCTCATCCTCGGCTCACTCGATGCCACCCGCCGCGACATGGTCCGCGACGGGCGGCGCCGGCTCGGGGAGACGCTCAAGCTGGTGCGGTCCGCGCGCGACCGGCTCGCGGCGATCGACGGCCTCGCGGTCGTAGGCCGCGAGGTAGTCGGTCGTCCCGGCGCGATGGATTTCGACGAGACGAAGCTGACGATCAACGTCGCCGGGCTCGGGATCAGCGGCTTCACCGCATCGGACTGGCTGTATGCGGAATGTGGCCTGAGCTTCGAGCTCGCCGACCACCGACGCCTCATGGCGGTCATGACGATCGGGGACACGAAGGCGAGCGTCGACCGCCTCGTCGGGTCGATCCGCGAGTTGGTTCGCTGGGCCCGCAACCATCAGCAGCCGCCGGAGGAGCGCTCGATACCGCCCCTTCGAAAGCTCCTCACGGAGTCCGCGATGCTGCCTCGGGACGCGTTTTTCGGCCGCGCGCGCAGCGTGCCGCTCGCCGACGCCAAGGGAGAGATCGCCGCGGAATCTGTCGCCCCGTATCCGCCCGGCATTCCCGTGCTCGCGCCCGGCGACCGCATCACCGGTCCGATCGTCGAGTACCTCCAGGCCGGCGTGCGGCAGGGGATGTACGTCGAGGCGGGCGACCCGTCGATGCAGAAGGTTCGCGTCGTCGCCAAGAAGTAGCCTCGCGGGGAGCGGCGACCCTACGCGACGATCGAGCTGAGCGCCGTCGCAAGCTGCGTGACTTCGTCGCTCGTGTTGTAGAAGCTGAATGACGCCCGAACGGCTTCTTCCGTGCCGAGCGCCCTGAGCTGCGGCTGCGATTCGAGCGTTCCCGCTCGCACGGCGATACCCTCGCGATCGAGTGCCTGCTCGACGTCCTTCGCCGGCATGCCGTCGACCGTGAACGAGACGACCGCAATCCGGTCCGTTGGCGCGCCCAGAATGCGGACCCTTTCGATCTGCCCGAGCGCGTCGGCCGCCTCGCGCGCGATCGCCCGTTCGTACGCCGCGATGCGATCGAGCCCGAGCTTTTGCCAGTACTCGATCGCCGGCCCCCAGCTCGTCACCTCACCGAACGCCGGCTCGCCGGCCTCGTACTTCTGCGGCGGCGGCTTGGGCTCGAACTCGTCGAACGTCACATTGCCGACCATCATCGAGCCGCCCTCCGCGGTCGGCAGCGCCTCGAGGACGTCCTTGCGGCCGTACAGGAACCCGACGCTCGACGGCCCGCCCATCTTGTGGCCGGAGCCGGCGTACAGGTCGCAGCCGATGGCTCGCACGTCGACCGGGAGATGGGGCACGGCCTGGGCACCATCCACGAGCACCTGGATGCCGCGGTCGTGGGCGAGCTTCGTCGCCTGCTCGACAGGGAGCACCGCGCCGGTGACGTTCGAGACGTGGTTCACGGCAAGGAGGCGAACGCGATCGTTGAGCATCGGTTCGAGGCGATCCAGGTCCAGGTCGCCACTTGACGTGATGGGAACCGCCCTGACACGCGCCCCTTTGGCGTGGCATGCCATGAGCCACGGCACGATGTTGGAATGGTGCTCCGCCTCGGTGACGAGGACCTCATCTCCCTCGCCCAGGCGATCGTGCTCGACCGCACGAGCAGCGAGGTTCGTCGCCTCGGTGGCGCCGCGGCAGAAGATGATCTCCGCGGGATCCGCGGCATTGATGAGCCGCGCGACCTGCTGCCGCACGCCTTCGAACGCCTTCGTCGCGTCCTTGCTGAGCGAATAGCCTTCCTGAGGACGCGCGTACTCGTGGCTGTAGAGCCGCTCGAGGCGATCGATCATCACTCGGGGCTTCTGGCTCGTCGCCGCACTGTCGAGATAGACGAGCGGCTTTCCGTTCATCTCGACCGCGAGCATCGGGAAGTCGCCGCGAATCCGGTCGACCTCCTTGCGCGTGATCTTTGTCGAGCGGCTGGACAAGGCGTCTCCTCGTTCGGCGCACGCGCGACGGTCGCGCTGCTGCGCGTGCGCGGACTGTTCCGCCCGACCGGTCACGAGTTTCACGACAACCGCAGCCGAGGTGTTGCAGTTCGGCGGCGAGGGCAAGGGCATCGCGATCCCGCAGTGCGAGGTAGATTCCCGTACCGGAGGGCTCCGAATGGCGATCACGGCACCCGCATTCACCGGGTTTTCGCGCGACGCGATCCAGTTCATGGCGGACCT
>DATFPL010000264.1:0-3384 GCA_035264845.1 Candidatus Limnocylindrales bacterium | reverse complement strand
CGCGGGCGGGATCGGCACGGTGAGCGCGCCGCGGTACAGATCCGCCGTCGTCTTGACCGCGTTCGTGAGCGTCCAGATCACGGGATAGATCCACAACACCGCGACGGCGACGAGCACGACCGTTGTCCACTGGAATCGCCGCCGGCCGGTCATGCGCTCGCGGCCTCGGCGCGCGGGTTGAGAAGCCGGTACTCGACGACGGCGAGGCCGACGATCAGGACCATGAGGATGGTAGCCATCGCCTGGGCGTACCCGATGTCGAGTGACCTGAACGCCGTCGTGTAGACGTACGTTCCGACCGTCTCCGTGGCGTGCCTGGGGCCGCCGGCGGTCATGATCCAGATCAGGTCGAAGATCCGCAGCGTCGCGATCGTCGTCAGCAACGTCAGCGCGAAGGTCTGGGGCCAGAGGAGCGGCCACGTGATCTTCCGAAGCCGCGCGACCCGGCCGATCCCTTCGAGCTCGCCCTGCTCGTAGTACTCGCGCGGGATCGATTGCATCGCCGCCAGATAGACGACCATCGAGAAGCCGGCGAACCGCCAGACGAAGACGAGCACGACCGCCCAGAGCGCGAATGCCGGATCTGCGAGCGGAGCGAACCCCGAGAGGTCCAGTCCCAGCGCGCCGCCGACCGACGGCACGATTCCGAAGAACGGCGCGTACATGAACTTCCAGACCGTGCCCGCGGCGACGGGGGCGAGGACGAACGGGGCCACGAACGCGATCCGGAACAGGGTCCGGCCACGGCGCGTTTCGGCGACGAGCACCGCGAGCAGCAGCCCGGCTCCGGTCTGCAGCACGACCGCGGCGGCGGTGAAGATCAGCGTGTTGACCAGGCCCTGGCGGAAGACCGCATCGCCGAGCAGTGCCCGCGCGTAGTGCTCGAGACCGACGGAGCCCGTGACCTCGAAGCCCTCGGTCCGGTTGAGGCTCAGGTCCAGACCGTAGACCAGCGGGTAGAACAGGAACGCCGCGAGCAGCGCGACGACGGGCACGAGAAGGGCGAGGTCGAGCGCGCGCTCCCTGCGCCCGGCTGCGGTCATCGAGCGGGAGCGCAATCCATCCGCGGCAACGATACTCGCTCGTGCGCGCCGCCGACTTTCGACTGGCGTGCTCGCAGTGTTCTCGTGGGGGGAACGACATCGCGTCTCGAGACCCATTGCTCCCGATCGCCGCTGATCCGCTGCTGACGCGACGGGACGTTCTCAAGCTGGGTGCGCTCGTCGCGGGCGGAGCTGCGGTGACAACCGTGACGGGTGCCTGCGCGCCGCGTCGCGAGGTGGCCTCACCCACGAACCTCGGCTCGTCCGCGGCCGCGTCCCGCCTCACGGGGCCGGTGACGATGATCGCGGGTGGCGGCGACCCGATGGCCGAACCGCCCCTGCGCAAGCTCTTCGACGACTTCGCTGCGCAGCATCCCGGCCTGTCGTGGGACGTTCGCGCGCTGCCGGGAGGCGGGCCGGAGTGGGATCGACTGGCGCGGGCGTTGCTCGCGTCGGGCGAGCCGGTCGACCTGACGATGATCAACGGGCAGCAGCTGCGGTCGTGGGCTCGGGACGGCCTCCTCGCGGACCTGAGCGCGGATTCACACCTGGCCGAGGTATTGGCGAGGGTGCCGGCGAAGTTCCAGATCGGCGGACCCGGCGAGACGGCGACGCGCGCCCTCCCCCTCGCGGCGACCCGCGGCGTGCAGGCCACCGGCCTCTACTACAACCAGGCGCTGCTCGACGAAGCAGGCGTCGGCGTGCCGCGGACGATCGCGGACCTCGTTGCGATGGTCGCGCCACTCGCGAAGCTGGGTGCCGCGCCGCTCGTTCACTGCTCCGGCGACGTGTTCTTCAACGAAATCCTCGTCACGTGGGTCCTGCCGATGATCGTCGAGCGTTCCGGTGGCGACCCGCACGTATTCGCCGACAGCACGGTGAAGGGCGACATCGGCTACGACGACCCGAAATGGATCGAGGCGTTCACGACGATCGGAGACCTGCGGAAGACCGGGGTGCTGCTCGAAGGCTCCGGTGCCACGGACTATCTCGCGATGCAGCAGCTGTTCCTGCAGGGCAAGGCCGCGGCGACCTTCCAGGGAACGTGGATGCTCCCCCAGATCCAGGCTGCGACGGCGACGCGGCCGTTCGACGTGCACGTGGCGCCGCCGCCGCTCGTCGACGGTGCGACGCGGCCGCGGCCGATCCTCGCGTGGGCCGGCTTCGCGTTGCCCGCAACGGCGGCCCGGCCGCGCGACGCGGCGTATGCCTTCCTCGAGTACGCGAGCCGACCGGAGATCGATCGGCAGGTGACTGCCGGGTCGCAGAGCTACTCCCCGATCGCTGCCTCGAACGACACGATCACCGATCCCGTCGCACGCGAGTTCCTGCCGTTGTTCGACGACGCCATTTCGCCGCTCGACTGGCTCTGGGAGCCGGAGATCACGGCGGAGATCGACAGCCAGGTGCAGGCGCTCGTCAAGGGCGGCACGGACGCGAAGTCTGCCGGCCGCGCCGTCCAGACGGTCGCCGCGAACCTGCGCGCGAGCGGCCGGAGCTATTACCCATAGGCAGACGGATGGATGATGGCCGAGAAATGGAAGGACCGCCCCGCGTCCCAATGCCCGAGGTAGTCAGTGACCGAGTCGCCCGTCACCCCGCGAGCCGTTGACCTGAGCCACGAGATCGTTGACGGGATGGTCACCCACCCCGGCATCCCGGGACCGTCGATTTCGACGTTCCTGACCCACGAGGAATCGGCGGCGCGGTATGCGCCCGGGACGACGTTCGAGATCGGTCGCATCGATCTCGTGGCGAACACCGGGACGTACATCGACATGCCGGCGCACCGGTTTCCCGGTCGCGCGGACCTCGCCGCACTGGACCTCGACCGTGTCGTCGACGTCGATGGCGTCCTCGTCGATTGCCGGAACGCGGCGGAGCGAGCAATCGGCCCCGACGCGTTCGACGGGGTTGCGGTCAGCGGCCGAGCCGTTCTCGTGGCGACCGGTTGGGACGCGCACTGGGGAACACCGGCCTACTTGTCCGACAACCCGTTCCTGACCGACGCGGCCGCTCGGTATCTCGTCGACGGCGGCGCGGCGCTCGTCGGGATCGACTCGCTGAACGTCGACTCCCTCGCCGATCCGGCGCGGCCGGCGCACACCGCCATCCTCGAAGCCGGGATCCCGCTCGTCGAGCACCTCGCCGGGCTCGATCAGCTGCCCGCGGAGGGGTGGCGCTTCTTCGCGGTTCCTCCGCGAATCCGCGGGATGGCGACCTTCCCCGTACGAGCATTCGCGCTCGTCGGTTAGCACCGCGGCTGGCATCGTCCCGGTCGCTCCTGACCCTCCGTTCCTCCTCGGGCCGGTCGGTGAGACGAAGACGGGCATCGCCGAAC
>DATFPL010000263.1:0-6594 GCA_035264845.1 Candidatus Limnocylindrales bacterium | reverse complement strand
CGGGGGCGACATCGCCGCGCCGGCGACGGACGCGCGCGCCGGCGAGCGGTCCTCTCGACTCGAGCCCGGGACGTCGTGAGCGAGCAGGCCGTACCGCGAGCGGAACGTCCGCCGGTCGACGAGCCCGTGACGACGCGATCGCGGGTGCGGGGGACGATGGGGCAGCGGCTCCGCGCGTTCCTCCTCGCGATCCTGTCGTGGATCGCGTGTCGTCTCCCGGAGCGGTTGACGGTGCGCCTCGCCGACGCGGCAGGCGGCATCTGGTACCGCGCCGCACCGGCGCGCGCGGCGCAGGGCCGCCGGAACCTGGAGCGCGTCTGCCGGTACCTCGCGCAGCAGGGAATGGGCGACGAGCGCGTCCGTGCAGCGGCCACGGATCCCGCTGCCCTCGAGCGGCTCCTCAAGTCCGCGTTCCGCCACGCCGCCCGGTACTACCTCGAAGTCGCGCGGACGCCCGGGCTGACGCCCGCGACCATCCGCGAGCGGCTCGTCGTCGAGACTCCCGACAGCGTCGACGCGGCGTTCGCCAGTGGCCGGCCGGTCATCTTCGTCGCCCTCCATTTCGGCGCGATCGAGCTGCCGGCGCTGTTCCTCGCCGAGCGCACCGGCCGGCATGCCGTCGTGCCGATGGAGACGCTCGGCGACCCGGAGCTGCAGGGCTGGTTCGTTCGAACCCGCGGCAGCGTCGGGCTGCGAATCGTGGGACTCCGCGAGGCGCGACGCGAGCTGCTCGCCGCGCTCCGGCGGGGCGAATCGGTCGGGCTCGTCGGCGACCGCGACCTGACGGGCGGCGGCATCCGGGTCCCGCTCTTCGGCAGCCCCGCGCCGCTCCCGATCGGCCCACCCCTCCTCGCGATGGAGGCCGACGCGCCGATCTACCTCGCCGCCGTCCGACGCGCCGGGCCGGGTCGCTACCTTGGCCGGCTTCTGCCGGTGCCGATCGCCGTCGACGGCGACCGTCGAACGCAGCTGACCGCGACCCTGACCGCGCTCGCGCAGCGGTTCGAGCAGGTCGTCGCCGACGCGCCCGACCAATGGTGGACCATCTTCTTCCCGATCTGGCCGGACCTCGCCGGCGACAGGACATGACGGAGCGTCGCGGGCGAGCGGACCTCCACATCCACACGCTCGCGTCCGACGGGACGTCCGGCATCCTCGAGATCCTCGACGTCGTCGAACGACGGACGGACCTCGACGTCATCGCCATCACCGACCACGAGCGAATCGATGCGGCGCTCGCGGCACGCGCGATCGCAGCGGACCGTGGCGCCCGCGCACAGGTCATCGTCGGCGAGGAGGTGACGACTCTCGGCGGCCATCTGCTTGCGTTGTTCCTCGAGGAGCGGATCCGGCCGCTGCGCTCGCTGCGCTCGACGATCGCTGAGATCCACGCGCGCGGCGGCGTCGCGATCCCGGCGCATCCGCTCGTCCCGTACCCGCTCTGCGCGCAGGGCTTCGTCCTTCGGCGGCTGCTCGACGAAGACGAGCGCTTCCACCCGGACGCGCTCGAGACGTTCAACCCGACAACGCTGGGACGACCGTGGCACGACCGCGTCGTCCGGTTCGCCGCGGAGCACGGGCTGGCGGGGGTCGGCAACAGCGACGCCCACGCCGCCGGCGCAATCGCCACCGCGTGGACGACGTTTCCCGGCATCACCGCCGCGGACCTCCGCGCCGCAATCGCGGCGAGAACGACGGAGTCGCACGGGTCGTTCCATGGCGGCGTAGACCAGCTGTCGACGTTCGGACGGCAGCTTCGCAAATACGGGCGCGACGCCCGCGACACCGTCCGGGGCCGCGTCCGCGGCGACGGCAGCGGCCGCGACCTCGGCTACCCGGTCGATGGCCCGCGCCGGTGAAGATCGGCCTCGTCTCGCCATACGTCTACCCGCTGCCGGGCGGCGTCACGGAGCACGTTCGGTACCTGTACGAGAATCTGCGCCTCCGCGGCCACGACGTCCGGATCATCACCAGCTCGCACGGCCTCCAGCGCTCGTCGGAAGGTGACGTGATCCGGGTCGGCAAGGGCTTCTCGATGCCCGCCAATGGTTCCGTCGGCACGGTGACCCTCTCTCCACGCTACCCGTCGCAGGTCCGCCAGATGCTCCAGCGGGAGCGCTTCGACCTGCTCCACTTCCACGAGCCGTTCGTGCCCTTCCTGTCGCTCGTCCTGCTGCGCGAGTCGACGAGCGTCAATATCGCCACGTTTCACGCCTACGCCGGTTTCTCGCCGTCGTACGAGTTCGGGAAGCGGATGCTCGGCGGGTACGCCGACCGCCTTCACGGCCGCATCGCGGTCAGCGCGGCGGCGCGCCACTTCATCGACCGTTTCTTCCCCGGCGACTACAAGGTCATCCCCAACGGCGTCGATGTCGATCGCTATCGCCGCGCGGTGCCGCTCGCGCGGTGGCAGGACGGAACGCGGAACCTGCTGTTCGTCGGGCGGCACGAGCCGCGGAAGGGCCTCCTCGAGCTCCTCAAGGCGTTCCGGATCCTCCGCAAGACGGGCTGCGAATGCCGACTGCTCGTCGTCGGCTCGGGGCCGCAGGAGCGCGAGGCGCGCCGCTACGTCATGACGCGGCGACTGCGCGGCGTGGAGTTCCTGGGCCGCGTGTCGGACGACGAGAAGGCCCAGCTGTTCAAGACGGCCGACGTATACGTCTCGCCGGCGACGGGCGGTGAGTCGTTCGGGATCGTGCTCCTCGAGGCGATGGCGGCCGGAACCGCCGTCGTCTGCAGCGACATCCACGGCTACAAGGGCGTCGTCCGCCGCGGCCGCGAGGGGCTCCTGGTCCCGCCGCGCAAGCCGAAGGCGCTCGCCGCGGCGCTCGCGGCGCTGCTCGCAGACGACGACCTTCGCCACCGGATGGGCGCGAGCGGCGTCTCCCGCGCGGAGGAGTTCAGCTGGGAGCGCGTCGCCGCGAAGGTCGACGACTACTACGGGTTCGTGATCCGCCGCCTCGCTGCGCAGGGCCAGCTGCCGGCTGGGTACCACGCCCAGGTTCCACCCTCGCCGCGCGTGATCCTCCCCGTCGCCTGACGGTCAGGCGAGACGGGACGCCGCGCCGATCAGCCGCCGCCTGTGAACGCCCCGCCTTCGGGTTCCGGCGGCAGCGACTCGGCGACTCGCCGCTCCGCCAGCGTCACCCGCCAGACCCAGGCGCTGTAGGCCACGACGACGCACGTGAACGTCAGCGCTGCGAGGAGCAGCGCCGGGGCGAGCGCCAGTAGCGGCGGGCCGTTGCCGGTTCGCTCGACGGTGTTGACGGGGAACTGGAACGGGTAGACGTAGGTCGGCAGCAGCCCCTGGTACGCGTTCGCGATTGCCGACGGGAGTGGCAGCGCCGAGAGGTTCGGGTAGAACACCACGAACGTCGCGACGATTGCCATCAGCAGCCCGACGACGAACCGACGCCCGTCGCGCGCCGTGGCGACGACGATCGCCAGCGCGACGAGCGGGATCAGGACCAGGATTGCGATCGGCTCCACCGCGATCCCGCGCGACTGGAACAGCGGCGTGTCCGCGAGCTGCGTCGAGACGACGACGAGTGCGACGCTCGCGATCGCGGCCGTCGCGACGAGCGGCAGCAGCGCCCGGCCGCCGTCGTCGTACGAGGCATCAGACCGGTCGAGGCGCCAGAACTGCCGGGCGATGACGGCGAGCGCGAGGAGGAGGATCACGCCGAGCGCCAGCGTCCGCCCGGTCAGCACGAACTCCGGGATGACGGTCGGGCAGGCCTGCGAGCCGGGATTCACGGCGGTGACGCGGACGAACCCGCAGAGCGGGCGGTGGAACAGCCACATCGCCGCGGGGCCGACGACGACGGCAGCGGCGGCCAGGCGCGCGAGCAGCCACGTCCGGGCGGACGCGCCGTGCCAGATCTCCGCGACGAGATAGGCGACGGCGACGAGCACGAACGGCAGGCTCGTGTAGTAGTGGTACTGGAAGGCGGCCCGGTCGATCCGCGCCCACGAGACCCACTGGCAGGCGAAGGCGATCGTCACGAGGCCGAGGCCAAGGCTCCGCCGCGCGAACGCCTGCCAGGCGCAGAACGCGAGCGCCGGCACGCCGATCCACCACGTCACGAGGTTGCCGGCGTCGTAGATCGAGGCCGCCGTGCCGCCGGCGAACGAGTCCTGGTAGAACCAGACCGGCTTCAGGTCGAACGGCCAAGCCCACCACGGTGACGATGCCGCGTGCGGGGTCACGAGCGTGTTGTGGTAGCGGTACATCTCGCCGGTCAGCTGAAGGAGCGTCTGCCCCGTGTGCCCGGCGGGCCACGTGTCCGTGATCCGATGGCCCTCGATGAACGCCCACGGCAGGTACGACGCCACGTACACCGCGAGCGGGATGGCCAGAAGGCTGCCGACGATCCAGACGACCGGCAGCCCCACGGCCCAGCCAGGGCGGAGCCACCCCTCGGCCGGCGGCGCGGCGGGCTCGAGGAGACGCATCGCATCGTCGGGCGGGGCCGGACGCGCGCGGGGGCCGAAGCCGACGCGGCCGGCGAGCCAGAAGGCGACGTACACCCCGATCCCGGCGAGGATGAGCCCGAAGGCGACGTTGAGCGGCGTCGAGCGGATCGGACCGACGGTGAACGCGGTGTTCATCCGGCCCGCGGCGAGCGCGATGAGCGCGACGAGGACGCCGACTACGGCCGGCGCACCGACGGCGAACCGCGCCTCGTCGCTTGACCACGCGATCGGGTGCAGGATCGTGGCGACGACCGCGACGAGGGTGAGGCCCGCCATGATCAGCATGAACGTCAGGTTGGGGCTCTGGCCCGCGGGCGGGCTGATCGCGAGATACCCGAGGACGGTCGTCACGACGATCATGCCGAGGATCAGGACGACCCGTCCGAGGGCGCTCCTCGCGAGGATGAGGATCCCGAGCGCCCCGATCGCATACGCCGCGACCCACTTCGAGGCAAGTGCGAGCCCCAGCAGAAGACCGATCGCCGGCATCGCGATCCAGAACGCACCCCGCCACCGCCAGGCGCCCGTCCAGATCGCGGCGAACAGGACGTAGGCCGCGATGATGAAGAGGGCGACATACGCGTCGTTCATCCCGATCCGCGACTGGACGAACAGCATCCCGTCGACGAGCGACAGGAGCGCGACCACGACGCCGACGGAGCGGCGACGGAACAGGATCCGCGTCAGGACGTAGAGCAGGCCGGCCATCAGCGCGCCCGCGATCACGCCGGGCACCCGCCACGCGAATGCGTGTGATCCCGTGTCGACCGCGGCGGTCCTCCCGTCCGCGTCAATCGCGAGGAGCTGCTCGCGATCCGATGACTGGTATTGCTCGTTCGTGTCGAGGACGACAGCCGCGGGCGTGAACGAAAGAGCGGCGTCGGCGTAGACGGCGTTCGCGTGCGGCTCGATGACATAGACGGTCTGCGGATCGGACGTCGCGCGACCAGCCGGCGGGGCGCCGAGCACATGGACCTGCTGCGTCGCGGAGTCGTACCCCACCCACGTTCCGCGCCCCGGCAGCTTGATGGGCGCGCAACCGCCCTGGCACCCCGCAACCGCGTTTCCGGGCGCCCACGTGCCCCCGACCGTGACGATGGCGACCTCCGGGCCAGTCGACGGGTTCGTCGTGAGATAGAGCCTCGCGTCGTCGACGTCCGTGACGCGCGCGACGCCGAGTGCGCCGCCACGGAACTCCATCGTCTGCACTGTCGCCCCGGTCTCTGCCGACAGGAACGCGAGGCCCGACCCGTACGCGACCGCGACGCGCGTCGATGTCTCGACCGTCATCCCCGCCAGCCGCTCGTCGGCGATGGCGAGGTCGACCGACGTCCGCTTCTCGCCCGACGCAGGCACCGTGGCGATGACGACGCGGTCCTCGCCCGCCGTCAGCCGCTTCTCGTAGTCCGCGGCCGATCCGCCCAGGATGTCCGAGAGCTCGCTGGCCGCCGCCGCGGCGTCCGGCACGTCCGGGGGGCGCGCGACGAGCGCCGGGGTGGTACCAGCGTCGGCGAAGCCGGTGACGCCGCGGAGCGTCTCGCGCCCCGTTTCGGATCCATCCGCCGCGTCGATCGTGATGACGGTCTGGTCGCTGCTCGCCACGAGCAGCGAGGCGCCGTCGTCCGTGACGTGGAGATGCCGAACGGGCCCGTCGACGGTCGCAAGCGTCGCGACATCGGGGAGCCGCGCGGATGCATCCTTGCGCCGCGCGTCGAGCGCCGCGAGGTCGACGGTTGCGATCCGGCCGTCCTCGGCGGCGATGAAAAGCCGGTGCCCGGCGGTGTCGACGGCGAGCGCCGTCGACCGCGGCACGGGCAGCGTCGCCTCCAATGCCCGCGTCTGCAGGTCATAGCTCCGGACCTGCGACCCGGTGTCGACGAGCAGCCGGTCGCCCGTCCGCTCCGTCGCGCCCACGTCGTCCCAGCGCGGCTCGATCGCCGCGTCGACGACCGGGGTGCCGAGCTCGCTCGTCGCGACGACCCGGTCGTTGCCGAACGCGACGAGGCCGCCCGCCATGGCGTACTTGGCGAGATGCGGGTGAGTCCACTCGTAGATGCCGTGCTCGATTCCGTACCGCCAGTCCTGGAGGAACTCCGTTGCGGTCCGCGCGTGGTACAC
>DATFPL010000262.1:0-4567 GCA_035264845.1 Candidatus Limnocylindrales bacterium | reverse complement strand
GATCGGCTGGCCCGCCGCCTTGCCGACGATGTCCCAGCACGCGATCTCGATCGCGGAGATCGCGGCCATGTGGATCTGGCCACCGTCCGAGTAGACGTCGCGCACACCGCGCTGCAGGAGCAGCTCGACGTGGTGCGGGTCGAGCCCGATGTACGCGTCGCGCAGCTCGTGGATCGCGGACTCGACCGTCGCCGAGAACGCGTTGAGCGTCCCCTCGCCGGTGCCGTGGATCCCCTCGTCGGTGTCGACGCGGACGAACAGCCAGTTCTTCCAGGCGTTCCCGACGAGGTACGTGTTGACGCCTGTGATCTTCACGATGGCCGAATACCGACCGCCGCACGCGCTTCCTCGACGGCGCTGACGATCGACGCCGCCCGTTCGCGGACGCCCTGCGCGGTCCCGTCGCCGATGAGCCAGCCACCCGCGCCGACGGCGACGGCCCCGGCTTGGACGAACGCGCCGGCCGATTCGGCCGTGACGCCGCCCGTGGGGATGAGCGGGATGTCCGGCAGCGGACCGCGAATCTCCCGGAGGCCGCCGGCGCCCGCGACCGACGCCGGGAAGAGCTTCACGGCGGTCGCGCCGGCGCGCCACGCGGACAGGATCTCCGTCGCCGTGAACGCGCCGGGGAAGACGGGCACGTCGTGCTCGTTCGCCCACGTGACGAGCTCCGGGTCCGTGTGCGGCGAGACGAGGAAGCGGGCGCCCGCTTCGATCGCGCGCTCAGCAGCTTCGATCGTGAGGACCGTTCCGGCGCCGAGGAGCAGCTCGCTGCCCGAGAACCGCCCTGCCACCTGGCGGAGGGCATCGAGCGCCTTCGATTCGGGCTCGTTGAGCGTCAGCTCGAACGCCGACACGCCGCCACGAAGCAGCGCCAGCGCGATCGTCGACACGCGGTCGGCGTCGACGCCGCGCCCGATCGCGATGACACCGCTCGAGGCGATCGCCTCGGGAATCGGCGCTCGATTTGTCGTCGCCGGGTTCACGTCGCGAATCCTAGTCGCGCCGGTTCGGCTCGGTTCGGGCCAGCTCGACGACCGGGATGGTCCGGTTCGCCTGCTTCTCGTGGTGGCCGAAGAACGGGAAGAGCCGCTTGATCTCCGTCCACACGCGCTCGCGTTCGCTGCCCTCGAGCGGTTCCGCCTGTGCCTCGAATGTTTCGTCCGCGAGCTCGACCTTGACGCGGGGGTTCGCCAGGAGGTTGTGGTACCAGTCGGGCGCCTTCGTTGCCCCGGAGTTCGAGGCGATGACGTAGATCCTGTCGCCGTCGCGATGGAACATCAGGGGCGTCGTCCGTTCGGCCTTCGTTTTCGCGCCGGTCGTCGTCAGCAGTACGAGGCGTTCGCGGTGCATGCCGGGAATCTCGCCGCCTCCGCGAAACTGCTCGATGACCTGTGGATTGATCTTCTTCGTGTCCATCGTTCGTCCTCGTTCAGGGGGTTGCCGCAGGGAGCGCGACGACGAAGCGGCTGCCACCGAAACCGTTCGGCTCGAGCCAGACCCGGCCGCCCATCGCGTCCATCAGCCGTCGCGCCGCGAAGAGCCCGATGCCCGAGCCGCGGCCACGGCCCTCGATCCGGACGAACGGCTCGAACACCGATTCCCAGTCCGACATGGGCACGCCTGGTCCGTCGTCGGTGACGTAGACCCGGATGTCGGCTCCCTCGCGCCACGCGCCGATGCTGACGCCGTCCGCGGGCGGCGCGTACTTCGACTCGTTCTCGAGGAGCTGCTCGAGCACCTGGCGGAAGCGCGCGTCGTCGCCGCGGGCGTTGAGCGGCTCGGCGACGGGGGACCACCGAATCGGGTGCGGCCGAAGGAGGAGCCGCAGGGTCTCGACCGTTTCCGCGGCCGCTCGCCCCACGTCGAACGGTTCGCGGGCAAGGCCCGTCAGCCCCTCGCCTCGAACTGAGGCGAGGATCGAGTCGACGAGTCGATCGAGACGGGACAGCTGGTCGACGGCGCGGTCGTGCCACGTGACCGCGTCGCCGCCGGGCGCCCCCTTCGCGACGCCGGCGGCCGCGGCCTCGGCGAGGAGATCGACGTAGACGCGGACGACCGACAGCGGCGTGCGCAGCTCGTGCGTGACCACGCTGAGCAGCTCCGCGCGGGCCGCGTCGAGTGCCGTGAGGCTCGCCAGACGGCCCTCGACCTCGGCCTGGAGCCGGCCCTTCTCGACGATCCCGGCGAGGAGCGCGGCGATCGTCGTCAGGAACGCAACCTCCGAGAGGGCGAACCGTCGAACCTGCGTCGCCTGGACATTGAGAACGCCGACGACCTGGTCGTGCCACACCAGCGGCATCGACAGCATTGCGTGCAACCCCGCGATGTCGAACCCGCGAACCCAGCGGAAGCGCCTGTCGACAGTCACGTCCGGAACCTGGACCGGCCGCCGGCGCCTTGCCGCGATCCCGGTAATCCCTTCACCGAACGCGAGGCTCACCTCACCCACCTGGCTGCGGTCGAGGCCGTTCGTGGCGGCGAGCGTCAGTCGCTGTGCCTCTCGGTCGGCGAGATAGAAGGAGCAGACCTCCACTCCGAGCGCCTCCGTCGTCCGGTCGACGATCGTTCGCATCAGCTCGTCCCAGTCGCGGGCGAGGGTCGCGAGCTGGGCGAACTCGTGGAGAAACGAGAGCTCGCGAAGGCGCCGCTCCGCGCGGTCGCGTGCCGTGAGGCGCGGACGCGGGGCGGCGGCGCGGAAATCGGCGCGGAGTGGCTCCATCAGCGTCGATCATCGCGCATCGCGGACGCGGAACGGCCGGCCCATCGTGGGCCGGCCGTTGCACCGCTTTGTCTCCGCGGGCGCGGCCCGCCGACTCGTCCTACACGTCGGGGCTGCGCGGCTCCTCGACGTAGTTCTTCTCGCCCTGCATATCGGTCGTATCGGCGCGGCCGTCCATGCCGACCCGGCCCTGCTGGCGGCGGATGCGCCACGCATCGCTGCCGCTCGACGTCGAGCCGCCGCTCGGCGACGCATCGAGGGTGTCGGTCGATCGCATCCGGGACGTTTCGTCGCCGGATGTGCCCATGCCCGAGCCGCCCATCGCGCCGCCACCGGCGGAGCCGCCCATCGAGCCGCCACCGGAGCCGCCCATCGAGCCGCTCGTGCCGGACTGGGTGTCGAAGCTCGAGGTGGTCGTCCCGGCGGTTCCGGGCGGCATCCTCGAGCCCGAGATGTCACCGGCACGATACGTTTCGGTGCCCGTCTCCCTGCCCATCCCCGTGCCTGTCTCGCCGCCGCCGTACGTGCCGCTCGCGCCGCCGGTGCCGTAGCTCCCGGCGCTGCCGGTCGCCTGCGCGGACCCGTATTCGGTCGTGCCGGTCCCGGACGCGTACGAGGCGTCCGTGCCGACGGAGCCGCCCATCGCGCCCATCCGGATCGTGCCGTCCTCCACGCGGACCGTGGACACGTCGATCTCGGAACCGTTGTCGAGGACGAGGCGATCGATCGTCTCGGTCTGCGTGTCGACGTACATGTCGCTCACGGTTCCGATCGTCTGTCCCTGCTGGTCGACGACGTTCCAGCCGCGGACGTCCTGGTCGTCGTTCTCGACCTCCCAGTTGTCGCTTTCGCTGTAGAGCTCGTGCGTCATGTCTGTCCTCCTCGGGCTACGACCCGGCCCTGGCCGGGAGAACGACGGTGAGGTTGTGGGTACCGAGCCAGCTCGACGCCGGCGAACCGGACGCTGCCGGCGAGCCCGAGTCGCCCGGCGACGCGCCGCCGCTTGGCGACGACA
The DNA here is from genome assembly GCA_035264845.1 of Candidatus Limnocylindrales bacterium. Taxonomy (GTDB): domain Bacteria; phylum Chloroflexota; class Limnocylindria; order Limnocylindrales; family CSP1-4; genus JACDAV01. Next base: position 830 of record DATFPL010000262.1, on the reverse strand, counting down.
GGTCGGTCGAACCCGCGGGCGACGGGGACGGCGTGGATGTCGCGCCGCCGCCGGTCGTGTTCTTGTTCATGTTGTTGAGCAGCCACCAGGCGAGCAGCAGGAGCAGCAGCAGCCCGATGAGCCATGCCCACCACGGGACGCCGCCGCGCTCTCGCCGGCGCACCGGGATCTCGTTGTTCCGATTCGTCATGTGGGCTTTCTCCCTGTCGCACCCGGCAAGCCGGGACGGCCTTGTCGACTCTGGGCGTAATGGAACGACGGAGCGCCGGCCGAGCAACCGGTGAGATCGGCTTCGTGCGTGTCAGGGTGGTTGCAGGCGGCGCGGGTCGCGGCGCAATCAGCGCCCGGCGCATCCCGCGAGGAAGGTGCCGAACGATTCGCCGACCAACGAGCGCGACCGCCGAGACGAGGTTCCGATTGCCCCGTGTTGTCTGTCGCCTCAGCCGACGGGCGTCGGCTCCGGGTCGGCGACCGTCGTGGGGAGATGCTCGAGCAGGGGCTCCGTCCACGACCATGCGGCGCCGTGGTGCGGGCCGACGGCGCCGTGCCGTGCCGCCTCGACGCGGAGTGGCAGCCCAAAGATGCCGATGAACCCGACCGCGGCCGCGTGGTCGAACGCATCGCCCTCGTCGTACGTCGCGAGGCTCCTGTCGTAGAGCGACAGTGGCGAACGCCGACCGGCAATCACCGCGGTGCCGTGATCGAGCCGCACCCTGACCTCGCCGGACACGACCCGCTGCGACGACGCGACGTAGCCGCGAAGGTCGCGATGCAGGGCGCTGAACCAGAGGCCGTCGTACGTGAGCCGTGCCAGCTCGTCGGCAACCAGG
>DATFPL010000261.1:0-6311 GCA_035264845.1 Candidatus Limnocylindrales bacterium | reverse complement strand
ACGGGAATCGGCGGCACGCCCTGGACGAGGAGCGGGACGAGGATCCGGATGACCACCGCGACCGTCAACGTCAGGGCCAGCAGCGCACGAAGGCCGCGCCAGCCGCCCGCGATGACCACGGCGAGGCCGAACGCAAGAGCGAGCCAACCGAGCTGCGGAAGTCTCCAGCGATCCTGCACGGCGACGAACGCCGGGCTGCCATCGGCGGATTTGTCGAACGTCACAACGACGTCTTCGCCGACGCGGTAGCCCGTGTTGTCCTGCTGACCGCCGGGCCCCTGGAGATAGGCGTCTACTTCCTGGCCCGTCTGGGGGCCCTCGAGGAGGGCGACGCGTGCGTCTGGCAGGAAGCCACCGCCCGCGCCCGTCGGGTCGGGGCGGTGCGGATCGAGCAGAGCGATGACGCGAGCGTGATAGGCGGTCTGAACCTCCGGCCCGGTCGACGGCGGGCCGAGATCCGGAAGGGCGAGGACGAGGAGCAGCAGGGCGGCGGATATCGCGGGAAGGACGAGGTGCCGAAGCGGCAGCGCAAGCCGGCGTCGCGGGCCCGTCGTCAGCATCCGCCCACCACGGTTCGGGGGGCTCGCGGCATCACGACGCTAGCGTAGCGGGCCGCCTGTCGCGCTCCACGGCCGATCCGCACGTCCACGTGCAGATGCGCGGTCGCCTGATAACCCGCGACGATGAAGGAATGCTCGAGGTGACGGGCCCGTTGTTCGATGCCTTTATGGTTCCAGGCAATGCGCCCGGATGCGCCGCCGCGAACCGGTCTCAAGGAGAAACACGCCGTGAAATGGGTCACCCGCGAACACCCCAGGACCGACCGGATCGCGTGTCCCTGGCTCATCCGCAAGTTCATCGACGCCGACGCGGAGATCGTCTACGTGCCGCATGACCAGGTGCTCGAGTACGCCGAGCGAGAGGGCGCCAACAGCTTCGACGCGCCCGGCGCGAAATACACGCACCGCGGCAACAAGTGCTCGTTCGAGACGTTGATCGACGAGTACAGGATCGACGATCCTGCCGTCGCTTTGCTGGCCCGCGTGGTCCACGGCGCGGACGTTTCTGAGGATCGCGACGCAACCCCGGAATCCGCAGGCCTCCTCGCGATCGCCGACGGCTTCGCCCTGCTCGACGTCGACGATCAGCGGCAGCTCGAGCTCGAGCTGCCGGTCTACGACGCCCTCTATGCCTGGGCCCGGCACCAGGTCAGCGCGCGGTGAAGCGCGGAGATCCCGGGACTGTCGCGGCGCAACAGCAAGAAAAAGGGCGCGAACCTCACGGTCCGCGCCCTTCGCCGGGAGCCGGCTCGGCCAGCCCTAGGCGTCGGTGCGGTTCGGGTCGGTGATCCAGTCGAGGACTGGCTGGCGGTCGAGGCGGTACGAGAAGTCCTGGCCCTTGCACTGCGGGTTCCAGCCGAAGGACACGACCGCGGCGATGACCCGCGTCCCCTCGAAGAACACCGGTCCGCCGGAGTCGCCGTTGCACGAGCCGCCCTTGCCCTTCGACGGGTTGTTCGTTGTCTTGAGCTGGTACGCGGTCAGCGGGTTCGTGTCCTCGATGAGGTAGCTCACGGCCATGAGTCGCTGACGCAGGCTCACCGGCCTGGGGTCCTGATCGCTCAGGCCGTAGCCGCTCGTGACGAAGCGGACGCTCTGCTTTCCGCTGGCGCCCGCGGCGGCGACCGCGTCGTCGATCGCGCCAGCGTCCGGTAGCAGCCCGAACTTGCCGCTCGGCGGCGTGTACGGCTCATCCAGCACGACGACGCCGACGTCCTTCGTGTCCCTGGCCGACGGGAACCCGACGAAGATCTCGCCGAAGTTCGCGGTATAGCTGAACGTGATGCCGTTCTCGTACGGGTAGCCCGTCGTCTCGTCGCCGCCCAGCCCACCGAACGCGTCGGGGTCGTAGTTCGGCGCGACCGACTGCTGGAAGTAGGCCCGACCCGTTTCGACGCCGTCGGTGCAATGCCCCGCGGTGACGATCAGCGTCGGCGAGATCAGCGTGCCCGAGCAGCGGTGGCTGAAGATGTCGCCGGTGTCGGGATCGGGATCCGTGTAGAAGACGAGCAAGCCCACGTAGTCGTGGACGAAGTCCTTCTCGGAGTTGTACGTGATCGCACCGACAGGGCCGGCGAATGTGCCGACTGCCATCAGCGCGGCGGCGACTGCCGCGACGAGCTTCCGCATGAAGCCTCTCCTCCATCTCGTCGACCGCGCCGCGGGCGACCTCCTCCGGCGGCGCGGGTCGCCGCAGGTCGGGAACCGTACCAACGATCGCGACGCTTGGCATTGCACCGCGCGGAGGAGTGTTGCTCGCGGTCACCGCGAGCGATCCTGTCCGCCGACGTCCGCGGGTGGTCGCGATGTCAGCGCTGCCGAATGTGCGTGGGGGTCACACGTCACGGCCGTCGAGCCGTGACGGCCTGTTACTGGAGCTGCCGCTCCCAGCCCTCAGGCACGCGGCCGCGGGGCCCTGGGACGGGCTGATCCTTCGGGTGGTGGTGCGGCGGCGCGAGCTCGATGCCCGCGCCGTACCGCTGCGCCTGGTAGTCCCAGAACCATTCCTCGCCTGGCTCGTAGCTCTGGACCAGGCGATGCCGCGTGGATGCGGCGTGCGCGCTCGCGTGCTGGGAGGGCGACGAGTCGCAGCAACCGACGTGGCCGCACGCCGCGCAGCGCCGGAGGTGGAACCACCAGCCGGCCGACGCGGTGCACTCCTCGCAGCCGGGCCCGCTCGGCGGGACCGTCGGGTCGATCTGGTCGTCATACGTCATCCGGGCATCGTGCCACGACATCGACGCCTGCGCCGCCGCGATTCGCCGTGCCGCAGCGCGCCCGACGTCGGCGAATCCGGCGGCCCGAGCGGTCCGCCGCAGCCGAGGCGGCGCGAACACGCGGTCGCGTGCAACGCGACGTCGCGCGGCGCGAGAGGACGACTGCGCGGCGGTGTCAGCGGCTGGCCGGCACCCCGAGCTCACGCTGCGCCGACACCTTGCGCTCCTCCATCCGGCGGCCGAGGTCCTCGAGCTCCTGGCGATCGAACACGGTTCGGGCGGTCTTGAACATCTCGCCCTCCTCCTCCTCGATGTGGTGCTCGATGTTCTCCTTCATGACCGACGCCTTCGCGCCCCAGTTTTCGTCGTCGACCGGCAGGTTCTCGAGCTCGCTCATCAGCAGGTCGACGACGTGGTGCTCCTCGAAGCCCTCGAGGACGATGTCCTTCGCCTTGGGGTGCGCCTTCAGCTCGGGATAGAAGATCTCCTCCTCGATGATCTCGTGGATCGTCAGCTCGCCCTTGATCGTCGAGAACAGCTGCTCGCGGGTCCTGACCCCGCGTTCGGTCGTCGAGTCGAGCTCGTCGAGCAGCTTCTTCACCTTGTCGTGGTCGGCCTTGAGCAGCGCGATGGCGTCCAACAGGTCTCCTCCCTTGATGCCGATGATCCCGATCAGGATGTGCGTCGAGGCTGCGGTCTGGGCGTGGCGCGGGTCGCGGGTCGTGCCGGCGGCGCCGGCACGGCCGCGCCGGGCGACGGTGGCGTCGTCGTCGCGGCTCCCGGGTCCGCCGTCGCCGCTCGCTGTCTCACCCGCTCCGCAGTCGCCTGTGTCGACGAATACCAGGTCTGCGTCAGCTGGGCCGCGACGTCGCGGCCACCGAGCCCGAACGCGAGCCCGAACGCGAGGGCCAGCGCCGCGACGACGCCAATGAACAACGTGTTGACGAGGTTGGCGGCGATGCCGATCTGGTTGATCGCGACGATGACCGCGAAGGCGACGATCGCGATCTCCGCGATCCGCCCGAGGAGGGGCGCATTCGTGAATCCCATCTCCCCTGCCCCGACCTCGATCGCGCCCCGGACGAAGCGCGCCAGGAGCGGGGCGAGCAACAGGATGATCGCGGCGACGATGAGATTCGGGATCCACAGCAGGACCTGGTTGAGCAGCTCGCTCACCTGGGTCATCCCGAGGACGTTGGCCGCCGCGACGAGGAAGACGATCCGGACGAGCCATTTGACGATCTCGCCGGCGACGACGCTCGGCTGGATGCGACGGCTTTGCTGCCCGTAGACCTCGCCGCCGTGCTCGGCGAACAGCCGGTCGGCTCCGGCGCGCCGAAGGACGCTCGTCGTGACCCGCGCGAGCGCACCGGCGATGAGCCAGCCGATGACGATGATGAGCAGCGCGCCGACGATCTGGGGGATCGCGGCGAGAAATCCGTTCAGGGCGTTCGAGACAGCGAGGAAGACGGCGTCTCCCCAGTCGGAGATCGCGACGGTCGGCATGCCGGGTACCTCGGGAACGGGCTGGGCGGACGTCACGCTATCGACACCAGCGTCCCGGGCTGTCTCACGGCGCGGCGGCGCGCGGTTGCAACTCCATGCCACGCACCGGAAAGAAGGTCGCGTTTCACATCGTCGGAGTGGCTGACGCGCGGCAGATTCCGTGCCACTATCGGCACGGACACCGGCGAGCACCGGACAGCCCTGGAGGAGCCAGCCGTGGACAAGAAGGCGAAGAACCCGAAGAAGCCGAAGCAGGCGAAAGCCAAGGACGCCGCCAAGAAGTAACGCGGCGTAATCAGAGGCCGCCGCGTCTTCGCCGCGGCCTCCGTGTCGGCTAGGTCAGTCGCAGAAAAATCCGGACGCCGCCCGATGGACGACGTCCGGATCGCCGCCACCTGTCGCGACGGCGGTTCGAGGTTGCGCGAGGCGCGCGGCGGCCCGCAAGGGTTGGGCACGCGTCTCCGGTGCGGTTCGGCACCGCACGCTTCGGTCAGGCGTAGAACGACCCGCCAGTCACGGGGATCACTGCGCCGGTGATGTACGACGCCTCCGGCGAGGCGAGGAACACGAACGCGCCGGCGAGCTCGGCGGGCTGCGCCGGGCGCCCGAGAGGGACGTCCGCGCCGAAGGTCGACATCTCCTCCGCGGGCGTCGTCGCCGCGACGAGCGGCGTCCACACCGGACCGGGCGCGACGACGTTGACCCGGATGCCGCGCGGTGCGAGCTGCGTCGACAGTGCCTTCGAGAACGTCACGAGCGCGCCTTTCGTCGTCGCGTAGGCGAGGAGCGACGCCGACGGCTGGGTCGCCTGGATCGAGCTGACGTTGATGATCGACGCGCCGGGCTGCATCGAGGGTACCGCCTCGCGGCAGAGCCAGAACGGCGCCGTCACGTTCGTCCGGAGCGTCTTCTCCCACTCGTCCGTCGGGACTTCGTCGATCTGGTCGCGGCGCATCTGGAACGCCGCGTTGTTGACGAGGACGTCGATCCGGCCGAACTCGTCGCGCGCCTGCTCGATGACGCGTCGGCAGTGCGCCTCGTCCTGAAGATCGCCGGCGACGCCGATCGCGCGCCGGCCCTCGTCCTTGGCGACCTGGATCGTCTCCCGCGCGTCCTCGTTCTCGTCGAGGTACGCGACGAGAACGTCCGCGCCTTCGCGGGCAAATGCGATCGCGGCGGCCTTGCCGATGCCGCTGTCGCCGCCTGTGACGATCGTCGCGAGGCCGGCTAGGCGGCCGTTGCCGACGTACGAGTCCTCGCCGTGCTGCGGGTCCGGGTCGAGGAAGTCGTCGCCGCCGGGGAGCCGCTGCGACTGCTGGGGAAACGGCGGCCGCGGATACGCGGTGAGCGGGTCGACGAGCTGGCGGGTTGCGGTCGTGTCGGGTCGCGGCATTGGGTCACCTGCTGTGGACGCTGGGATGTCGTGGCCCGCCGAGTGTCCCGTCGCTCGTGGACTCCGATGGCAGCAATCCCCGGGCGCGCGTTGCAGTCCGGTGAACGTGGCCCGGACACGCGGAAACGGCCCGCGAAGCGGGCCGTTCCGTCAAGGGGTTACGCGTCCGAGGACGACGCCCCGCTCGAGCTGTCAGGCGCCGAGCTGCTGGGCGCGGAGTTGTCCGTGCCCGAGCCGTTGGCGCCGCCGCTCCCGCCCTGCGGGCAGTTGTGCCCCGTGCGGTTGCCGCCGCGCGGCTGCGTCGACGGCGCGGTGCCGCCCGTCCCGCCGCTGTCGTCGGACGGCTGCGTCGTCGCGTTCGGCGTGTCGGAGGCCGAGGGATCGGGGCTCGCCGCGTTGACGACGGCGACGCCGCCGGCGATGAGCAGCCCCGCCGACAGGACCGCGGTGATGACGCCGCGGCGAACGCCGCCAACGGAGCGGGCGGCCGGCGCCGTGGCGTCCTGAGCCGGCGCCTCCTGAATGGTCGGCTGGTCGTACCAGTCCATCGATGTTCTCCTTTGGTTGTCGCTCTTTATTGGCGCGTGGTCAGCGGTCATGTCATACGCAGGACTCCGGACAGGGTGAATGGGACCT
>DATFPL010000260.1:0-7723 GCA_035264845.1 Candidatus Limnocylindrales bacterium | reverse complement strand
ACAGCGTCGCATCGCCGACAGCCGGCCGATCGAACACGACCCGGCACGACTCGACCCGCACTGCCCCACCGACCCAGATGTAGTCGAGGCAGCCGGGATCGCCTTCGTCGTCGACCATGGGCGCCTGGAGCCCCGACGGCCACGTGACCGCCGGTTCCGTGCCGTTCGCCTCGGAGTGGGCGGAGCGGTAGCCCGCCGCGGCCATGGCCGCGTAGGCCGGTTCGACAGGCTCGGCGTTGAAGTCGCCGACGACGATGCGCCCATCGGCCGCCGGCGCACCCTCGAGCCAGCGAACCAGTTCCCCGACCTGCCGCAGTCGCTCGTCCTCGTCGTCCGGAATGTGGTGGAGATGCGTGACCGCCACGAGGAGCCGGGCGCCGCCGTCGAGCGTCAGGACGCCGCGCAACGCCGACCGCTTCGACCCCAGGTCGGCGCGCTCGAAGTCGGTCGCCTCCAACGGCTCGCGAACCAGCAGCGAGTTGCCGTACTCCGGCCGCCCCGCCCAGCCGCGGTGCGCGTCGTAGCGCGCCTCACCAGCGGCGCCGATCAGCCGGTCCTGCTGCAACGGGTAGACGACCTCCTGGAGCCCCAGGACATCCGGTTGGAGCGCGGCCATCTCGGCGAAGATCAACGACTGCCGCTCCGCCCAGCGATCGGCCAGGTTGCGGATGTTGAGCGTCGCGACGTGCACCGTTGTCACGCCGGCGAGCATCGCACACGCAACGGCGGGCGATCCGACGGCGTACCCTGACGGCGTCCCCGCCCGCGGCGCGCCCATCCCGCGCTCCGCCCCTGGAGGTCCCCGAATTGCGCCTGCGACTGATCCCACGCGAGGAACGGTTCTTCGACCTGTTCGTGGAGGACGCGGCGAACGTCCTCGGTGCGGCCCGGCTGCTCGAGGCGATGCTGCGGACGTACGACGTCATCGAACGACGCGCCGGCGAGATCCGCGACGCGGAGCATCGCGGCGACGAGATCAGCCATGACATCGGCCAGCGACTCGAGAGCACGTTCGTCACGCCGTTCGATCGCGAGGACATCCACGCGCTGATCAGCGCGCTCGACGACGTCATCGACTACATCGAGGAGGTCGCCGACACGTTCATCCTCTACCGCATCGACGCGCCGACACCGGTTGCCGTCGAGCAGGCCTCGATCGTCGTCCGCCAGTGCGAGCAGCTCAACGAGGCGCTCGGCCACCTGCGCGGGTTCAAGGACCTCGACAAGTACTGGATCGAGGTCCATCGCCTCGAGAACGAGGGTGACAGCGTCGCTCGGCAGGCGATCGCCGGCCTGTTCGCGAAGGAGAAGAACCCGGTCGAGCTGATCAAGTGGAAGGACATCTACAGCCTGCTCGAGCAGACGGTCGACAAGTGCGAGGACGTCGCCAACATCATCGAGAAGATCGTCGTGAAGCAGGCCTGATCCGGCCCGTTCTGAAGCTCCCAAGCGGTCCTGCCTGGCGATCGTCCGGTTCTCTCCGATACAGCACGATCGCAGGCCCTACAAGCGCGCGACTTATCCTCGGTCCGTCCCGCGTTTCGTTTGATCCCGCCTGGTCAGTCGTGCAGCGGCCACGCGGTGGTCGTTGGCTCGCTCGACCACCAGGTCCCAGTCGCCCGCTGCAATCCGCTCGCCAGCGGCAGGGATCCGACCGAATGACGTCGTCAGGTAGCCACCTATTGTCGCCGCGTCTGTCTCCGTCAGCTGGATCCCCGGAACCGCGACGAGATCGTGGAGGGACATCGTGCCCGGCAGCAGCGCGCCGTCCTCGACGACGCTGTGTGCGGCAATCTCGTCCAGGATGTCGCGCAGGGTGAGGATCCCCGCGGTACCTCCGTATTCATCGACGACGAGGGCAAGCTCAGCGCGCGCGTCGCGCAGGCGGGCGAGCGCAGCGGATGCCCTCAGACTTTCCGGGATGACGGTGAGCTCCCGGATGAGCGGTGCCCAATCGGGGTCACGGGTGCGCAAGAGGTCGAACCACTCGACGTAGCCAACGACTTCGTCATGGTTGGTCCGAAACACCGGCAGACGGTCGTGGCGGCCGTCGATCGCTGCCCGCTGTGCCGCCTCGAGGGAAATGTCCGCGGCGATCGCCGTCATTTCCGTCCGCGGGACCATTATCTCGCGGACGGTCCGTTCGCCGAGGTCAAGCGATCGACTGGCCAGCTCCTCCTCGATCGGGTCGAGGACGCCGTGCTGCCCCGACGAAGCCAACAGCAGACGCAGCTCCTCCTGGGAGTGCGCGAGCTCGCTCTCCGACGCGGGCCGCAACCCAACCAGCCGAAGCATCGCATTGGCCAGACCGTTGAGCGCAAAGATCAGCGGCCGCATCACAACGGCGAACGCCCGGAGGGGCCAGGTGACGGCGAGTGTCGTCGCCTCTGGACGGAGGATGGCGATCGACTTCGGAGCCAGCTCGCCCAGGGTGATGTGGAGGAGCGTGATCAGGCCAAAGCCAAGCGAGAACGCGACGACCTCGACCACCTCGACCGGCAAACCCAGGCCGTCATGCAAAGGCGGCTCGAGCACCGACGCCACGGCCGGCTCACCGATCCAGCCGAGACCGAGGCTGGCCATCGTAATCCCGAGCTGAGTCGCGGCGAGATAGGTGTCGAGGCTCCCGACGATGAGCTCCGCGTTACGCGCGGTGGCGCTCCCGCTCGAAGCCAGCTCCCGCAGCCGCGTGGTTCGGACCTTGACGATCGCGAACTCGGCGGCCACGAAGAAGCCGTTTATCAGGACGAGAACGAGGGCGATCGGGAGGCCGATCGCGGGGGACAGGCCGTCTTGTGGCATCGGTGTGCCGACCCATCCTACCTGACACGACCGCTACTCACGACTCATCTCATGCCTGCCATCTGCGTACGGATGGGTCGGCTGCTCGGCGAGGCGTCGGCGACGAGCCGGCCTGACGAGCGCACGACTCAACAGCAGCCGCGCGCTCCGCAACCGCAGCCCGATTCGGCAACCGCAAGCGAGCGCGGGGATGCCGCACCGAGTGTCTCCGCGTCGGCCCGCTTCGTCGCCTTGACGATCGCGCTGATCATCCCGTCCGCTACCTGGTGCGTCGGCGTCAGCGACACGTCCGTCAGGCCCGCGGCCTCGAGGCCGGAGCGGAACTCCTCGAACGACAGCGCGCCGGCGATACACCCGACCCATGAGCCCCGCTCTGCGCGCTCGTCGGCGGTGAGCCGGTCCTCGGCGACGATGTCCGTGATCCCCATCCGGCCACCCGGTCGGAGGACGCGCGCGATCTCTCGGAAGACCGCGGGCTTGTCCGCCGCGAGGTTGATGACGCAGTTGCTGATCACGACGTCGACCGAATTGGCCGGCAGCGGGATGTCCTCGATCTGGCCGCGGACAAACTCGACGTTCGTCACACCGGCGTCGGCGGCGTTCTTCTGCGCGAGGGAGAGCATCTCGTCGGTCATGTCGAGGCCGATCGCGCGCCCCGTCGGGCCGACCCGCTTCGCCGACAGAAGGACGTCGATCCCGCCGCCCGAGCCGAGATCGAGCACGCGCTCTCCTTCGTGAAGCTCGGCGACCGCGATCGGGTTGCCGCAGCCAAGCGAGGCGAGGATGGCCGCCTCGGGCAGCTCCGCCTGCTCGAGGGCCGAGTAGAGGCCCTGGCCGCCGTCCGCCGGGCCACAACAGCCGCCGGACGACGCCGTTCGGGCGGCCTCGGCGTACCGGGCGCGAACCGCGTCGTGGATCGTCTCGGTCGTCATGTCGTGCTCCTCGCGGTTCGATGGCCCTGTTGCCGGTATTGATACTTGCAAATATCGACACTTGTCAATATGCTGCCCGGCATGAAGCGCTCCCCGGACCGCGACGTCCTCCTCCTCCAGGGCGCCGCAGACCCTACCCGGCTGACGATCCTTCGCCAGCTCGCGGCGTCCGAAGGCGTCTGCGCGTGCGACTTCACCGCCTGCTGCGACGTCGCCCAGCCGACCGTCAGCCATCATCTCAAGGTCCTCCGCGAGACGGGCTGGGTCCGCTCGGAGCGGCGCGGCTCGTTCGTCTGGTACCACCTCCTGCCGGAGGCGGTCGCCCGGTTCGCCGCGATCACTGGCGGCCTCGCACCCGCAACGACGCCGACGGCACGCCGCCTCTCGGTCATCCAGCCATCGGCGTGATGCGCCGCGTCCTCTTCGTCTGCACCCACAACAGCGCCCGATCGCAGATGGCCGAGGGGCTCCTTCGCCATCTCGCCGGCGGACGCTACGAGGCGTTCAGCGCGGGAACGGAGGCGACGCCGGTGCGGCCCGAGGCGATCGAGGTGATGCGGGAGCTCGGCGTCGACATCTCCGGCCAGACGTCGAAGACGCTCGACGGCTACCGCGAGCAGCCGTTCGATCTCGTCATCACCGTCTGCGACCGAGCCCGCGAAGCGTGCCCGGTGTTCCCCGGCGCGAAGGCGACCGATCACTGGAGCTTCGATGACCCCGCCGACGCGCACGGCACCGAGGACGAGCGCCTCGCCGTGTTTCGCCGCGTCCGCGACGAGATCGCCGCGCGGATCGAGGCGCTCGTCGAAGCCGAGGCGCCCACCCGACGCTAGCTCCTACTCCGCCTCGAGCGTGAACAGGGTGGCCGCGAAGTCGCCCCGCGCCGCGGCCTCGGCCTTCTCGACTCCGAGCGCCAGCCCTGCGGACATCAGCTCGTCGCCGCCGCGGACGCCGCTGTTCGCCCGCTCCGTCTCGGATCCGGTGGCCGGCCACACGGCGACGCGGTAATTCGCGTCGGCGTCGAGGCCGCGAAGCCGCAGCCGGTCGGGTCCGGGGATCGGCCGGTTGAGCACCCGGTAGTGGCCGACGACTGCCCGTCGCTCGTCCGGCGACACCGCCATCCACGCCGTCTCGTTGCCGCCCGCCGCGAACGGGCTCCGCAGCCGCACGAACCTCCCGCCCTGGAGCACCGGGCGCCACTGCTTGTAGAACGCGACCTGCTCGCGGACGATCGTCCGCTCCTCCGCGGACATCGCCGTCGGATCGAGCTCGTACCCGAACACCCCGAAGAACGCGACCGCGGCGCGCATCCCGATCGATGTGGTCCGCGCGACCTGGTGGTTCGGGACCGCCGACACGTGCGCCCCCATCGAGCTGAGCGGATACGCGAGCGAGGTGCCCCACTGGATGCGCAGGCGCTCGACGGCGTCGGTGTCGTCGCTCGTCCAGCCCTGCGGCGCGTACGCGAGCAGCCCGGGATCGAACCGCCCTCCCCCGCCGGCGCACGACTCGAACAGGATGTCCGGGAACCGCTCCGTCAGGCGCCGGTAGAGCTCGTAGACGCCGAGGATGTAGCGGTGGAACAGCTCACCCTGCCGGTCCGCAGGGAGTGCTGCGCTCCACGGCTCCGTGATGTTGCGGTTCATGTCCCACTTCACGTACGAGATCGACGCGCCGCCGAGGACGTCCGACAGGACACCGAACAGGTGGTCGACGATCTCCGGGCGGCCCATGTCGAGCACGAGCTGATTGCGGCTCGGCGTTCGCGGCCGGCCTGGGACCCCGATCGCCCAGTCGGGATGCGCCGCGAACAGCTCGCTCCGCTCGCTCACCATCTCCGGCTCGATCCACAGCCCGAACCCGATCCCCAGCTCCGTGATCCGCTTCGCGAGTCCGTCGATCCCGTTTGGCAACTTGCGGCGGTCGACGAACCAGTCCCCGAGCGACGTCGTGTCGTCGTCACGCTTGCCGAACCAGCCGTCGTCGAGCACGAACAGCTCGAGCCCGAGGTCGCGGGCGACGATCGCCATATCGACGAGCTTCTCCTCGTCGAAGGCGAAGTACGTGCCCTCCCAGTTGTTCACGAGGAGCGGCCGGTCGGCGTCGCGCCACTTGCCGCGGGCGAGTCGCTCACGGTACAGGCGGTGGTAGGCGTCGCTCACGCCACCGATGCCGTTCCGCGAATAGACGAGGACGGCCTCAGGCGTCGCGAGCGCGTCACCGGGCTCGAGGACCCAGGCGAAGCCCTCGGGGTTGATGCCGATCCGGACCCGCGCGGTATCGAACGAGTCGACCTCCGCCTCAGCGACGAAGTTGCCCGAGTACACGAGGCTCAGCCCGATCGCCTCGCCCGCGTCCTCCGTCGTGGCGGCGCGCTTGAGGAGCATGAACGGGTTGTGCTGATGGCTCGAGGCACCACGGGTCGTCGACACGGACTGGCGACCCGGAACGAGCGTGCGCTCCACGACGTGCCGCTCCCGTGCCCATGCCCCGCTGAGCGTCACAAGGGTCCAGTCGGCGTCGGCGAGATCCTGCACCGCGCTCATCGCGGTCGTGATCCGGACGCGCGTCGTGCCGCCGTTGCGGATCCGAGCGCTTCGCGCGACACCCGGGACGTCGCGGAAGACGGAATACGAGAGCGTCACCTCGATGCCGCTCACGTCGTCGCGGAGCAGCACCTCGACGGACGCGGCCTCGTCGTCGGACTCGACGTACGTCGACGGCAACCCCGAGATCCGGCCCTTGCCCGCGAAGATCCGGTGGCTGACGTAGCGGAGATCGAGGACGGACGATCCGTCGGCGTGCTGGATGACGAGCGCCGGGATGCGGTAATCGCCCGTTCCCGCGGTCGGGTACTCGAGCGGGACGGGATCGCCGACCCGGTTGGCGAAGCCGTGAAACTCGCCCGTGCGAAGGCCGCGGTGTGACACGCCGCCACGGAGCGGCGCGCCCAGGTGAACGCCGCCGAGCGCACCGCTCTCGAGGACCGCGACGACGTAGCTGAACCCCTCGGTCCGCAGGTGGAGCTCGTGCGTCTCCTCGAGCCAGTCGATCGATGCCGTCATTCGGCGTCGAGGTGCGACAGCGTCCACGACCAGCGGTACGTGCCGGGTCCCACGATGTACTCGGGCAGCGTGTCCGGCCCGCAACTCGCCGTGCCGAGGCCTCGATGAGCCGCGTCGATGTGGACGATCGACTCCCGGCGCGGCTGCAGCTCGACGTCGTGCGTCGCGGTCGCGAGGTCCGCCGCCCGGAAGTGGGTCACTGACACCTGCCGCGGCTCGTCGAGCTCGATCCGCAGTCCGCGGCCGGTGCGGTCGCGGAGCTCGAGCCACCGAACGCCGGCGTGGCCGCCGTTCTCCTGTGGTCGCACATACGGCACGTACTGTTCGGTCACCGTCGATCGCCAGCGCCCGACGGCCGCGCCGCGGCGCCGATCCGGGTACGACTCGACCGGTCCGCGCCCGAACCACTCGACGTCCTCGAACCCCGGGGCCACGTCGAAGACGACGCCGACGCGAGCGAGATCCGTCAGCCCGCCGGGGATGATGACGGTCTCGTCGATCGAGACCGTCCCCTCACCCACTAAACGAAGCCGCTGCTCGTGCTCGACGATTCCGCCTTCGGTCTCGTACGTCGCTCGCACCGTCGCCACGCCTTCGTCCCTCGCGACCGAGACGAGCCGCCGCTCGAGCCGGTCGAGGCCGCAATCGGCCCACGTCTGCGCCATCCCACCGATGCGGTCGTTGTCGGTCGGCGCGCGCCACAGCGACACTACCGGCGGGGCTGCAAGGAGATCATCGACGAGGAGGCCGCGATCGTCGACGCGCGGCATGGAGCGGCCGGTCGGGGCCGCGGCCGTGCGCGAGCGCTCGTCGTTCAGCGGGAGCTGCGCCCAGCACAGCTCGAATCCGGCCGGCGACCACGCCGTCGCCTCCGGCGTCGTGAACCGGATCGTCAGCCATGCCTCGCGACCGTCCGCGTGCGGC
>DATFPL010000259.1:0-3898 GCA_035264845.1 Candidatus Limnocylindrales bacterium | reverse complement strand
CGTGTCGATCGTCCTGGTGTCGGCGCCGTCGTTCTGGGTCGGACTCCTGCTCATCCATTACCTGGGATTCCTGCCCCACCAGCTGTACCGCGTCGACGTGTTCCCGATCGGCGGCTACAAGCCGTTCGACCTTCGCTATCTCGTGCTTCCGGCGCTCACGGTCGGGTTCGCCGGAGCGGCGTACTACACGCGCCTCACGCGGGTCACGATGCTCGAGGAGCTGCACCGCGACTACGTCAGGACAGCCCGCGCAAAGGGAATCGCCGAGCGGAGCGTCCGCTGGAAGCACGCGCTGCGGAACGCGATCGGCCCGATCCTCACGCAGATCGGGCTCGATCTCGGCTTCTTCCTCGGCGGAGTCGTCGTCGTCGAGCAGATCTTCAGCTGGCCCGGGATCGGCAAGCTCGCCGTCGAATCGATCCGGACCGCGGACGTGCCGCTCATCATGGGAACGGTGCTGTTCGCGACGCTCTGCATCGTGCTCGCGAACCTCACCGTCGACCTGCTCAACGCGGCCGCCGACCCGCGCATCCGGTATTGAGGTCCACCCGATGACGTTTTCGATCGTCGCGCGCGACGCCGCGACCGGCGACCTCGGGGTCGCCGTCCAGTCGAAGTTCCTCGCCGTCGGCGCCGTCGTGCCCTGGGCACGCGCCGGCGTCGGGGCGGTTGCGACGCAGTCGTTCGCGAACGTGGCGTACGGGCCGGACGGGCTCGCGCTGCTGGCGGCCGGCGCGGCGGCGGCGGACGCCGTCGGCAGGTTGACGGCCGCCGATGCGCTGCGCGCGGAGCGTCAGGTGGGGATCGTCGACGCGGCGGGTCGCGGCGGCACGTACACGGGGAGCGGCTGCTTCGCCTGGGCGGGCGGCCGAACGGGCGACGGGTACGCGGCGCAGGGCAACATCCTCGCGGGTGCGGCGGTGGTCGATGCGATGGCGGATCGATTCGAGCGCGGCGGGATGCCGTTCCCGGAGCTGCTCGTCGCGTGTCTCGCCGACGCCGACGCGGCCGGGGGAGACCGTCGCGGGAGGCAGTCCGCGGCGCTGCTCGTGGTCCGGGAGGGTGGCGGATACGGTGGCGGGAACGACCGCTGGATCGACCTTCATGTCGAGGACCATGCGGACCCGATCGGCGAGCTGGGTCGCGTCCTCGCGCTCCAGCGGCTGTATTTCGACCGCCCCAGGCCGGACGAGCTGCTGCCGATCACCGAGGAGCTCGCCGCCGAGTTGCGGCAACGACTCACGGCGGCAGGCGGAGCCCCTGGCGGCGGTCTCGCTGCGGTCTACCGGCCGATGTTCCCCGATGCCGCGCCCCCGTCACAGCCGCGACCCTCGATCGGGACACCGCGTTCGCTACCGAACGGCTGGGACCAGGCGTGGCACGACGCGCTGATCGACTGGATGAGCGTTGAAAACCTCGAGGAGCGCGCCGCGGCAGCTGGCTGGATCGATCCCGCGGTCGTCCAATACCTGCGCGCGCGGCCCGGTTGAACGCGCGCGCGTTCTGACAGATGCCCGCAAGGCGGGCGTTGGTCACCGAATTCCTGCCATACGACCGCCACACGCGCATACGGCACCGCTCGGCCCGCGTCGTCGTGCGTGGAGATCGCCGCCGACCACCTTCGGCGTGGACGAACGCCCGCCGCACGGGCATTTGGCAGGAACGCGGCCGCGGCCACTCCCCGTCGTTGTCGCCCCGCGGCGGCGTCCGGTAGAATTCCCCGGCGACGCGACGGAACCGCGTCGCACGGGCGGCTAGCTCAGCTGGTTAGAGCACTTGCTTGACATGCAAGAGGTCACTGGTTCGAGTCCAGTGTCGCCCACCACATAACGAACGCGTCGATCGGGACGCGCTCGGCGGAGCGGTCGCCTCGAGAGAGCCGGGACAGGGCTGGAAGCCCGGCGCGACCACCGACGAGCACCACCCGTGAGCGGCCGGCGAACCGGCCCGGGATCCGCCCGTTAGCGCGGCTCGAGAGCATCGGGCGGCGAACGCCAAACGGTGAACGCGGGTGGAACCGCGGGAGGATCAAACCTCTCGTCCTGCATGGACGGGAGGTTTCGTGATTCCAGGAGGTCGAGATGGCGAACGAGGCACCGCCGGCTGACGAACAGGCCGGCATCGGCGATGCGGAGGACCTGTTCGAAGCGCCGGCGCGCGGCTCTGCGGAGGAGCTGCTCGACGCGAGCGCCGGCGACCCGCTCGATCCCATGCGCCACTCAGCGGCGCACGTCATGGCGGAGGCCGTCCTCGACCTGTTCCCCGGCACGAAGCTCGGTATCGGTCCGGCGATCGACGACGGCTTCTACTACGACTTCGAGCTCGAGCGGCCGTTGACGCCGAAGGATCTCGAGGCGATCGAAGGCCGAATGGCGAAGTCGGTCGAGGCCGATCATCCGTTCGTTCGGCGCGAGCTGCCGCCGGAGGAGGGGAGGGCCTTCTTCGTCGAGCGCAGCCAGCCGTTCAAGGTCGAGATCCTCGACGACCTGGGTGCGAAGGCGAAGGGTGAAGGCACCCCCATGCCGCCGGTGTCGGTCTTCGAGCACGGCCCGTTCGTCGACCTGTGCAAGGGCCCGCACGTCGAGAGCACCGGGAAGATCGGCCCGTTCAAGCTGCTCGCCGTTGCGGGCGCGTACTGGCGCGGCGACGAGAAGCGCCAAATGCTCCAGCGCATCTACGGCACCGTCTGGTCGACGCAGGAAGAGCTCGATCAGTACCTGTGGCGTCGCGAGGAGGCGAAGAAGCGCGACCACCGCCGGCTCGGGCGGGAGCTCGACCTCTTCTCGTTCCACGACGTCTCGCCCGGCGCCGCGTTCTGGCACCCGAAGGGTCAGCGGATCTGGCGGACGCTCGAGTCCGCGATGCGCGAGCTCCAGGAAAGCCGCGGCTACCAGGAGATCAGCACGCCGATCGTCGTCTCGAAGAAGCTCTGGGAGCAGTCGGGCCACTGGGACCTGTACCGCGACAACATGTTCCTCATCGAGTCCGAGGGCCAGACGTTCAGCCTCAAGCCGATGAACTGCCCCGAGTCGACGTACGTCTATCGCTCGAAGCTGCGGTCGTACCGGGACCTGCCGCTGCGCTTCAACGAGTACGGTCGGCTCCACCGAAACGAGCGCTCCGGCACGTTGTCGGGACTGACTCGAGTCCGGCAGTTCATCCAGGACGACGCGCACCTCTACGTCCGACCGGACCAGCTGACGGCCGAGATCGAGGCGCTGCTCGGCGAGGTCCGCGAGGCGTACTCGTGGGTGGGGCTCGAGCCGCGGTTCGCGTTCGCCACGAAACCGGACAAGGCACTGGGCGACCCGGCGCTCTGGGAGCGTGCCGAGTCGCTGATCAAGGACGCCCTCGACCGAGCCGGCGGCAACTACGTCGTCAAGCCGAAGGACGGCACGTTCTACGCGCCGAAGATCGACATCTACATCGACGACGCGCTCGGGCGCGAGTGGCAGATGGCGACGATCCAGGTCGACCTCGTCATGCTGCCCGAGCGATTCGACCTGACCTACATCGACGAGGACGGCCAGCCGCAGCGCCCGATGGCGATCCACCGCGCGATCTATGGCTCGCTCGAGCGGTTCATCGGCATCCTGGTCGAGCACTTCGCCGGCGCATTCCCGCTCTGGCTCGCGCCGGTTCAGGCAGTCGTGATCCCGATCGCCGACCGACATATCGAGGCCTGCGAGGAGTTTGCCGCGGTGCTGCGATCGCGCGCGCTGCGCGTCGAGGTCGACCGATCCGACGGTCGGATGCAGAACAAGATCCGCCTCGCGCAGGGGCAGAAGGTGCCGTACATGGTCGTCCTGGGCGACCGCGAGATCGAGGCCCGAACGGCCTCGCCACGAACGCGCGGCGGCGAGCAGCAGCCGGCCGAACCGTGGGACTCGTTCGCCGA
>DATFPL010000258.1:0-7043 GCA_035264845.1 Candidatus Limnocylindrales bacterium | reverse complement strand
CGCCGCGCGACGCCTCGATTCCGCTGTCCGACTACACGACGAGCATGGACGCGGAGGGCGTCCCGTACGAGCACCTCGACGGGCCGGAGATCATGCGGCGCTGGCCGCAGTGGCGGCTGGGCGACGAGCACCACGGGCTCTACCAGGCCGAATCCGGCATCGCGGACCCGAACCGCGCCAACGCCGCGCACCGCTCGCTCGCCCGCGCCCGCGGCGCGACACTCCTCGAGGGGACGCCCGTGGCGTCGATTCGGGACGTCGGTGGCGAACTGGCCGTCGAGACCGCCGGGCATACATTCACCGCCGGCGCGGTCGTCGTCGCCGCCGACGCGTGGACGAACGAGCTCCTCGGGCCGTTCGGGCGCCGGCTGCCGCTGACCATCACGAAGGAGCAAGTGACGTACTTCCATGCCCGGGATCCTGCCGCGTTCGCGCCCGACCGGTTCCCGATCTGGATCTGGATGGACGAGCCGTGCTTCTACGGCTTCCCGGCCTACGGCGAGCCAGGCCCCAAGGCGGCGCAGGACGTTGGCGGCGTCGAGACGACGCCACGGACGCGAACCTTTGCTCGCGACGAGGCGGCGTTCGGGCGCGTCGCCGATTTCCTCGCCGCGCACATCCCCGGCGCCCTCGGCCCGGAGATCTACACGAAGACCTGCCTCTACACGCTGACCCCGGACCGTAACTTCGTGCTGGACCGCCTGCCTGAGCAGCCCAACGTCATCGTCGCGCTCGGCGCGGCCCACGGCTTCAAGTACGCCTCACTGTTCGGGCGGGTTGCCGCGGAGCTGATCGCCGATGGCGCGACGCCGTCCGCGCGAGACATCGCGGGCTTCACGATCGACCGGCCGATCCTCCTCGACGAGGACCCGGTCACGAGCTTCATGGTCTGAGGTTGACGATGCGGGACGACGAGCGCCGCAAGCCGCTGCGCCTGCACGAGGGCGACACCGTCGGCATCGTGGCGCCGGCCAGCCCGTGGGAGAGCCGGAGCGACCTGCTGCGCGGCGTC
Organism: Candidatus Limnocylindrales bacterium; assembly: GCA_035264845.1. Classification (GTDB taxonomy): domain Bacteria; phylum Chloroflexota; class Limnocylindria; order Limnocylindrales; family CSP1-4; genus JACDAV01. The sequence continues at coordinate 6,031 of DATFPL010000258.1, read as the reverse complement.
GCCGGGCTCGAGGCGTGGGGGCTGAAGGTAAAGCTCGCCCGCCACCTCAACGACCGGCACGGCTACATGGCCGGTCGTGACGAGGACCGCGCGGCGGATCTCAACGAGATGCTCGTCGACCGCGAGGTGCGCGCCATCGTCTGCCTCCAGGGCGGATACGGGACGCCACGACTCATCCCGCTGCTCGACGAGCGCGCGTTCCGAAAGAACCGCAAGGCGATCTGCGGCTTCAGCGACCTGACGACGCTCCATCTCGCGGGCCAGGCCTGGACGAACGGGATCTCGTTCTACTCGAACGGCGCGTCGGGTGTCGGCGCCGTCGAGGTGACGGAGTTCTCGAAGGAGGGGCTCCGCCGGGCACTGTTCAGTGAAGAGCCGTACGGGCCGATTCGCCCCAGCCCGGACGATCCATACGTTCGGACGGTCGTCGGCGGGCGAGCGACGGGACGGCTGACGGGGGGTTGCGCCGGCCTCGTCAACACGACGATCGGGACGCGGATCGAGATCGACACGCGCGGCCGGATCGTCGTCCTCGAGGAGATCGAGAACGAGGGCTACGTCCTCGACGGGATCCTGACCCACCTCCGCAACGCCGGGAAGTTCGATGGTGTCGCGGGCATCGTGATCGGTGACATCAAGTGCAAGTGGTCGGGTGGGAACGGCGAGCTGTCGGCCGAGGACATCGTCGAAGAGGTCCTGGCGCCGCTCGGCGTCCCTCTCATCATCGGTCTGCCGATCGGACACGGCAAGCATCACGCGACGGTCCCGATCGGAGCGATCGCGACGCTCGACGCGGACGCCGGTACGCTCGTCGTCGACGAGGTGGTGACCGCGGAAGCTTGATTGGGGCAGCACCGCGTGGGACGGCGCGGACCGAAGTTGCGCTGCCGGCCGACCGTGACCTACTCTCCGCGCACCCATGATGGGTCGGGCCGCTCACCCGGCACGCTTGCCGGACGCCCGTTGGAGGAGGAGAACCATGCCAGCTTTGCTGCGCGCCCGACTCGCCCGCGCGGCGGTCGCGGCCGGGCTCATCGCGACCGCGCTCCTGCCCGGTGCAGGTGCGGTCCACGCCGCGGACCCCGTCGTGCTCCGCGTCGGCACGACCCAGGACCTCGATTCGACGAACCCGTGGAACACGTACCTCGTCGTCGGGTACGAGGTCTTCCAGCTCAACTACAACCTGCTCACCGAGTTCGACAAGGACGCCAAGCCCGCGCCGGGCTTCGCCGAATCGTGGGAGCGGTCGCCGGACAAGGTGACGTTCAAGATTCGATCGGGCATGAAGTGGTCGGACGGCCAGCCGGCCAACTCGCAGGACGTCTGCTACTCGTGGGGCCTCGCGATGGCCGCCATCAAGGACGACACGAACGTCGGGGCCGGATATCTCGATCCGAACATCAAGGACGCGGGGGTCACGAAGATCGAGTGCCCGGACGACGACACGTTCGTCGCGACGACGAGCGACCAGTCCGACCGCATCTACCAGGTCTATGTCCCGATCCTGCCGAAGCACGTCTTCGGCAAGGACGACTACAAGAAGATCGCCGACGAGAAGTTCAACCCGCCGCTCGTCGGCACGGGGCCGTACATCCTCAAGGAGTGGAAGACCGGGCAGTTCGCGCGGTTCGAGCGGAACCCGGACTACTGGGGCAACAAGGGGTTCGCGGACCAGGTCGAGATCCACTTCTACAAGAACAGCGACACGATGGTCCAGGCGCTGAAGTCGGGTGAGCTCGACTACGCGCACGGCGTCAACCCCGACCAGTTCAACCAGCTGAAGTCGGATTCGACGTACGGCACGACGGCCGGCAAGGCGAACGGCTGGACGCAGCTCGCGTTCAACACCTACGGCACCGGGACCGGCAAGACGATCAAGAACGGTGGGCCGTCCACCAAGGCACTGCTCGACGCGAAGTTCCGGGACGCCCTCGGCTATGCCGTCGACAAGAAGGCGCTCGTCGATCGCGTCCTCGCGGGCTACGGCGACGCGGGCACGACGAACATCCCGCCGAGCCTGTCCGACTGGCACGTCGAGCCCGACAAGCCGCGCACGTTCGACATCGAGAAGGCGAAGCAGCTGCTGACCGATGCCGGCTATCCGCTCGATTCGAACAACAAGCGGCTCGACAAGGAAGGCAAGCCGATCAAGCTCCGGCTCTACATGCCGGATTCCGACGAGAACTATCCGAAGGCCGCCCAGTTCATCAAGACCTGGTACGGCGAGCTCGGGATCGACGTCGTCACGCAGGTGTTCACGAGTGCTGCGCTCGGGACGCTCATCCTGCCGCCGGAAGGCGAGAGCACGGCCAAGTACGACATCGAGCTGTGGGGCTGGGCCGGGAGCCCGGACCCGAACGCGCTGCTCCAGATCTTCCGGTGCGACGCAATCGGCGGCACATCGGACAGCCAGTACTGCAACAAGGACTTCGACGCGCTGTACGACCAGCAGCTCAAGGAGGCCGGCGACACCCGCAAGACGACCCTGGCGAAGATCCAGAACCTCATCTATGACGAGGCTCCGTACGACATCCTGTACTACGACTCGAACCTTGACGTCTGGCGTACCGACAAGTTCGCCGGCTGGCAGAACATGCCGAGTAACGGGACGCCGCTCTTCACGTACGGCGTGCTCGACTACACGCTGCTGAGCGACGTCAAGGCGGCACCGAGCGCCGCCCCGTCGACGGCGCCGGGAGCCGCCAGCGGCGGCGCGTCGGCCGCGACGTCGCCCGCGCCGGCCACCAGCACTCCCGGAAGTACCTCGAGCTCCGGCAACAACACCGTGCTGATCGTCGTGGTCGCCGGCCTGGTCGTCCTGGCCATCGCCGGCGCGCTTCTCATGAACCGTCGCCGGACGGTGCGCGAGGACGACGAGTGACGTTCGGCCTCACGGCCGGACGCACATGCGCCATGGAGGGCCGCCGATCGGCGGCCCTCCCTCGACCCTGAGCCAGGCAACCGTCGATGAGCGGCCGCTACCTCAGCCGGAAGCTCGCGCAGGCGGTCGTCACGATCGCCGCGATTCTCGTCCTCAACTTCCTCATGTTCCGGCTCATGCCCGGATCACCGGATCGGGTTCTCCGCAACCCGAACCTGACAGCGGAGACCATTGCCGCGACGCGGGCGCGATGGGGCCTCGACAAGCCCCTCTTTCCTGACCAGCTCGTCGCCTACGTCCAGTCGACGCTGTCCGGGGACCTGGGATTCTCGATCTTCTACCGCGGCCAGCCGGTCTTCGACGTCGTGGCCAACTCCGTCGGCCCGACCGTCCTCCTCGTCGGCCTCGCCGAGGCGATCGCGATCGTCGTCGGGCTGCTTGTCGGCGCGTACGCGGGGTGGCGCCGGGGAGGGTGGCTCGACCGGATCGGCAACGGCCTCAGCCTGATCTTCTACTCGATGCCGTATTTCGTGATCGGCATGCCACTCATCATCATCTTCGCCGCCGCCCTTCACTGGTTCCCGACATCCGGGATGATCTCGGCCGGTGCGGACCGCAGTGGGATCGGCGGCTACCTCGTCGATCTGGGACGCCATCTCGTCCTGCCGCTGACTGCCGTCTCGGTCGGCCTCATCGGGGGCTATTCGATCCTCATGCGGGCGTCGATCATCGAGACCCGCGGCGAGGACTACGTGACGACGGCGCAGGCGAAAGGGCTGACGGACGGACGAGTGCTCCGCTCGCACGCATTCCCGAACGCCCTGCTGCCGATGGTCACGCTCATCGCGATCAACCTCGGGTATGTGATCGCGGGCGCGATCACCGCGGAGATCGTGTTCAACTGGCCGGGGCTCGGGACGCTGACGATCGAGGCGCTCAACGCCCGCGACTACCCGGTCCTCCAGGGCGTCTTCCTGCTGGTATCCGTCTCGGTCGTCCTCGCCAACCTCCTCGCCGACATCGTCTACGGCTACCTCGACCCGCGGGTGCGGGTATGAGCACGGCGACGATCCCCGTCGAGCGCGTCCGCGCGGAGCGGTGGCGGATTGCCGGCCGCCGGGCGCGAACGTTCGCCGGCCGCTACATCAGCCGGTCGGACGGCGTCGTCGGGCTCGTCATCCTCATCGCGTTCGGGATCCTCGCCGCGTTCCCCGAGCTGTTCGTCGGCAAGCTCGAGTCCGCCGTCACGGCGAGCGGAACGCGTCTCGCCCCGCCCTCGGGGGCGCACCTGTTCGGGTCGGACGAGCTCGGCCGCGACATGCTGAACCTGACGGTGCATGGGGCACGCATCTCGATGGCCATCGGGCTGATGGCGACGATCATCACGATCGTCGTCGGGGCCGTCGTCGGGATCGTGGCGGGCTTCGTCGGTGGGGTCGTCGACACGATCCTGATGCGGATCTCCGACTTCTTCCTCGTCCTGCCGACAGTCGTCCTGGCCATCATCCTCGCGCCGGTCGTTCTCGACGTCGTCGGCGCGGACGCGGAGCTGTTCGGGATCAGGGCAACGCTCATCGTCATCGTCGTTGTCATCGGCCTGACGAGCTGGGCGACGACGGCGCGGATCATCCGCAGCCAGGTGCTGTCGCTGAAGGAGCGGATGTTCGTCGACCGGGCACGCGTCATCGGCGCCGGGTCCGGCCACATCATGCGGCGGCACATCCTGCCGAACGTCGTCAACCTCATCGTCGCCCAATCGGTCCTGACGTTCGCGACCGCCGTCTTCACCGAAACGACGCTCGCGTTCATCGGGCTCGGCGACCCGTTCGCGCCGTCGTGGGGCGAGATCCTCAACTCCGCCCAGAGCTCCGGCGCGCCCGGCCTTGGCGCGTGGTGGTACATCGCCCCTCCCGCTACGTGCGTCGTCCTCGTCGTTCTCGCGTTCACACTGGTCGGCAACGCGCTCGACGACATCCTCAACCCGAAGTCGGCGCTCCGCCGGTGAGCATCGACCCTCGCGACCTCCGGCCGGAGGCCGGCGATGCGCTCGTCCGGCGCGAGCGGGACGACGCGGATGACGAGGAGCGCCACCTCGCCGCTCCGGCGGCCGCGGGACCGCTCGATCCGCATCCAGGCACCGCGGCCGCCGACATTCGTCGCCGCCGCCAGTACGCGCTCCCGAAGCTCGCCGTCCCGAACGCGCCGCTCCTCGAGGTCACCGATCTCAAGGCGCATTTCCGACTGGAGAGCGGCTGGGTTCGCGCGGTCGACGGCGTGTCGTTCCGACTGAACGACGGCGAAGCGCTCGGGCTTGCCGGCGAGTCGGGCTGCGGCAAGACGACGACCGCCCTGTCGCTCGTTCGGCTCCTGCCGGCGAACGGCCGGATCAAGGGCGGCAAGGTCGAGCTGTTCGGGATCGACCTCGTACCGAAGAGCGAGCATGCGCTGCGGCGCTATCGCTGGCGCGAGATCAGCATCGTCTTTCAGGGCGCGATGAACGCGCTGAACCCCGTCCGACGAGTCCGCGACCAGATCGCAGAGCCGATCGAGGTGCGGCTCGGACAGTCGCAGCGCTCGGCGCGGGCGAAGGCCGACGAACTGCTCGAGCTCGTCGGCATCCCCAAGCGGCGGGGAATGGCCTACCCGCACGAGCTGTCGGGCGGGATGCGGCAGCGAGCGATGATCGCGATGGCACTGGCGTGCGACCCGGCCGTTGTCATCGGCGACGAGCCGACGACCGCGCTCGATGTGATGGTCCAGGCGCAGATTCTCCAGCTGCTCGAGCAGCTCCGACGGGACCTGGGGCTGTCGCTCATCCTCATCACGCACGACCTGTCGGTCATCGCGGAGACCTGTGACCGCGTCCTCGTCATGTACGCCGGTCGCGTCGCGGAGGAAGGACCCGTCGGCCGCGTCTTCACCGCGCCGCGGCATCCATACACCCAGAAGCTCCTGTCGTCGTTCCCGAACATCCGGGCCGACCGCCGGACGCTCGACGTCATCCCGGGCCAACCGCCGGACCTCCGGGACCCCCCGCCGGGCTGCCGCTTCGCGCCACGCTGCCCGTTCGCGATGGACGTCTGCCGGGAGGTCGTCCCGCCGGAGGTGCTGTTCACCGACGGTGTCCGCGTCGCCTGCCACCTCTACCCG